>JAFYYM010000097.1 GCA_017557535.1 Bacteroidales bacterium | reverse complement strand
TTCTCGATGTCAAACCCGCTACAGTAGAGGAGAATTAATTATGGGACAGAAAACTAACCCTATTTCCAACAGAATCGGTATCACCCGTGGATGGGACTCCAACTGGTGTGGCGGCAACTACGCCGAGAAGATCGCCGAGGATTATGAGATCCGTAAGTACTTGACCAACCGTCTCTCGAAGGCCAGCATCTCCAAGATCGTCATCGAGAGGACCCTCAAGCTCATCACCGTGACCATCCACGCCGCTAGGCCTGGTTTCATCATCGGTAAGGGCGGACAGGAGGTTGACAAGCTTAAGGAAGAGCTCAAGAAGGTCACCAAGAAGGATGTCCAGATCAACATCTTCGAGGTCAAGAGGCCTGAGGTTGACGCCCACATCGTGGCCGACAGCATCGCCCGTCAGATTGAGGGTCGTGTCTCTTACCGCAGGGCCATCAAGATGGCTATCGCCTCCGCCATGAGGGTTGGAGCCGAAGGCATCAAGGTTCAGATCAGCGGCCGCGTCGGTGGTGCTGAGATGGCTCGCAGCGAGATGTTCAAGGAAGGACGTACTCCTCTTCACACTTTCCGCGCTGACATCGACTATGCTCTGGCTATCGCCAGCACTAAGGTCGGTTGCCTCGGAATCAAGGTGTGGATCTGCAACGGTGAGCGCTACGGGAAGCAGGATCTTACTCCTAACGCCCCTTCAGCCGCCAACGCCCAGGGCGCCGGACGTCCTAGGAATGACCGCGGAGACCGCAGGGGTGACCGTCGTGGAGATCGTGGCGACCGTCGTGGTGGCCGCGCCCCTCGTCGTGACTCCAGGAGCGCCGAGTAAGGTTTATCCTTCGTAATTAAGAAAGACCGGTACCGTGTGTGCCGGTTTTTCTTTTTTTTGGTAACTTTATGGGTGATAACCATGTGCATCATGAATAGGAATACAGTCATATTCATTCTCTTAGCCATAGGGGTTCTTTGCGGTTGCGGCGGAAAGACTGCGAGACCGTCAGTGAACGAAGTCTACCCCAAGTCGAAGGGTGTCACCCGGATAGTGCAGTATAATGTCGGGGTTTTCTCAAAAGAGATTGAGAACAGCATCCCGATGGTGGCCGCCATGATGAGTGAAATAGGGGCGGATGCTCTTTCGCTCAACGAGTTGGACAGTTGCACCACCCGTCATGGTAATTATCAACTGGCTGATTTCGCCGAGGCGATGGGCGGATGGGAGTATCGTTTCAGCCGAGCCATGCCATTCGCCGGAGGAGCCTACGGAGTGGGGATAACGGTTCCGGATAAGATCATAGATTCTTTCACGATCGCTCTGCCCAAGGGAAACGGCACAGAACCAAGGGCTTGCGGAGTCGTTGAGACAAAGAAGTATGTTCTTGCCACCACACATCTCGACAATAAGGACATGCCATCAATGGTTGTCCAGGCGAAAACCATCAATGAGGTTTTGGCGGTAAGATTTGCCAAATCAAAAAAGCCTGTCTTTTTGGCCGGGGATATGAACTCCACCGCGGGAAGCGATGTGCTGAAAGAGTTGGAAAAAGAGTGGGAAGTGCTTTCTTGTGGGAAGAACACGTTCTCCGCCCACAATCCCTTCGAACGCATAGATTTTATTCTCGCTTTGAGGAATGGCGCCAAATACACCTTGGCCGGCTCTGATGTCCCTGTCAAATTACAGGGCGGAGATGTGGAGGTGGCGTCTGACCATCTACCGATATTCGTGGATGTGAAACTCTAAGTGAGCAGTTGACATATTCGACTGTTTTTATTAATTTAGCGCTGATATTGTTGTAAAAACTAAAACTCAATAACATAATTAATTATGGCACAATCCAGAAGAGATTTTATCAAGAAAGCTGGTCTCGGAATCGGCGCCTTGACGATTCTTCCCCGTGAAGTATTCGGAAAGATGGGCGACTCCTCCAGCAAATTCGTGGCGCCGAGCGACCAGATGACCCGCGGTATCATCGGTGTTGGCGGTATCGGTATGAGCAACCTTCACTTCGCCAGCGATGAGCGCTGCCGCCTCGTGGCTGTCTGCGATGTTGACCAGAAGCACCTCGACAATGCTCTCCAGAAAGGAGAGGAGAGGTTCGGGACCAAACTCCAGTCGTATCACGATTGGAGGGATCTTGTCCATGACCCCAATGTGGACATCGTCCATATAGCCACTCCATCACATTGGCATGGCCTTATGGCTGTGGAAGCGGCCAAGACGGGGAAAGACATCTTCTGCGAGAAGCCAATGACAAGGACCATTGGTGAGGGTAAGAAGGTGGTTGAGGCTGTCAACAAGTATGGCAGCATCTTCCGTCTTGACACCTGGTTCCGTTTCAAGGACACATTCTACGGCCTCGGCACGACTGTCGAGCCTTTGAAGAAACTCGTTGACAGCGGACTCCTCGGATGGCCTCTTACCGTGAGGATCTCCGGAGCGACCGGATTCGCCTGGAAGTTCTATTGGACCGGAAAGGAAAATCTTGTCCCTCAGCCGGTTCCGAAAGAGCTGGATTATGACATGTGGCTCGGACCCGCTCCGGTCAAGCCATACCATCCTCACCGCGTGCACCAGAGTTTCCGCGGATACTGGGATTATGAGTCCGGTGGTCTCGGCGATATGGGTCAGCACTATATCGATCCTGTCCAGTACTTCCTGGGCAAGGACAATGACCTTCCTGTCAAGGTTGAGGTTGACGCTCCCCAGCAGCATCCCGACGCCGTGGGAATATGGAGAAGCATCACCTACACCTACGCTGACGGCTGCAAGATCATCCTTGAGGGTGAGGGCTTCGAGAGTCCCGGCAAGGTCCCGTATCTTGAGGGTCCTAATGGCAAGGTCTACAAAGGCTTCGAGTGCACCATCCCCAATGTCATGGACGTCATCAACGAGCTTCCTGATCCGGAGCCTCGCCAGGTTGACTTCCTCGACTGTGTCAAGAACCGCCAGAAGTTCGCCCTCAATGAGGAGAATGGCCACCATAGCTGCACGATTGTCAACATGGGTTCATGCGCCCTCCGTCTCGGAAGGACGCTCCATTTCGATCCCGACAAGCAGATGTTCATTAACGACGATGCCGCCAACCTGCTGATCAACCAGCCCATGCGCGGACCTTGGTCAATTTAAAACCAGAGTGAAGTATGAAAAAGATATATTCGATATTGATTCTTCTGGCCCTCTCGGTGTCCATGTACGCTCAGGACGCCAGGCAGAGGACCGTTCAGACCATAGTCGCTGATGTGCTGGCCGCCATGCCGGCCCAGAACAGCTCGGATTTCGCCACCCAGATGGGGGATCTGGCCGCCGCCGCTCCCCAGTCTATCGTGGAGGTGGCCAAGCTCATGAAGCCCGCCGGCGATGGCGTCAAGAACGCCATTTATGAATATGCCCTCCAGGGATTGGTCTCATATGTCAACGATCCCGCCCATGCCGCCAAGAAGGCTGACGTGCTCAAGGGACTCCAAGATGCCGCAGCTGCCTGCTCTGACACTTACAACAAGCAACTGCTGACCTCCCTTCAGAGGATGCTCGGTGACTATGTGGCACCCGAGGCCGAGGCTTTGATGCCAGTCAAGGAAGCCAAGGCCCTGCTCAAGTCCGGAGCGACCCATGAAAAGTGCCTTGCCGCCTGGTCCCTGATGAATGCGGAGCCCGCGAAGGCATTGAAGACCGTTACCTCCGCTCTCAAGAGTGACGACAAGATATTCAGGAACTCTGTGCTTGGCAATGCCACGAAGATCCTTGGAGCCTCCGCCCTTGTCCCGGTTCTCACCGGTAAATTCAAGAAACTTGCCCCTGATGCCAAAGTCGACGTGCTCAACTGGTTTGGCAACAATAAGATCTCCTCTGTGGCCAACATAGTGAATTCCGCCATCGGAGACGGTGGTGAGGTCGCCAAAGCCGCCATTTCCGCAGCCGGTAAGATTGGTGGATCAGCCGCCGCGAAGGCTCTTATCGGCCAGCTTGGCGGGGAGAATGGCCTCGAGGCTTTGACCGCTCTCAAGTCTTTCAAGGGTGACATCAAGGATGACGTCGCCGCGGCTCTCACCGAGAAGCTTGCCGGAAATGACATGGCCGCTGTCAAGAATCTGATGGACCTCGCCTCCTCGAGGAGGATGAAGAATGTGGCCCCGATCGTATTCTCGATGATAAACTCCTCTGACAAAGCTATTTCCAACATGGCGACAACCGCTTTGTCTTCCTTTACGGGAGTTGGTGACATCGCCAAGGTCGGCGGTCTTCTTGATGCCGCCAAGGACAAGGACGTTGTTAGCAGTTATCAAGGCGCTCTCGAGTCAGCCATTCACACACTCTCTCCCGCGGAGCAGTATTCAAAGGTCAGCGGCCTTATGAAGACCGCCAAGAATGTGGCTAACTTCTATCGTGTTCTCGCTTCCACCGGCACCGATGAGGCTGTCACCGATCTTGCTGACGCATGGAAAGCAGGTAATGATCAGGCGCTATCCGCCCTAGCCTTCATGGACAATTACAAGGCCGCTCCTGTTCTTCTCGACGCCGCCAAGAATAATCCTGACAAGCAGGGCTTCGTCCTTCCTCGTTACATTTCCTTGCTGGATCAGTTCGAGACTAATCCCGAAAAGAAACGCTCGTCTTTGGGAGAGGTCCTCGGCATTACCGGACTTAAAGGTGTCAAAGAGTTGGCTTTGAAAGCCTTGGCTGGTGTCCCTACGATGAAATCCTTCCTTCTCGCTGGTAAGTCTCTTGATGACAAAGATGCCGCTTATACCGCAGCCAATGCCATCAAGAACATCGCCTCCAAGACAACTGAGGAGATTGATTACAACACACTGAAGTCCAACCTGGATAAGGCCAAGACTATTTTCAAGGCGGCCGGTGGCGCGGATGATGGTTACGCTATTGACGAGATCAACCAGATTCTTGAGAAAGCGAAGCCTTTCACCCCTTCCCAGCTAACCGCAGAAGAGAAGAAGCAGGGATTTGAGATGCTCTTTGACGGAACGAACCTTGACAAGTGGCAGGGTGATCTTGAGGGGTATATTCCTGTCAATGGAACTATCTATGTGTCAGCTAATTATGGTAGCACGGGCAACCTCTATACCAAGAAGGAGTACCGCAACTTCGTCTATCGCTTCGAGTTCTGTTTCCTCCGCGAGGGAGTCAACAATGGAGTCGGAGTGAGGACTCCTATGGGTGTTGACGCCGCTTATGACGCCATGTGCGAGGTCCAAATTCTCGATCATGACGCCCCAATGTATGCGAATTTACGCGAATACCAAGTTCATGGCTCGGTTTATGGAGTAATACCGGCCAAGAGGATCAAGCATAAACCTCTCGGAGAGTGGAGCACTGAGGAGATAAGGGTTGAGGGAGACCGCATCAAGGTCACTGTCAACGGAGAGGTTATTGTGGATGGGAATATCCGTACCGCTTGCAAGGGCCACAATGTGGCTCCCGATGGCAGCGGCACGAATCCTTACACCGTGGATCACAGGAACCACCCTGGAATGTTTAACAAGAAGGGATATATTTCCTTCTGTGGCCATGGAGAGGGACTCAAGATCCGCAATGTCAGGATCCTCGACCTTGGTGACAAGAAGTAGATCATATAAAACGAAAAAATGAAGACAAGATCGATTATTTTGGTGGCCGCCTTATCGCTTATAATAGCGGGTTGCGGTCCGAAAGTCTCTGACAAAACATTAGTAACTGGTAATTTGGGTGCGGATGCTCCTGAGATGATCAACATCAGCATCAAGCCATTGGGTTACAGCAAGAGCATCACCGTTCAGAACGGACAATTCAAAGCTGAGGTTCCTAAGTGTCTCACAACGTTGGCGAAGTTGAAAGCAGGTAACATCACCGCGAGTTTCGTCTCAGACGGAACTCCTTTGACAATCTCTTTCAATGAGGACAAGACTCTCAAGGTTATTTCCAAGTATCCTAAGATCTCTGTTCAAGCTAAGTATGACGCTTTCAACAAGTCCATGCAGGATATTCAGGCGATTTACCAGCCACAGATTGAAGCCGCGAAGGATGAAGCGACGGAGGATAAGCTTTATGATGATTTCCAGAATGACGTCAGGAAGCTTTGCCTTGCCACTGTCGATGCCAACAAGGACAACCTGACCGCGGTGTCGGCGATTGACAATCTGCGTTACTTGCTCACCAATGATCAGATGGACTCAGTCCTCACGACGATTGACACTGTCCTGGCCTCGGTTCCTTCCATTTCCACGCTCACCAAATCTGTCGCCGCAAGGAAGAAGACCGCGGAGGGCCAGATGTTCACGGATTTCACCGTTGGTAAGCAGAAGTTCTCCGACTATATCGGCAAGGGCAAGTACATCCTCGTTGACTTTTGGGCGTCATGGTGCGGACCGTGCAAGGCCGAGATGCCTAACATCAAGAATGTCTATGAGAAGTATGCTGGTCCTGAGTTTGATGTTCTGAGTGTCGCTGTATGGGACAAGAAAGAGGACACCATTGAGTCCGCGAAGAAGCAGGGTATAGTCTGGAACCAGATTATCGATGCTCAAAGGATTCCGACCAACATTTACGGAATTGACGGCATTCCTCACATCATTCTCTTCGATCCTGATGGAACCATCGTCAAGAGGGATCTCCGCGGGGACGACATTGAGGCTGAGGTGGCCAAGCATGTCAAGCCCGTCAAGTAATCTTGGACGGTAATAATCTCACTGTCAGGGAGAAAATTTCCCTGTTTCCACATTCCCCGGGGGTCTATCGCTATTACGATTCCTCGGGGAAGGTGATTTATGTGGGGAAGGCGAAAGATCTTCACAAGAGGGTCGCACAGTATTTCGTGCCGCCCGAGAGGCTGAACGTCAAGACAAGGCTGTTGGTCTCAAAGATAGCGGACGCGCAGTTCTCCGTGGTAGATTCGGAGGCTGACGCCCTTCTGCTGGAGAACAATCTGATCAAGCAATACAAGCCCCATTATAATATCCTCCTCAAGGATTCGAAAACTTATCCGTGGATAGTTGTAACCAAAGAGGAGTTCCCTAGGGTCTTTCTTACAAGAAGAGTGGACCGTAAAAGCGGAACGTATTATGGGCCATATAGTTCTGTGACCCACGCCAACTATCTCCTCGAGTTTTTCCGGAAGAATTATCCTCTCCGTTCGTGCAAATTGAAGATTACGGGGGAAGGGGTGTTACGGGGGAAGTTCCGCCCATGTCTCGAGATGCACATCGGAAGGTGCAAAGGCTGTTGTGTCGGCGCTGTAAGCAGGGAAGAATATTCCTCATGGATAGCCGAGATCACCCGTCTTCTCAAAGGAGGGGTCAACGACATAATCCGGGAATATGAGTCGGCGATGAAAGAGGCTGCCTCAGAGCTTCGCTTTGAGGATGCGCAAATTTTCAAGAACAGGATAGACGCCCTCAAAAAGCATTATTCCAAATCCATAATCTCTTCAGTATCAGATGCTTCGTGTGATGTTTTCTCTCTGGTTTTCGACGGAAGCGAAGCTTTCGGCAATTTCTTGAGGATCAGGGGAGGCGCTGTCATACAGTCCCTGAATTTAGGGTTCAAGATGAACATCGAGGAGGAGCAGGCGTCTGTCCTTAGCGCTTTCATAGCCGAGATTGAGTCGAAGTTCGGGACGTTGGCAAAAGAAGTGATAGTCCCTTTCCTTCCGGATGTTGAGATAGAGGGTGTTGAGTTCAAGATTCCGGTCAAGGGCGACAAGATGTCTCTTCTGGAATTGAGCGCCAAGAACGCCCGTGAATACCATTTCAACGCTTTGAAGCAGAAAGAGAGGACCGATCCGGACGAGTACAAGCGCATGGTTATGGAAGATCTCCAGAAAGCGCTTGGAATGAAAGAGTTACCTAAGCACATAGAGTGCTTCGACAACTCCAACATCCAAGGCACGAATCCGGTCGCTTCCTGCGTGGTTTTCCGGGATGGGGTACCTTCAAAAAAAGACTACCGCAAGTTCAAGATCAAGACGGTAATAGGAGCCAATGATTTCGCTTCCATGAAAGAAGTCGTTAACCGGCGATATTCAAGGATGCTTAACGAGGCGCCTGATGATCTCCCGCAGCTTGTAGTTATAGATGGTGGAGAGGGACAGTTGGAGTTCGCCAGGCAGGCTCTCGCCGAGCTTGGGTTGCTTGACAAGCTTATGGTTGTCGGTTTGGCTAAAAGGATGGAGCTGGTTATCCGCATCAACGATCCATATCCCCTTTTTCTCGATCGCAACTCCCATGCGCTCAAGGTCTTGATGCAGATAAGGGACGAGGCTCACCGCTTCGGAATCACCTTCCACCGCTCACTTCGCAGCAAAGGTCAGCTGAAGAGTGCCCTGCGGGAAATTAAAGGCGTCGGGGAACAAACCGAGAGCCGCCTGTTGATGCATTACGGTTCGGTGGCCCGTATTGCCGCCGCCTCGCTTGAGGACCTTTCCACCATGGTCTCCCCGGCTCTCGCCAAGACCATTCTTGAGGAACTGAACAAAGAATATTCAAACCAAGAACCATGAGAAGATCGTTTATTCTCTCCATCGTTGCGTTGCTCCTGGTCGTGAGCCAGAGCGCCCTAGCCCAAGACAAGATATCCCTTAACGGCAAATGGAATCTGGAGTTCTGGCCGCAGGAGGACGTGGCTGTCACAGACCCTTCTGAAGTGGCGGCTTTGAAGACAACTAAACTCACCGCTACCGTTCCTGGCAATGTTGAGCTGGATCTGCTGGCTGCTGGGATGATAAAGGATCCGGAGATCGGGAACAACATCTACGAACTCAGGCCGTACGAATTCTGCCAATGGATGTACAGTAAGAGTTTTGAGGCTCCGGAAATATCTAAAGGACAGAGGGTTATCCTGGATTTTGAGGGAATAGACTGTCTGGCTGACATCTGGCTTAACGGGCAGAAGGTCGGCTCCGCGGAAGACGCCATGATTGCCCATAAATATGACGTCACTGACATAATCAAAACGGGTGAAAACCGCCTTCAGGTCATCCTTCGCTCCGCCGTCCTTGAGGCTCAGAAGTATCTTGTCGGGACCTACAGTTTCAGGCATTACACCGAATCCGTGTGGATCCGCAAGCCTCGTCACTGCTACGGCTGGGACATCATGCCCCGCCTTGTGAGCGCGGGTCTATGGAGGGACGTGTCTCTGAGCATCCAGAACCCGGTGAGTATCAATAATGTGCATTGGGTTACAGTGGACACGAATCCTGCGACAGGGGAAGTCTCAGCCTTCGTTGACATCCAGATCAAATACCCGGCCTCAAAGATAGACAAGGTGAAACTTAACGTAAAACTGGAGAGGAACGGCAAAGTAGCTTATCAGGATGAGCGGCTACTTCCCACTTATGCCTGGAGGACAGAGTTCAAGATGGAGAAAGCCGACCTTTGGTGGCCGAAGGGTTATGGAGAGCCAGCCCTGTACGATGGTACATTAACCTTAATCGATGAGGATGGGACAGTGTTGGCGTCTGATACCCGTAAAGTGGGTTTCAGGACGGTGAGGCTGGACCGGAGCGAGATGATTGACGAGAACGGCGAGGGAGAGTTCTGCTTCTATGTCAATGGCGAGAGGATATATGTCAGGGGGACAAACTGGGTGCCTCTTGACGGTTTCCACAGCAGGGACGCCAAATGGGTGGACAGTACTTTGGACATGGTTGTGGATCTTAACTGCAATATGATCCGCTGCTGGGGCGGTAATGTCTATGAGGACACCCCGTTCTATGACCGTTGTGACCGTGAGGGAATCATGGTATGGCAGGACTTCTCTATGGCCGGGATCATATACCCCCAGGATCAAGCTTTTGTGTCCAAAGTCCGGGAGGAGATCAAACAGGTTGTCCTGAAGTTCAGAAGCCATCCTTCTTTGGCAATCTGGTCTGGCAACAACGAGAATGACAACTCCCTGCTCTGGACTTTGCCGACATTCCATATCGATCCGAACAAGGATGTGATCAGCCGTAAGATGATTCCAGAGGTGCTTTACGAGTTCGATCCCACAAGGCCATATCTTCCGAGCTCCCCTTATTTCAGCGAGGAAGCTTTCAAGAACGGTTGCCAGCGCTCCGACCTCCCTCAGGATCACCTCTGGGGTCCTCGCGGCTACTATAAGGATCCATTCTACAAAGAGGCAAAGGCGATATTTGTGAGCGAGATCGGCTATCATGGCGCTCCCAACAAGGAATCCATCGAGAAGATGTTCACCAAGGACTGCCGCTATCCTTGGACCAAAGACGGCGAGTGGAACAAGGAGTGGTTGACCAAATCAGTTCGACCTATACCGTTCTTCGATGAGTTCGTGGGAAGGAACGACTTGATGACCAAGCAGATAAACCTGTTGTTCGGTTTCCGCCCCAAGACACTTGACGACTTTGTGGCGGCTTCTCAGAGCACTCAGGCGGAGGCGATGAAGTATTTCGTGGAAAAGTTCAGGGGTGCGAAATTCGACCGTACAGGCATGATATGGTGGAACGTGCGTGATGGCTGGCCGATCGTCTCGGACGCCATAGTGGACTATTACAACTCCAAGAAACTGGCGTACAGCTATTTATGGAATGCCCAGAGGACAGTATGCGTGCTGATTAACGATCCGGAGGACGGATTCCTTCCTTTGAAGGCCGTCAATGACTCCAGGGAACCTGCAGAGGGCAAGGTCAAGGTGACCGATGTCGAGAGCGGCAAGGTTGTCTATAAGGGTAAATTCAGTGTCGAAGCTAACGGCCGTTCTCTCGTGGCTGGCCTGCCAATCCCTGAGGGTCAGGGTGTTCTGCTGATTGAATATGAGACCGCCGGCCAGAAATACCGCAACCACTACCTCTACGGTACCCCGCCCTTCGACTTCTCAAAGTACCAAGCCTGGATGAATAAGGCATATAAATAACATGAATACAGGCACGCTATTTCAGCACCGGGGCGCACTTGATTCCCATAAGCTTGAGAGAAGAGACGAACTCTGATGTGACAGCCACCTGGAACTTGGTGGAGTGGAACTCGATGTTGTACTTTGTGACGGGGTCGTAAAGGAACATCTTCAGAGGGGTCTTGCCCTTGTTGGCGCTCACGAGTTTGACCAGGTCGTGGCGGAATTTCTCTGTCAGCATGGGCGTGGTCACGCTGATTGAGAACCCGGCGAGCTTACCCTCGTTGACGTTGCCAAGCAGTGATATTCCTTTAACTTTGAACCCGAATGGGGCCATCTTGCCTTGAGCCCTCTCTTCCTGGCGGAGGGGGAACTTTTCATCTATCTCGCCTTCTATGTAGAGGCTCGCGTGGGGCTGGAGATATCTCATGAAGGTCTCATGATCCTTGCCGAACAGGGACAGTTCATAGGAGCCGCTGTAGTCCTCAAGCTTGGTTCTGGAATATGGCTTTCCGTTCTTGGCGGTCAGGGTCGCTGTCTCCGTCACCAGTCCGGCCACGGCAACCTTCATCTTTTTCTTGGACTTCTCGCACTCCGCCACGAGGTTGTCCAAGGTGGCTAGCTCCTGGTTGGTGAAGGTCTCCATCTCGAAGGAATACTTTTCCAGCGGGTGTGAGGAGATGTACATCCCTACGAATTCCTTTTCTTTCTGAAGGATCTCCAGCTCGTCGTCAACCTCCACATTCTCAGGTATTTCCGGCCTCACAGGCTTCATCTCTTCCATATCCCCGAACAGTGAAGCGCCGCTATCGGCGGAGTCCTGGCTGTAAAGTGTGGCGTAACGGGCCAGCTCGTCGATGAAGAAATTGCCGTTCTTGCAGGGCATGAAGAACTGCCTGCGCTTGATCTTGAAAGAATCGAACGCTCCTGAGTATACAAGGCACTCAAACGCTTTCCGGTTGAGAACACCGTCCATCCTCTCCACAAAATCGAAGATGTCCTTGTAGGGGCCTCCGCTCTCTCTTCCGGCTATGATAGCGTCAGCCACGTTGGTGCCGAAGCCCTTTATGCCCTTGAGTCCGAAGCGGATATCCCCGGCCTTATTGACGGTGAAGTGGGAATATGACTCGTTGACATCAGGGCTTTTCACCTTGATTCTGTGGCCTTTGCAGTCGGAGAGAATCTTGCGTATCTCTGCGGTGTTGCCCAAATTGCACGAGAGGTTGGCGGCGAAGAACTCCGCTGGATAGTGGCATTTGAGCCAGCCGGTTTGGTAGGAGACCCATGCGTAGCAGGTGGCGTGGGACTTGTTGAAGGCGTATTGGGCGAACTTCTCCCAGTCTTTCCAGATCTTGTCCAACGTCTTCTCTGGGTGGCCGTTCGCGATTCCTCCGATCATGAACTTGTCCTTGAGCTCGTTCAAGATGGCTATCTGCTTCTTTCCCATCGCTTTGCGCAACTTGTCAGCCTCACCCTTGGTGAAGCCTGCAAGCTTCTGGGAAAGGAGCATGACCTGCTCTTGGTAGACCGTGACCCCATAGGTGTCCTTGAGGTATTCCTCCATGTCGGGAAGGTCGTATTCGATCTTCTCGATCCCTAGCTTCCTGTCGATGAAGTTGGGAATATAGTCCATCGGCCCCGGTCGGTAGAGGGCGTTCATCGCTATGAGATCCTCAAAGCGCTCCGGGTGAAGCCTTTGGAGGTTGCTCTTCATGCCGGGAGACTCGAATTGGAACACGCTGTCTGTGTCGCCCCGGCTGTAAAGCTCGTAAGTGGGTTTGTCATTGATGTCAATCGCCTCAATGTCAATATCTTCCCCAAAACGCAACTTGATGTTGTCAAGGCACTTGTGGATGATGGTCAATGTGTTGAGTCCGAGGAAGTCCATCTTGAGCATTCCCACATCCTCGATGTAGTGGCCGTCGTATTGGCTGGTCCAGACCATCTCTCCGGTCTCCTTGTCCTGGGAGAGGCAGATGGGAATATAGTCAGTTAATCTTCCGCGGCCGATGATGGTGGCGCAGGCATGCATGCCGACCTGACGGATGCAACCCTCAAGCTTCAGCGCGAAGTTCAACACGTCCTTGACCTGGTCGGAACCGTTGGCCAGAAGATCTTTGAACTCGGGAACCAGACGGAAACAGTTCTTGAGGGTGATCTTGACATCGGTGTCCTCCATCCCCTTTTGGAACCATTTCCCATCTTTCTCATAAGACTTGAAGCCTGGCTTCAGTTCGTCCAGCTTGGGGTTGAAGGGATATTCTTTCTCGACTTTCTCACTGAGGCGGTCGGGCACCAACCCCGAGAGCCTGTTGGACTCGTCCAGGGGAAGGTCCCGCACTCTCGCCACATCCTTGATGGCGCCCTTCGCAAGCATGGTTCCGAAAGTGATGACCCTGGAGACATGATCCTTCCCGTAGGTGTCATCAACATATTTGTGAGCGAGCCCCAAGTCCTCGAAATCGACGTCGATATCAGGCATCGAGATACGGTCGGGATTGAGGAAACGCTCGAACAGGAGTTGGTACTTAATGGGATCCAAATTGGTGATTCCCAAGCAATAAGCCACGGCTGATCCAGCTGCCGAACCTCTTCCAGGCCCTACCAGGCTGCCTCCTTTGCGGCACGCTGCGATATAGTCCTGGACAATCAGGAAATAGTCCGGGAAACCCATGCGGCAGATGGTCTTGAGCTCGAAATCAAGCCTTTCCCTCTGCTCCTCAGTGAGAGTCTCGCCATATCGTTTCCTGGCGCCCTCATAAGTCAAATGGCAAAGATAGGCCACTGAACGGCAGAACTCGTCACCCCGGCTATTGCCTTTCTTGTCATACCTGCCGGCATCGATCACATCCTTGAATTTCTCCAGGTGGGCGTCGATGTTGGAAAGGAAATCAGGGTCGATCTCATATTTAGGGAGCACGTGGTCACGGTCGATGCTGTACACCTCCACTTTGTCGGCTATCTCGAGGGTCGTGGCCAGGACTTCGGGGTGGTCAGGGAACAGGGCGGCCATCTCCTCCTCACTCTTAAGGTATTCCTGCTGGGTGTAGTGGAGGCGGGGCTCTTCGAAGATTTTTTTGCCTGTGTTGAGGCAGATCAGGTGGTCGTGGGCGGGACCATCCTCCTTATCCACGAAATGGACGTCGTTAGTGGCGACGACCTTGACACCGGTCTCTTCCGCTAGCTTGAATATTCCCGCATTGCTTATCTGCTGCTGTTCAAATACTTCCAGGGAGAGTCCGGGGACTTCGGTCTTGTGGAGCATGACCTCCAGATAGTAGTCCTCGCCGAAAACCTTCTTGTGCCATTCCACCGCTTTCCGGGCGGCTTCCATGTTGCCGGAAACGATGTCTTTCGGAATCTCTCCAGCCAGACAGGCGGAGCAGCAGATCAGCCCCTCGTGGTATTTCTCGATGATCTCGTGGCTTACCCTCGGCTTTCCATAGTACAACCCTTCAATGTGTCCCAGCGAGACTATGTTAGAAAGGTTCTGATAGCCCTGGTAATTCTTCGCCAGAAGGATGAGGTGGTAATATGCCCTATGCTCATTGTCCTTGAGTTTGGGATCATAATGCCTTGTGACATACACCTCGCAGCCGATGATGGGCTTCACCTTGTACTCTTTCGTCTCTTTGTCCTTGTGCTTGTCGGCGAACTTGAAGAACTCCTTGACACCGTACATGTTACCGTGGTCGGTGATGGCCAGGGCGGGCATGCCCATGGCCTCGGCCCGGTCGAACAAAGTGGCTATCGACGAGAATCCGTCGAGGATGGAATACTGGGTGTGGACGTGGAGGTGTACGAATGCCATTCCGGAAAGTTTCTTTCATACAAATATACCCAAAATGACATATCGTTCAAAGCTCGGCATGACAAAAAGTTATTAACACCCATTTTGGCTTGTTATTTGGTATTTTCTATATTTGTAAATACCAAAACATTAAACATCCAGAGTCATGAAAGGAGATTCATTATTCGCTTTGATAGCAGGGGCCGCCGCAGGGTTGACCCTCGGATTGTTGTTCGCGCCCGAGAAGGGTGAAGAGACCCGCCGTAAAGTCAAGGCCGCCGCGGCTGAAGGGTGGGACGAATTTGTCGATGCCACCGATGAAGGGTGGGAGAAGGCCCAGGAGACATTCGAAGATGTGAAGAAGGGTGCCGAGAGCGCCACCTCCAGGCTCAGGGCTCGCGCCAGGCTCGCCCGCCGGGATTTCAAGGACTTGAAAGCCACATTGACAGACCAGGCCGCCGACCTCAAGGACGAGGCTCGTCTGAAGATTCTGGCCCAGTTGGATAAACTCGAGAAAGCGCTGTCCAAGGATCCGGAAGAGACAGAGGATCAGTGGAACGAAGAAGACGCTTAAGTCATGAGCGATTTCACTAGACCTGTCGAGGATCTCGGGGAGAAGGCCAGTGAATACCTAGACCTTCGGATCGACGAGCTCAAATTAAAAACCGCCAAGGGTTTGTCATTGACCCTCAGTAAGTTGTTATACATGCTGCTGGTCCTCTTCGTGGTGTCCATCATCATGATCTCAATAGCGATCGGGGGCGTCATGTGGATTGGTGAGCTTGTGGGCAGTTACGCTGGAGGGGCCGGCATAGTGGCAGGGTTCTTCCTGCTTGTTCTCGGAGTCCTTATCCTTTTGAGAAAGAAGATGTTCCGTAACACATTCGTTCCTTTGTTCATCGATCTCTTCTTCGAGGAGAAAAACTGATCCGGGCCATGAAATACAGAGACATCAAGACAATGGACCAGCTGATGGAAGCCGAGAAGCTGGTAAAGAGACGTATCTCCACCCAGGAAGGTGCGGTCAAGCACTCTTTCGCTGACATGAAGGCGACATATTCCCCCGGGAATATGCTTCTTTCCGGGCTTAAGTCCGTCTCTTCCTATATTCCTATCGATCAATTACTTCTGTCGACTGTTAAGTTATTCAAGCGTAAATTGCTGAAATGAGGAACCGCATTGAGGCCATAAGGGACATGATGCGCTCAAGGGGTTGGGATGCGGTCATATTGACCGGGAACGACCCCCATGCGAGTGAGTATTCCGCTCCGAGGTGGCATCAGGTCGCCTGGGTCTCCGGCTACACCGGAGAAGGAGAGATAGTCATCACCGAGGATCATGCCGGGCTATGGACCGACACAAGGTATTTCATACAGGCCGAGAGGCAGCTTGAGGGCACCGGGATAGAGCTCCACAAGACACGTGTCCAAGATCAGGTGCTTATTCCCGAATGGCTTTCCAGGCAGTTCGAAGGTTATGACGAGGTAGTAATCGCCGTTGACGGGCTTGGTGTGAGCGCCTCTTATGTTGAGGAAATACGGGAAGTCATCGGCAAAGACAGGACGGCGGTGGCCAATGTCCCTGACATGCTTTCCCCTCTTTGGACCGACCGTCCTGAGATCCCCTGTACTCCGATAATCACACTCGGGACGGAGACGGTTGGCTGGTCCCGCGGACAAAAGATCACATGGCTGAGGAAATGGCTGGCAGACAAGGGGTTCGATGCTATCCTGGTTTCGGCTCTTGACGAGATAGCATGGATGTTGAATGTGCGCGGGAATGATGTGGCCTATAATCCAGTGGTCATGTCTTATCTCCTGGTCACACTCGACACTGTCCAATGGTTTGTAAGGAAAGGAGCGCTTCCGGAGGGTGATCATGAGTCGGAGGACAGTTTCTATGAGTTGACTGCCGACGGTGTAAATATCCAAGATTATTCCGACATCGGGATGGCCCTCGCCGGCATGGTCGATGACGACTACATCAAGCGTCTGGTCGTGGATTCCTCCACGCTCAACTACAACCTTTACGGAATACTCAAAGAGAACACTCTTAAAGACAACGTTGTGGCGGGGAAGTCCCCGATTGCCTTGCGTAAATCGGTCAAGAATGAGATCGAGATCTCCGGAATGAAAGAGGCGCACCTAGAGGACGGGCTCGCCATGGAGAGGTTCCTCTACTGGCTTGAGACCATGGTAGCCGCCGGTGAGCCGCTCAATGAATACGAATGCTCAGCGAAGCTTCATGAGCTCCGTTCAGAGATTGAAGGTTTTCGTGGAGAGAGTTTCGAGACCATCTCCGCCTATGGCCCCAATGCCGCTCTTCCTCATTATGTCACTCTGGAGTCCGGTTCTGCCGAGTTGTACTCCAACGGCTTGTATCTATGTGATTCAGGAGGGCAGTATCTTTTCGGGACGACGGACATCACACGCACGGTTCCTCTCGGTCCGTGCTCGCAGCTTGAGAAAGAGGACTACACTCTTGTGCTTAAGGGACATATCGCTTTGACTAAAGTAGTGTTCCCGAAGGGTACCGCCGGTTGCCAGCTGGATGTGTTGGCAAGGGCTCCTCTTTGGAACTCCAAGCGTAATTTCGGCCATGGCACAGGCCATGGTGTCGGGTTCTACCTGAATGTCCATGAAGGGCCGCAGGACATTCGCCAGAATTTCAACAAGCAGGCCATGCTGCCCGGGATGGTCACCTCGATAGAACCAGGGATATACCGGGAGGGCCGCCACGGAATCCGCCATGAGAATCTCGCTCTTTGCGTGGAAGCGGGAGAGAATGACTTCGGAAGGTGGCTCCGTTTCGAACCTTTGACCCTGTGCCATTTTGACACCTCGATAATTGTCAAGGAATTGCTTGATGATTCTGAGGTCAAGTGGCTCAATGAATATAATGAAAGAGTTTTCCGGACCCTCTCCCCCAGGCTCTCTTCTGATGTCGCCGAATGGTTGAGGGAAAAGACGTTGCCGATATAGTTTAATGATCATGAACAGATTGCTTTTATCTTTGTTGGCTGTTTCCCTGGTCCTTGTCTCCTGTGGCAAGGAAGATTCCGGGGAGGACCCAGCCAATCCGGGCGAGCTTATAGAAAGGAAGGATATTCCCCTTACCCGAGCTCAGTTGGAATTCGTGAAGTCCAATAACACCTTCGCTCTGGAATTCTTCAAGAGAGTTGCCGGGAACGAGGGAGAAAAGAGTATGCTGGTGTCTCCTATAAGCGTGACATTCGCGCTTGGGATGGTGAATAATGGAGCCAAAGGGGACACACAGGCGGAGATCAACAAAGCTTTGGGGTACGGAGGCAATTCGATAGACGATTTGAACGCTTTCTGCAAGACTATGCTTGAGGAAGGTGCCGCTGTAGATCCCACCACGACGATTGAGATCGCCAACATGGCGGTGATCAACAAAGGAGCGCTTCCTTTGAAGGACTCTTTCACCAAGAAGGTGGAGTCCAATTTCAAGGCGAATGTCTGTTACAAAGACTTCGGTAAGGAAGACGTGAAGTCGATCATCAACAAATGGTGCGAAGAAAAAACCCGCGGGATGATCAAGGATTTCCTGAAAGACCCGGTCACTCCCGATCAATACGCCCATTTCCTGAATGCCACCTATTTCAAAGGAATATGGTCAAGTCCATTCAACAAAGACCTCACCCATAAGGAGGACTTCACCGCCATTGACGGTAATACGGTATCTCTGAATATGATGCTCCAACAAGCGAAATTCGATTATTCCGAGGTCCAGAAACTTGGATCGGCAGTCTGTCTGCCTTATGGCAACAAGGCTTATAGGATGATTGTTATTTTGCCGGAGGAGAAAGTCTCTTTGGACGATTTGAGGAATGACCTGACCATTGATTCCTGGAACCAGCTGAACTCTATGTCGGAGCAAGAGGTTGAAGTCTGCATTCCGTCTTTCGAGTCGGAGTTTGGTGCTTCCAGCATCAAGAAAGTCCTTATGGATATGGGCATAAAGAAAGCCTTCGTTGCTGGAGCGGCTGATTTCTCGGGCATGACGGATGAAGGTGTGCACGTGTCCGATGTCCTTCAGAAGGCTAAGATAAAGGTGGATGAGCAAGGTACCGAGGCGGCTGCCGTGACTGACGTGGTTATGGAAAAGAATGCGTCTGCCATTCCCAAGGTGGTCTATTTCCACGCTGACCGCCCGTTCCTTTACGCGATCACGGAAGTAAGTACCGGCGCGATATTCTTTATCGGCCAGTACACGGGAAAATAGTTTATTTTCAATTATTTCCCTTTCGGGATCGGGATCTCGAACTCTGCTTGGACAGGATAGTGGTCGGAGATGTATTTCGGGCCGAACTTGTCATCAACAACCTCGTATTCCTCAACTTTAGCATTACGGAAAAGAATGTGGTCGGGCCATTGCGGTGTGGCTCCAGGCTTTCCGTAACCGTTGAAGGTCACCTTTGAGTCAGGCTTTTTCAATGCATAGTTGGCGTCTTTGGCATAAGAGACGAGAGGAGTCATGATCCTGTCCGATGAGGACATCTGGAAGTCTCCGCCCACGAAGACGACAGCGTCGTCCCCGGCAATCTCCTTGATCTTGTCGACCATAAGCGTCGCGCTGCCTTTGCCGGCGGCCTCTCCTCTGGAGAATCTGGTGTTGAAACAGAAGAAGATGAGTCCGGATTTCTTATAGCGGAGCTTAACCCAGGTGGTGTTCCTGACCGAGGAAGCATCCCAGCCGGGAACGCCCTCTTCCTGTTTTTCGTTAAGCCAGAAGGAGCCGTAGTCCAGGAGCTCGAATTTGTCAGCCCTGAACATGATGGGATTCTCGTTGAAAGGAATATCCTGATCGACCTGACCTGGCTTGGAGCTGCGGTCCACCAGAATGTGTTTTTTGAGCTCTTTCATCAGGTCCGCCTTATGGTAGGTGTAGGCTTCCTGCAGGAACAACACATCAGGGTCGAATTTCTTGATAGCTTTGAGGCAGCCTTTTTTGCGTGCCGCCCAGCTGAAATCACCAGCCTCGTCCTTCTCTTGCCCGTGGATATTGAAGGTCATGAGGCTGAGATCCTCGCTTTTCGCCACAGCGCTGGCGCTGGAAATAACCAGCGCCACCACTGAGACGACGGACAAAAATAACTTTCTCATAACCAATTGATTCTCCGAAGCTACTTGGAAATCTTGGCAACCCAGCCACCGCCAGGAGCCATGTGGATCTGGACCTTCCCGTCAACAGGGAGATCCTTGACCACCTTCTTGTAGTCCCTGGCAGCCCTGTGGGCGTTGACTCCGTCCTGGAAGATGGTCATCTTGCCTCTTCCGATGAAACCCAGATCGAGGACGAGGTCGCGGGCGTCCCAGCCGGTCATCGCGCCGACATACCAGTCATTACCCTTGCGACGGGCTATCGCGACATATTCGCCGATCTTTCCACATACGGGTACAGTCTCATCCCATGTGGTGGGGAAGGCGGAAATGAAGTCAGTGCACTCGGGCTCGGCCATGTAGTTGGACGGGGAGTCGCAAAGCATGGTCAGAGGCGCCTCAAAGATAGCATATTCAGCCAGCTGGCGGCAACGGGTGCCCTGGCTCATCGGCATGGAGTTGTTGGGGTAGGCATAGCCCTTCGTGCAATTGATCATGGCGCCTTGGGTGTAGTCCATCCTTCCGGCAGCCATTCTCACGAACGGGATGATCACATCATAGGTGACCTGGTCATATTGCTTGGCGCCCCATTTCATCTGCTCCAATCCGGCGACACCTTCGTAGTTGATGATATTGGGATATTTCCTCTCTAGTCCCGAAGGCTTGAAAGCTCCATGGAAGTCGATGAGCAGATGGTACTTGGCCGCTGTCTTGGCGACATTCTCGTAGAACTGCATGGCTTGTTGGTCGTCACGGTCCATGAAGTCGACCTTGAAGCCCTTCACACCCATCTTCGAGTAGTGTTTGAACACACCCTCGATGTCCTTGTCGACAGCTTTGTAGCCAGCCCAAAGAATCAGGCCGACATTCTTGGATTTCGCGTATGCGAGGAGTTCCTTGAGATCGATCTCGGGCACAATCTGGAACAGGTCTGTCTTCTTGTTCACAGCCCAGCCTTCGTCGAGAATCACGTACTCTATACCGTGCTTGGAGGCGAAGTCGATATAATACTTGTAGGTCTCGTTGTTGACACCGGACTCGAAGTCCACACCATAGAGGTTCCAGTCATTCCACCAGTCCCATGCGACCTTTCCTGGCTTGATCCAGCTCCAGTCAGTGTTCTTGTCAGCGGGGGTGCCGAGCAGCCACGTGAGGTCGGAATTCACAAGGTTCTTCTCATCTTCGAACACACCCACAATCCTCCAGGGGAAGCTACGGCCTGCATCGGCCTTCGCGATGTAGTTGTGACGACTCTTCACAACACCCTGGAGCATATTGTGTCCACCGATCTCGACTTCATCGGGAAGAGGGGCGTTGACACCCTTAATGGTTTTGCCGCCCTGGCCGTTGAGGAACAGACCGGGATAGTCACGAAGGTCGGACTCGGTGATCATGACTTTCACCCCGTCGAAAGCGTCCACGACGACAGGCAGGAAAACCAGACGTTTGGGGTTCCAGGCAGTCAGGTTGATGTGCTCGTAATAATTCTCGAAAGAGTTGCCGTACTGGGTTTCAAAGCTCTCGATGCGGCTTGTATTGACATACGGCACCCAGCTCATCCAATCCTGAGGGAAGTTGAACTCCGCTTTCTCTGATTTGACTTCGAAGCCACCTCTCTTAGCCGTTGAGACAAACCTGTAAGTCACAGCGTTGTCATAAGCCCTGAATTCAATGGAGTAGTCCTTGAAATCCAGCGTGAGCCAATTGTAGACATTGTCAACAAGAGCTTTCTTGTAGGCCACGGCCTGGATGGTCTCGGCAACATCTCCGGATTTCACTCCTTTGACCTTACCTTCACCGTACGTGGTCCCGTTGCTGAGTTTCATCGCGATCTCCGACGGAGCCAAGACGGTCTTCCCGTCAAAAGTCACGGAATATGACACCTTGCCGTCCGCTTTGATCTCGGCCTTAACCCTACCGTTCGGGGAGGATAAGGTCCATGCTTTTTTCGCCGCGGATGACACCATCGGCAGACAGACCGCCATCAAGGCGGCGCAGATAATGGATTTCAGTTTATAGCTCATGATAAAAGGATTTGATCAACAATACTCTAAGTTGTAAAAATAAACAATTCTAATAAAAATCCGTACATTTGTGGTAGTAAATACTCGAGACATGGCGAAAGGGAAGGCTCCCGAGGATACCCCGTTGATAAAACAATTCTTCTCTGTCAAGGCACAATACCCGGAGGCGGTGCTGCTTTACAGGGTTGGGGATTTCTATGAGTCATATTCAGATGACGCCGTGCTTGTGAGCAAGGTCCTCGGTATAATCCAGACCAGGAAGTCTAATGGGGACAAGGGCTATGTTGAGATGGCGGGATTCCCCCACCACGCTTTGGATAATTATCTCCCCAAACTCGTGAGAGCCGGCTATAAAGTCGCTGTCTGTGACCAGCTTGAGGATCCGAAATTCGCCAAGAAACTCGTCAAGCGAGGCGTGACCGAGCTTGTCACCCCCGGAATAGCTTTCAATGACCAACTACTGGAGCAGAAGGAGAATAATTTCCTGGCTGGCTTGTCTTTCGACAAGGACGAGTGCGGGGCGGCTTTCCTGGACGTGTCCACGGGGTCTTTCCAGGTGGCGCAAGGATCCCTGGACTATATCGGGACCCTTCTATCATCTCTCAATCCCAAAGAGATTGTCGTTCAGAGGGGATATGAGAAAGGTGTTCGCCAGAGATATGGCGAGAACCTTTACATATCCACCGTGGAAGAATGGGCATTTGTGTATGAGGCGGCTGTCGAGAGGTTGAAGAAACAGTTCAAAGTGGAGTCCCTCAAAGGTTTCGGTGTTGACAAATATCCTCTTGGAATATGTTCCGCCGGGGCCCTCATGGTTTATCTCGAGCAGACCCAGCACACGGGCCTGGGCAATATTTGCTCAATTTCCAGGATAGATGAAGACAAGTTCGTGTGGATGGATAAGTTCACCATGCGCAACCTGGAGCTGTTAGGCTCGGCGGCTGGTGGCGAGGGAGTGAGTCTTGTTTCCGTGATTGACAAATGCTCTTCTCCCATGGGCTCCAGGCTCCTCAGGAACTGGATTGCCATGCCTGTCATGGATATTAAGGAACTATCTGATCGCCAGGATGTTGTGGAGTTTTTCCATGGAGATGACGAACGGAGGGATAGTGTCCGGGAGTTAATCGGAGGCATCGGTGACCTGGAAAGGATCATCTCCAGGGCGGCAATGGGAAGGATAGTCCCCAGGGAGGTCATTCAGCTCAGCCGTGGCCTGGAAAGAATGGTTCCGATCTCAAGTATATGCGCAGATAGCGGGGTGAAGGCTTTACAGTCCTTGGCCGCCGGCATGAGGGATTGTTCCGCATTGAGGGATGAGATCGTGAGGGTTATGGATCCTGAGCCGGCCGCCGTGGTGGGTAAGGGACCTGTGATTGGCAAGGGTGTTGACAAAGAGCTCGATGAACTCCGAGACATATCCTCGGGAGGGAAGGATTATCTTCTGAGACTTCAGCAAAGCGAGGCGGAGAGGACAGGAATCTCCTCTCTCAAAATAGGTTACAACAATGTCTTCGGCTACTATATCGAGGTTCGCAACACCTTCAAGGATCTCGTGCCCCCTGAGTGGATTCGCAAGCAGACCCTTGTCGGGGCTGAGCGTTATATCACTGGGGAACTGAAGGAATATGAGGAGAAAATCCTGAGCGCCGAGGATAAGATTTATGCTCTCGAGACGAGGATTTATTCCGACCTTGTGGCGTTGATCCAGAGGAATATATCCGCTATCCAGACGAATTGCCGGATCGTGGCCCGGATTGATGTTTTGCGTGGTTTCGCGAGTTTGGCGGTTGAGAACAAGTACCATCGTCCAGAGATGACCAAGGATTTGAGCCTTGACATCAAGGGCGGTCGCCATCCCGTGATAGAGACACTGATGCCTCCCGGCGAGGAATATGTCCCCAATGATGTCCACATGGATGACAAAAGCCAGCAGATAATCATCCTCACCGGACCTAACATGGCGGGTAAATCCGCCTTGCTCCGTCAGACGGCGTTGATAGTCCTCTTGGCCCAGATTGGTTCATTTGTTCCTGCGGAGAGTGCCAAGATCGGGTATTTCGACAAGATTTTCACTCGTGTCGGGGCCTCGGACAACATCTCCAGGGGAGAGTCCACATTTATGGTGGAGATGCTGGAGACATCGATGATCCTGCACAACCTTTCTTCCCGTTCGCTCGTCCTTCTGGACGAGATAGGCCGTGGGACATCCACATACGACGGCATGTCAATAGCAAGGGCGATAGTGGAATACATCCATGAGTATGGCCATGGGGCTAAGACCCTTTTCGCCACCCACTACCATGAGCTCAATGATCTTGAGGAGATTTACCCGCGGGTCAAGAATTTCCATATCGCTGTAAAGGAAGTGGGCACCCAGGTCATATTCCTCCGCAAACTCAAGGAGGGAGGAACAGCTCACAGTTTCGGTATTCATGTAGCCCGCATGGCGGGAATGCCGAAGGAGGTCGTGCAGAGTGCCGAGAAGACGTTAAAAGCTCTGGAAGCAAATGATTCAGAGCATCTTGTGAGTTCAAAGAAGGGACAGTTGAAGAAGCCGGTCCAGACCAAGGCTGGCACCTTGGAGAGCGACGGGTCGCTCCAGTTGTCATTCTTCCAGCTCGATGATCCCACCCTCTCCTCGCTGAGGGATCAGCTTTCAAGCGCCGACCTCAACAATATGACTCCCCTTCAAGCCTTCGACCTGCTCCGATCGATGAAAGACGAGTTGGGTGTATGACAATATTTCTCACCGGCAGCCCCACCCGTTATGGGGAACCCCATTTCACCGAGGACAATGGCTTTCTCGCTGATGTCAAAGCTTCTCTCACGGAAGCCGCAGGAGGGCATCCGCCCAGGGTTTTGCTTGTGAGTGCGGCTCCTGATGACCAAGGCTTTACAGACTCTGTCTTGAAGGGTATGAGCGATTGCATACACTGCTCGGGAATCGAGACGGAGAGTATCACTATGCTTGACCGCAGGAATGTGCGGGAGGCTCCCGAGTTGGTCAGGAATGCTCATTGGGTAATACTCTGCGGAGGCCATGTGCCGACCCAGAACAAATTCATTCACGAGATTGGCTTGAAATCCCTCCTTCAAGGCTTTAAGGGAGTGCTGATGGGTTGCAGCGCTGGAAGCATGAACTGTGCCGGGATCGTGTATTCCCATCCGGAACTTCCGGGGGAGGCCATTGACCTTGGGTACAAGAGATGGCTTAAGGGGTTGGAACTGACTGACATCCAACTTATTCCTCATTTGGAACAGGTGCGGTACGCTTCGGTGGATAATCTAAGGCTTTTTGAGGATATCGCCTTTCCGGACAGTTGGAACCATCGTTTCTACACATTCCGTGACGGTGGATACGTGAAAATAACAGATGGGAAGCCGATTCTTTACGGTGAGGCTTACGAGATCAGCCGCGGGTCGATGCGCCGCGTCTGCGAAGAGAATAAAACATATAGCTTTATGAACTTGATTTTCATTTCCCCGCATTTCCCGCAAACATACTGGCACTTCTGCGCCGGGGCCAAGGCTAATGGAATCAATGTGCTGGGTATAGCGGATACTAATTATGAGAACCTGCCTTTTGAGCTCCGGCAGAACCTTGATGATTACTACAAAGTGGACAATCTGGAGGATTATGAGCAGATGTACCGGGCTGTCGCATGGTTTGCCCACAAGTGGGGCAAGATAGACTGGATTGAGTCCAACAACGAGTATTGGCTGGAGCAGGATGCCCGTTTACGCACGGACTTCAATGTCACCACCGGTATCCAGGCAGACCATATCGCCGCCATCAAGAACAAGAGCGAGATGAAAAAGTACTATGCTCTTGGAGGTATCCCCACGGCAAGGCAGATCAAGGGCGTCGAGGGCTTTGCCAAGGTCAAAGCTTTCGCTGGGAAGACCGGTTATCCTATAATCGCTAAGCCAGACAACGGGATGGGCTCCGGCGGAACATCCAAGATACTCAATGACAAGGAGTTGGAGGTATGGTTTGAAGAGCGTCGGGACAGTTTCGGCCTGTATGTTTTCGAGGAATTCATCACCGGTCTCCTGGTCAGCTATGACGCTATCTACAACTCCAAGGGTGAGCCGGTTTTTGAGAACAACACCGTCTTCCCCACACCCGTTATGGAGATAGTGCACAATAACCTCGACTGCTGCTATTGGACAAATAAGACCGTGCCGGCCAAACTCGCTGCCATAGGTCGCCGAACGGTTAAAGCTTTCGGAATAAAGAGTCGGTTCGTCCATCTTGAGTTCTTCCAGTTGGACAGGGACCGCAATGGTTTGGGAAAGAAGGGAGATTATGTCGGGCTGGAAGTGAATATGCGTCCTCCGGGTGGCTACACACCGGATATGATGAACTATGCGCATCAGACCGATGTTTTCCAGATCTGGGCTGATATGTTGGCTTTTGACGAGGCTCGCAAACCCCTTGGGGAAAACGCTTATGTGGGTTATGTCGGCAGGAGGGACTCTCGCCACCACAAGCACAGTCATCAGGATTTGCTCAACCGTTACGGGTCATCGCTTTGTATGTGTGAGCCCGTCCCTCATGCCCTTGCCGATGATCTCGGGGATATGGCTTACATAGTCCGGCTCGAAACCAAGGCAGACATCGAAGCCTTCTTCAAGTACGCCACGGAGGAATATGCCCGATAATCATCGAATTCCCGCTTTTTTTCTTAAATTTGAGAGTTTGAGGAATCAACGGTGTTTCGATGAAACGGGTCTTGATTATCACATATTATTGGCCTCCTTCCGGCGGCTCCGGAGTGCAGAGATGGGTCAAGTTCGCCAAATACCTTCCGAAAGAAGGATGGCAACCTGTCATATACACTCCTGAGAATCCGGAGTTTACGGCCATTGACCGAACTCTTGCGGCGGAGATTCCTCCAGAGGCTGAGGTGATAAAGAGGCCTATTCTGGAGCCATACGGGATTTATAAGAAGCTTTTGGGCAAAAAAGGATCTGAGGGGGGAGAGGTCAATCCTATTAATGGCACCAAGAAGAATTGGAAGCAAAAGCTGTCCCTTTTCATCAGGGGGAACTTCTTCATTCCAGATCCCAGGGTGTTCTGGGTAAGGCCCTCTGTCCGTTTTCTCAAGTATTATCTCAAAGAGCATCCGGTGGACGCCATCGTCACCACCGGGCCGCCTCATTCAATGCACCTGATTGGATTAGGGCTGTCAAAAGCCACAGGGTTGCCTTGGCTGGCCGATTTCAGGGACGCATGGACAAATATGTTCTACTATAAGTATTTAGAACTGGGGAAACGAGCGGACGAGAAGCAACATAAACTGGAGAAAGCTGTCCTGGATAATGCCACGATAGTTGTCTCTGTCTCCCCTTTTGAACAAAAGGACTTTCAGAAGATCACCTCCAATGAGGTGCGCCTGATGACCAACGGGTTCGATCCTGCTGATTATAGGTCGGATTCGGAGACTGACGAGTTCTTCAATATAACTCTTACCGGATTGTTCGCATCCGCTGGCAATCCAAAGGTGCTGTGGAAGGTTCTCTCTGACAAGTGCGTGGCTGACAAGGAGTTCAAGAGCCTGTTAAAGATAAGGCTCATTGGCAAAACCGACGCTGATATCCTACAGAACATTAAGGATGCGGGACTGGGAGACAATCTGTATTATCCTGGATATCAACCACACGAGGTTGCGGTGCAAGAACAGAGGAATGCCTCTTTCCTGTTGCTATGCCTACGGCAGGAGCCTGAGTACGCCTCGGCGGTTCCGGGTAAGATATTTGAGTACTTGGCTTCCCGTCGCCCTATCTTGGGAATAGGCCAGACTGACAGCATCATGGCGAAAATGATAAGAGACACGTCCTCCGGGGTCGCTTATGACTGGGATGATGAGGAGAATATCCGTAAGTGGGTTGACTTCTGCTGGGATGAATTCAAGAACGGGGAGCTCAAAGATAATACATCTGACATATCACGTTACGACCGCCGTGTCATCACAAGGCAGCTTGCCGGATATTTGGATGAAATGACAAGAGAAAAACAATCATGATGACATTCAATAGCAGTATATTAAAGAAGGCCGCCGTTTATCTCGGCATCGCTGTTTTTTTCCTGGCACTCGCTTACTCGACGGTTCCTCAGGTTCTGTCGGGGAAGATAGTCAACCAAGGCGATATCGTGGGTTATAACAGTATGGCCAAAGAGACCAACAGTTTCAAAGGAGCGAACCCTGATGATATTCCCAGATGGACTGGCTCGATGTTCGGCGGCATGCCCAACACTTCGTTCAGCGCCTCGGGCAAAGGTGATTTGACAGGGAAGATTTATTGGACCTTGTTCAAGGGAAAGAGGCCGGCGAATTGGCTGTTTGTCTCCATGCTTGGAGCCTTCCTGTTGATGTTGTCTTTAGGGGTAGACAAGTTCCTGGCCATCGGCGGAGCGATAGCCGTGACTTATTGCTCTTACAATTTTCAGATAATCAAAGTCGGACATAACACCAAGATGGAGGCATTGGCTCTGGTCCCATGGGTTTTGGCTGCTTTGATATTCACCTACAAGACCGCCATTAAAAAGGACGGGTCGTTGAAAAAATGGCTTCCTCCCACAATCCTGGGTTCGGCGCTTTTCGGTTTGGCTGTCGGCTTGCAGATCAAGTCCAGCCACCAGCAAATCACGTATTACCTCGCCCTGACGATTGCTGTCTATGTTATAGCCCTTTTCATCTGGATGCTCGCCTCAAAACAGTTCAGATTAAAAGCCGGACGTTTTTTCACCGCATCGGTGGCCCTGTTATTCTTAGGCTTGGTGGGAGTAGGGACCAACGCCAACAAACTGGCCCCATTATACGAGTACACGAAATACACGATGAGAGGTGGGACAGAGCTGTCTCATCCTACTGGGGGCAATGTCAGTAATGACGGACTGCAGATTGACTACGCCACGGCATGGTCCTATGGCTGGGAAGAGTTGCCTAACCTGATGATTCCCAATTTTAACGGAGGATCCTCCGCAGGGGCGGTCAATCCGGACAAGTCAGAAGTTGTCAAACTCTTTAAGCGGGCCGGCCAGGGCAACCCTAGGGAAATAGCCAAGGCGCTTCCTCTTTATTGGGGGCCGCAGCCGTTCACGGCCGGACCTATGTACATGGGAGCCATAACGGTCTTCCTGTTCCTGCTAGGTCTGTTCCTGTACAAGGGAAAAGAGAAATGGTGGATGTTGGCCGCGACGGTTTTGGCCGTCTTTTTGGCGCTCGGAAGCCATTTCATGTGGTTCACGAGGCTATTCTATGATTATGTCCCGATGTATAACAAGTTCAGGACGGTCTCGATGGCCTTAGTCATACTCCAATTCACCCTTCCGATGCTTGGCTTTCTGGTTCTGGACCGAATTCTCAAGAATGAGTATTCAAAAAAGGAATTCCTGAAGGCCGGGTGGATTGCATTGGCCCTATCAGCGGGATTCTGTCTGCTATGCGTCTTATTCCCAGGGATAGCCGGGTCTTTCACGGGAGGATCAGACTCGCAGATGCAGGATGTGATAGTCGATGCCTTGAAAGCGGATCGCCGTCACTTGCTCGTTAATGACGCTTTCTGGTCCATGGTCTTGATTCTTTTGACTTTCGGCCTTATTCTCTGGGCGTACAGCGTTCCTTCCAAGGCCCCTAAGTCCTATGCTTCAGACCCTCACATCGGCAAAGCAAGGCGGGTTGAGGCGATGGTTGGAATATGCCTTCTCGTATTCGTTAACATGTTCGTGGTGGGCAAGAGATATCTGAATGCGGATGATTTCGTGACCCCACGCCAGTTTGGCAGCCATTTTAACCAGCGTCCAGTGGACAAGATGATTCTCGAGGACAAGGATCCTTCCTACAGGGTCGTCGACTTGACAGCTGACATTTTCAATGACTCTTATAACTCTTATTGGCATAAGAACATTGGAGGTTACAGTCCGGCCAAGCTCCAGCGCTACCAGGATCTCATTGACAGATATCTCTCAAAGGAAATCAGTGGAGCTTTTGCCGCCTTGTCCGGGTCGAGGACAATCCAGGACATGGAGGATGCGTTGCCGGAATTGAAGGTCCTTTCCGCTCTCAACACGAGGTATCTCATTGTGGACGGGGAAGTTCCGCCAGTTGTTAACCGTCATGCCTATGGCAACGCCTGGTTCGTGGACGGTTTTGTGGACGCCGCTACTCCGGATGATGAGATAGGCTTGATAGCATCCACGAATCTTCGTACGACCGCGATTATCGGAGCCGATTTCAAGGATGCTGTCAGCGGTGTCAACCTGGGTGAGGTGAAGGATCAATCCGAATCCAACGACTATATCAAGATGACATATTACAGCCCGAATGAGCTTCATTACCATTTTAAGACTTCCACTGATCGCCCGGTTGTCTTCAGTGAGATTTATTATCCCAAAGGCTGGCATGCAAGTGTTGATGGGAAGGATGTCGGGTTGTTCCGCACGGACTGGATATTCCGGGGTGCTGTGCTTCCCGCTGGAGAGCATGTGATGGTGATGCGTTTCGATCCTAAGGTGTATCCTGTTAGTGAGAGTGTGTCAAGGGCCTCATCTATCACACTTCTGCTTATGATAGTCGCGGCTATAGCGGGAGCGGTTGTTTTCGCCAACAAAGAGAAAAAGGAAGAAGAGATATGATAAACGTTATCGGTCTTGGTTACATAGGGTTGCCTACGGCGCTTATGATGGCCTCCCATGGCCTTGAGGTTGTGGGTACGGATTATAACACGGATCTTGTGGACACCTTGAATTCCGGCAGGACCACGTTCAAGGAAGATGGCCTTGATGAGCTTTTCGCCGAGGCCCTTAAAGCCGGAATCAAGTTCACGACTGAATATGTCAGGACCGACATGTACATTATCTCTGTTCCGACCCCCTACGATAAGTTCAGTAAGAAAGTCGATCCTGGTTATGTCGTGGCGGCGGTCAAGGATGTGTTGAAGGTGTGTCCCCCGGACGCGACATTGGTGATTGAGTCCACTGTCAGCCCAGGCACGATTGACAAGCATGTCAGGCCTGTTGTTGAGGCTTGGAGTGCCGAGACTGGGAACAAGATCAATCTGGTCCACGCACCGGAGCGTATCATCCCGGGAAACATGGTGTATGAGCTTCTCCACAACAACCGCACTATAGGAGCGGACGACAAGGCCGTGGGAGAGGAGGTTAAGTCTCGCTACGCTTCTTTCTGCCAAGGTGAGATTGTCGTGACCGACATCCGGACGGCGGAAATGACAAAAGTTGTCGAGAACACTTTCAGGGCCGTCAACATCGCTTTCGCGAACGAACTGGCTAGAATATGCCGCCACGACGGAATGGATGTCTATGAGATCATCAGGATATGCAATATGCATCCAAGGGTGAATATCCTTCAGCCGGGTCCAGGTGTCGGCGGTCACTGCATATCAGTAGACCCATGGTTCCTTGTCGGAGATTATCCTTCAATAGCGAAGGTCATTGACGAGTCGATGAAGACAAATGACAGCCAGCCGTCTTTCGTTCTCAATCGTATCCATGAGATTATGAGAGAGAACGGCATAACGGATTATGCCAGGGTTGGTTTGTATGGATTGACCTACAAGGAGAACGTGGATGACATCAGGGAGTCTCCGACTTTGCAGCTATTGGAGGCTCAGGAGAGGCATCTGGCCAAACCGTTGAAGGTTTTCGACCCTCTTGTGGGCAAAAAGGTGGTCGAGAGCCAGGTAATGGATTACGATGAGTTCCTTAAGGACACCGACATGGTTGTGATTATGGTCAAGCATGACCATATCAAGGCATCGTGGGACAGGCTCAAGGGTAAGGTGGTCCTTGATTGCCATAATATTTGCCCGTTGGAGCATGTCTATCATATCTGACTTTCTTGATTTCACTTGAGTATGAAGAGAGTGATGCTAGTTTTTGGAACCAGACCGGAGGCCATTAAGATGTGCCCCCTGGTCAAGGAGTTCCAAAAATACCCTGATGATTTCAACACGATAGTCTGTGTGACAGGACAGCACAGGGAGATGCTGGATCAGGTCTTGAAGGTTTTCGGGGTTGTTCCAGATTATGACCTTGACATCATGAAACAAGGCCAGGATCTGTATGATGTGACATCTAAGGTTTTGGTGGGAATGCGAGATGTCTTGAGAGATGCGCACCCGGATGTGGTTTTGGTCCATGGAGACACTACCACCAGCACAGCTACCGCTCTCGCGGCTTTCTATCAGAGAATTCCCGTGGGACATGTGGAAGCCGGGTTGCGCACCAGGAATATATACAGTCCATGGCCGGAGGAAATCAATCGTCAGATCACAAGCCGCATAGCGACATATAACTTCGCCCCGACCCCTCTGAGCCGCCAGAATCTTCTTGATGAAGCAGTTGACGAGAATAAGATCATAGTCACAGGCAATACCGTGATAGATGCCTTGAGGCTGGTCGTGGACAGGATTCATTCGGATCCTTGTCTCGGCAAGGAATTGGAGGACAGGATTCTTGAGCATGGATATGATACCAACAGATTGGCCGATCGTCGCCTTGTCTTGATCACGGGTCATCGGAGAGAGAATTTCGGGGAAGGCTTCATTTCCATCTGTAACGCCATCAGGGATCTCGGCGCCACATACCATAATGTGGATTTTGTGTATCCGATGCACCTGAACCCTAATGTCCGGAAGCCGATTCATCAGGTATTCGGGGAGAATCTTCACGGCCTCGGGAATGTTTTTTTCATAGAACCTCTTGAATATCTGGAATTTGTGTATCTTATGGAGCGTTCGGCCGTGGTACTGACCGACAGTGGCGGGATACAGGAGGAGGCGCCGGGCTTGGGAAAACCCGTGCTCGTCATGCGGGATACCACGGAGCGTCCCGAGGCTTTGGAGGCCGGAACGGTCAAACTTGTGGGCACGGATTATGGCAAGATAATGGAAGATGTTTCCTCGCTGCTGGATGACAGCGACGCCTATGAAAGGATGGCTCGTTCGACTAATCCTTATGGCGACGGGAAGGCTTGTGAGAGAATAGTAAAGTCTTTTCTTTAGTATAACCCTTAATAACAACAAAACAATGGAAGAGAACAAACCTCAAGAGACATTCGATCCCAGGGATCTGAATCAGGACGGAAAAGTCACGCTTAGCGAAAAAGTCCAGTATGCTGCTGGCAAGGCAGCTGAAAAGGCCAAGGAGGTTTATGCCGAGGCCAAGGATAAGACTGTCGAGGTCGCCGGGAAGGTGGCTGATAAGAGCAAGGAGCTTTATGCTGAGGCCAAGGACAAGGCTGCTGACCTGAAGGAGAAGGCTGCCGACAAGATCGATACGGCCAAGCAGAAGATCCAGGAGAAAAAAGGCGAGAAAGAGGCTTAGAGATGAGACGGTGCGGATTTGCCGCCGCAGCCTTGATTTGCTGCGCCCTGATAGTCTCAGGGTGCAGCCTTTTCAAGGCCGCGGGCAAGATAGGAAGGCTTTTTGGAGCCAAGAAGACCTCCACTGTCACCACTATAGTGAAGATCATCGGCAGTGTGTTGGGGCAGTTCTACGACACGACCACGAAGAAGGCTTTGGTTGGTTCATGGGTTTATGAGGAACCAGCCATCCAGTTTGAAAGTCAGAACCTGCTTGACAAAGCGGGAGGAGTTGTGGCCAGCCAGAGTGTGGCAGACAACATCACTCCATATTTCGAGTTGTTGGGGCTCAAGACAGGAGATATCGCTCTTAACTTGAGGGAAGACAACACCTGCACTTTCAAAATCGGGGGCAGGACGATTGACGGCACTTATGAGTTCGACGACGAGACAAAGAAGTTGTCTCTCAAGGCAGGGTTCATCCCTCTCCCGGCAGCCTATCTTTCAATCGTGAACAACCAGATGGCCATGACATATGACTCCAGCGTTTTGCTGGGTCTGATCAAGGTCATGGGAGCCGTTGACACCCAGTCAGCGTTTGCCTCGGTCTCCAAACTCGCCGACAGCTACGACGGGATGAAGACCGGATTCACATTCAAGAAATCCCGGTAAGACTCGGAATCCGGGTTTTCAGCCAGCGGCCTCGGCCAATGAACGGGCGAGGTCGATGAATGCGAGTGCGTCTGGACGGGTCGAGAGAGCGGAGGGCTCCCCAGAGTCACCTCCCTCACGTATGCCCTGCACGATAGGAATCTGGCCGAGAAGCGGAATGCCGTATTTCTCCGCCATCTTGCGCCCGCCGTCTTTTCCGAATATATAGTACTTATTTTCAGGTAGTTCCTCCGGAGTGAACCAGGCCATATTCTCTACAAGGCCATAGATTCGGCGCTTAATGTTCTCGTTGCGGAACATGTTTACACCCTTTTCAACATCCGAAAGCGCCACATCCTGAGGAGTCGTGACTATCAAGGCGCCTTCCATCGGGATGTCATTGACCAGGGATATGTGGATGTCTCCCGTCCCCGGAGGCATGTCAATGAGGAGGAAGTCCAACACTCCCCAGCGCACTTGAAGAATCATCTGTTTGAGTGCGTTACAGGCCATGGGACCTCTCCAGATGAGGGCTTGGCCAGGTTCGGCGAAGTAGCCTATTGACATCCATTTGACCCCATATTTCTCTATCGGGAGAATGACCTCCTTGCCCTCAGTAGTTTCTTCCGCAGCGGGGACCTCGTTCATTGTTCCTGTCATAAGCGGTACAGAGGGTCCATAGACATCAGCGTCCGCCAGACCGACTTTATAGCCAAGCCGGGCCAGGGCAACTGCCAGGTTGACTGCCACGGTGGATTTGCCCACCCCGCCCTTGCCTGAGGCTATCCCGATGATGTGCCTCACATTGTTGAGTTCCTCCAAACCCAGATCCAGGCCGGGTTTCTTCTTAGGGGCCTCTTCTTTCACCATAGTCTTCACCTCCACCTCTGTCCCTGCTGGTGCATTACGGATAATGGTTGCCCTGGTGGCCCCGACAAGATATTCAGTGAGAGGATCGCGTCTTTTCGGGAAGGCAAGAGTGACACTGACCTTGTTCCCTACCACGGAGATGGTTTCAACCATCCCGAGCTCTACAATATTCTGGCTCCCTTTGGCGGGATGAACCACCTCTAGGAGCCAGCTTTTAATCTCTGTATCAGTCATTTATTTCACAATATTCATTTCCTTGAGAAGGTAGCCGGCGCCACCGAGCTTGTCCATTAGGAATAGGACATAGCGGATGTCGACACAGATGCATCTCTGAAGGTCAGGCTCGAACATCACGTCGCTGGACATGCTCTCCCAGTTGCCGTCGAAAGCGAGACCAATCAGTTCACCGTCAGCGTTGAGGACGGGGCTTCCGGAGTTACCGCCGGTGATGTCGTTGTTCGTGAGGAAGCAGACCGGGAGGTTGCCGTCAGCCATGGCGTACTGGCCATAATCCTTGGCGTTGTAAAGCTCCTTGAGCTTGGCGGGCACCTTGAACTCGTAGTTGTCAGGATCCTCTTTCTCCATCACACCCTTCAGGGTGGTGTAGTAGTTATACATGAGAGCGTCCTTCGGGGAATATGGCAACACGCTTCCGTAGGTGAGCCTCATGGTGAAGTTGGCGTCCGGATAAGTCGCCTTGCCCTTCTGCCATTCGAGCAGACCGGCGGTGAAGGCCTTGGAGCCTTCCCTGATGTCATCAGATCCGGCCGAGTTTCCACCGGGTCTGCGTCCACCCATTCCGCCACTGAGTCCCATCTTGGCGTAAGTCATGAAGATGGTGTTCATGAGCTGGTTCGCGGGGTCTTTCTTGATGGCTTCGAATCCATTCTCGGCAACCGCGGCCTTCAGTTTGTCAGCCGAGGTGAAAATGGTGTTGTCATAGAGGTTGTTGACATAAGAGTCTATGTCAAGATCCTTGAAAGATCCAAGTCCGTCGAGGTAATACTCGGGCTTGGCTTTCTCCCTGTAATACTTCAGGAGGGCTGCCGCCTCCTCCCTGTCTAGAGGCTCATAGTAGTCCTGATACCTCTTGGCGAGGGATGCGATGGCGGCTTCAAGAGCGGCGGTTGAGTCCTGACCATCCCTTAAGGCCCTTGCCATGCCATTCTGCACTCCGCTTGAGAATCCTAGAAGCTCGATATTCGCCACAGTCTCACCGATAAGCTGCATGTCAAGAGCTGTCGTGTTGGCTTCGACACCGTTCTTGATCTTCTCAAGGGCATCGCCGTACTTGGCCTGACGCTTCTTGTTCTTGCCGACCCATTTCATGAAATCAGCCTCTTTCTGCTGCTCTTTCTCAATGATGCCGAGGTTCTTGAAAGCGAGTCTCTCACCCTGCCATTTCTTCCAACCATTGGCGCTGCCGGCATACTTGTTGGCATATTTGAGACGGATGGAAGGATCAGTCTCCATCCATTTCCACATGATATCCTGCCTGAGCGTCCTGGCGTCGATCGAGACAGCCTGGCGGTCGAGCATGGATTTGAGCTGGGCCTCTGTCTGGAACCTCTGGGTGCTTCCGGGATATCCCATAATCATTGAATAATCACCCTGCTGGATGCCTTTGAGGGAGACCTTAAGTGACTGGGCGGGGACATAAGGCTTGTTGGAAGGGGAATAAGCCGCAGGCTCGTTGTCGGGGCCGGCATATACCCTGAACATGGAGAAATCGCCAGTGTGACGGGGCCACATCCAGTTGTCGGTTTCTCCGCCGAATTTTCCGATCGATGCCGGAGGAGCACCTACAAAACGGATATCGGTGTAGATTTTATATACGATAAGGTACCATACATTCTCGTTGTAGAATGAGGTCACCTGTACCCTGCAATTGGGGTTGTTGTCCTGTGCGGCCTGCTGGAGGGCTTGCCTTGTGGCATTCTGGTCCTTGGCTTTCTCAATGGCGTCAGTGACATCGGTCATGCTGACCAAAAATGTCACGGACAAACCAGGAGCGGGAAGCTCCTGCTCACGGCTCATGGCCCAGTAGCCATCCTCGAGATAATTGTGCTCGTCTGAGGAAAGGGCCTGGATAGTACCATATCCGCAATGGTGGTTGGTCACGAGAAGACCCTGGTCTGAGATCATCTCTCCGGTGCAGCCACCTCCAAAGATCACGATAGCGTCTTTCAGCGAGGAATTGTTGACACTGTAGATTTGTTCCGGTGTCAGCCTGCAGCCAAGATCCTTCATGGCTCCTGCGTTAAGTTTCTGGATCAGAGGGAGAAGCCACATTCCCTCATCGGCCATCGCGCTCGTCGCGATAAGCATAGCGGCGGCGATTGAGCAAAGAATTCTTTTCATTTCGTTCGTCTATAGTTTTTACAAAAATAATCAAAATAACGAAGGTTCAAGCTCTTTGGGATGAAAACTGCGCCTGTGGTATGGTGAAGGGCCATATTCCTTTAAAGCCACGATATGTTCTTTGGTGGGATAACCGAAATTCCTGTCCCACCCGTACATGGGGTATTCTTTTGACAGTTCTCTCATCTTCTCATCTCGCCATGTCTTGGCGAGCACCGAGGCGGCGGCAATTGACGCATAGGTGGCGTCTCCATGGATAACGGTTTTATAGGAAGAGAACCCGAACCCTTCGAACGGCCTGAACTTATTACCGTCCACAAGGAGGAAGTCCGGCTTTGGAACTAGCTTAAGGACAGCCCTTTGCATCCCCGTCACCGATGCCCAGAGAATATTGAGGGTGTCAATCTCCCCGGCGCTGACAGCCTCCACTGCCCAAGCGATAGCCTCTTTTTCTATCACCGGACGGAGGATATCCCGTTCTTTCTCGCTCATTTGTTTGGAGTCGTTGAGCAACGGGTGGTGGAAATCCTCCGGGAGAATCACCGCCGCGGCATAGACCGGACCTGCCAATGGCCCGCGACCAGCTTCGTCGCAGCCAGCCTCTAGCCTTCCGGCCTCCATATATGGTAAAAGATTATGTTCGCGCGGCATGTTGGTGAGAGCCCTCCCACCCGCGAATATAAGAAAAGATTCCTCAATCCTTGAACTTGCTCATGAGTTGGCTGATGAGGAGTTTCTGGGTGTTAATCGTGTCGTCCTTGTCCTTGATAATCCCGTTGAGGCGCTCAATCTCACGGTCTCTTTGTTGGATCTCCTGTATATAACCTCTCTCCTGGACTCTCATCTTCATCCCGTAAGACTCCTTCATGTCGGCGATCCTATCCTCCGCATCCCTGATGGGCTTGAATCCCATGACCAGTTCCGGAATGGACACACCGAGAGTTTCAGCGCACTTCGAGAAGTTCTTGTTGAGGATTCTTGTCTTCCCTCTCTCTATTTTTTGATAGGCCGTGACAGAAATCTTCAGGCTTTCCGCGATCTCAGCCTGAGTGATGCCTCGCTCTTCCCGAGTCTTTTTCAGGTTCTCCTTGATGGCGTTTTCGTCGATTCTGGTCTCTTGGTCCATAATGGTCGTCTTCTTTCAATGCAAAAGTATCCATCATGGATGTCTATTATGTTAAACTTTTAGTTGGTGAAACAAACCATTGGTTAATAAGAAACATATCTTTTTGATAAAAAACAGAAAAAATATCGGTCTTACCCCCAGACCAATCACCAACTTAAGGTTATTATCCGGATATTCGGGTCATGAAAAAGTTGATGGAAAAATACGCCGTTTTTGAGCGGGCGATGAACAGGGATAAAGTGTACCTGGACTTGAGTTTTGAGGAGATATGTTCAGCGATTGGAGCCGATGTTGAAACCCTTGACAAGCTGCTTTTGAGTGAAATCGGACTTGGCGGGCAAGAGACGGTGGACTTTTATCGGTCGAAGTTTTGCTAATGGGTCTTTTTTTCTTAACTTTGCCCGGATATGCCCAATAGCCGAATTTTGATCATAATTAATCACTTATAGAAATGAAGGAATATTCAACAAAAGACATCCGCAACGTCGTCCTTATCGGTAGCTCCAAGTCCGGAAAGACCACGTTGTCCGAGGCCATGCTCTTTGAGGGCAAAGTGGTCGACCGCAGGGGTACGGTGGAAGGAAAGAACACTGTTTCCGACAACACCGAGTTCGAGCAGACAAACCAGAAATCCGTCTATGCGACTCCGCTTTACGCCGAGTTCATGAACACCAAGTTCAACATCATCGACGCTCCTGGTTCAGACGACTTCTGCGGTGGCGCCATCTCGGCGTTCAAAGTCTGCGAGTCCGCCATCCTGACCGTCAACGGAGCTCAGGGTGTAGAGGTGGGAACCGAGATTTTCGCCCGCTACGCTGACCAGTACAACAAGCCCTTGATCGTGGCTGTCAACCAGCTTGACACAGAGAAAGCCAACTGGGAGCACACCCGTGACACTCTCAAGGAGGCATTTGGCAAGAAGATCGTTTTTGCCCAGTTCCCTGTCAATCCCGGTCTCGGCTTCGACGGTATCGTTGATGTCATCACGATGAAGTTCTATCATTTCACCGATGACAATGGCAAATTCGAGGAGACTGACATCCCCGCTCAGTATGCCGACGAGGCTGAAGAGCTTCACATGGAGCTCGTCGAGAAGGCAGCCGAGGGAGATGATGCTCTCATGGAGAAGTATTTCGAGACGATGGAACTCTCTATCGACGAGGTCAGGGCTGGTCTGAGAGCTGGCTTGGCCAAGAGGGAGATCATGCCTGTCTTCTGCATCTCAGCGAGGAAGGACGCCGGTGTCAAGAGGCTTATGGAGTTCGTCGTCAATGTCGCTCCTTCACCCGCCGGAGAGACCAACAAGACCATTAGCGGTAATGAGGTCGCTTGCGATCCTGCCGGTCCTGTCAGCGTTTTCATCTACAAGACCGCTGTCGAGCAGCATCTCGGTGATGTGTCTTACTTCAAGGTGATGAGCGGAGTCCTCAAGGAGGGTGCCGACCTCGTCAATCCTGAGAATGGTAACGGAGAGCGCCTTTCCGCTATCTACGCCGTCGCTGGTGACAAGAAGGAGAAAGTCTCCTCCATCTCCGCTGGAGACATCGGTTGCGTCATGAAGCTCAAGGGTGGCAAAACAGACGTTACCCTCGCCGCTCCCGGACAGGATGCTTACGAGCACATGGTCTTCCCTGACGCCAGGTATCGCTGCGCCGTCAAGGCTGTCGACAAGAACGATGAGGCCAAGGTCGGCGAGGCTCTGAACAAGATCGCCGCTCAGGATCCTACTATCAATGTCGAGTATTCCAAGGAGCTCCGTCAGACCATCCTCAGTGGTCAGGGCGAGCAGGCCATCAACCTCGTCAAGTGGAAGATGAACAATGAGTACAAGCAGAACATCGAGTTCCTTGCTCCTAAGGTGCCTTATCGTGAGACCATCACCAAGGTGGCAACCGCCCAGTATCGCCACAAGAAGCAGTCCGGTGGTGCCGGCCAGTTCGGTGAGGTCCATCTCCTCGTTCGCCCTTACGTCGAGGGTGAGCCCGCTGGCAACAAGTTCATGATCAATGGCAAGGAGACAATCCTTAATATCAAGTCCCAGGAGAGCTATGACCTTGAGTGGGGTGGCAAGCTTGAGTTCATCAACTGCGTCGTCGGTGGTGCCATCGATCTGGGTTTCATGCCCGCTATCCTCAAGGGTATCAACGACAAGATGACCGAGGGTCCTCTGACAGGTTCTTACGCCCGTGACATCAGGGTTTATGTCTATGACGGTAAGATGCACCCGGTGGATTCCAAGGAAATCGCCTTCATCATCGCTGGTCGTAACGCTTTCAAAGAGGCTTTCCGCAACGCTGGTCCGAAGATCCTCGAGCCTATCTACAACGTCGACATCCTGACCCCGAATGAGTTCGTCGGTCCTTGCATGTCTGACCTCAATGGCCGTAGGGGAATGATCATGAACCAGGACATGGACAAGGGATTCACCATCCTCCACGCCCGCGTTCCTCTCGCCGAGCTCTACAGGTATTCCACCACTCTTAGCTCCCTCACCGGAGGCGCCGCCACCTTCACGATGAAGTTCGCTGAGTATCAGCAGGTTCCCGCTGATGTCCAGACCAAGCTTCTCGCTGAGTACGCCGCCCAGGAGCAGGACGAGGACTAACCTACGGGATAGATTCTTTAATGAAAATGCCGCTCAATTCGAGCGGCATTTTCTTTTATTCTCCAGATTCGCGTCGTTCTCCAGGAAGGAGCGGGAAGTCGGGATTCGGGATATGGGATTCATCCATGATCACCTTCAATTCATTGACTTTCTCTGGCATCTTAGCTGCCAGGTCCTCTGTCTCTCCGGGGTCATTCTCGAGATTGTAAAGCTCGAACCTTGGAGAATCTCCACGGATATCCATATGGACAAGTTTCCATGGTCCCTTTCTCACCGCCTGGCGTCCACCCAGCTCTTGGAACTCGAAATACAAGAAGTCATGTTCCTTCTGCTTCCCCTTGCCTTTCAGCAGCGGCAGCAGGCTGACGCCATCCATTCCATCGGGGGATGCGGAGCCCGTCAAATCCCTGAGGGTAGGCATCATATCCCAGAAAGAGCACATGAAATCCGTCTCTCCTTTGGCGATATGACCGGGCCATGAGACAATCATCGGAACCCGGATCCCGCCTTCATACACATCGCGTTTATAGCCTTTCCAGGGGCCGTTGCTGTTGAAGAAGTCGGGATCATGCCCACCTTCCTTGTGCGGACCGTTATCGCTGGCGAACAGGATCACAGTGTTCTCGTATAGCCCCAGAGCCTTCAACTTTGTCACTATATCTCCTACATAGTTGTCGAGCCTTGTGACCATGGCGGCGAAGGTGGCGTGGGGATATTCCTGCGACACGTAACCGCCCTTACGGAAATATGGCCCGTCGTCGATCCCCTTGTAGGGTTTTTCCGGATACGTTCCCCTGAATTTCAGAATGATGCTGTCTTCAGGGACTATCAGCTCGGCGTGCGGGATGGTTGTGGGATACCAAAGGAAGAAGGGCTTTCCGTCCTCAGTCCTCTCTTCCAGGAACTGGATGGCTTTTTCGTGGATGAGGTCGGGGGCGTATGTTCCCTCTCCATAGGGAATATCGTCCCTGTTGTCCTTGAGCTCCACCCGCCTATCGTTGTCCCAAAGGTGGTCGGGATAGTAACTGTGGGCCAGCAGCTGGCAGTTGAATCCGAAAAAATAGTCGACACCCTGCTTGAAGGGGTCTCCTGTGCTGTCCACGAAGCCAAGGCCCCACTTGCCGAAAGCCCCTGTGGTGTATCCGATCGACTTCAGGTCGTTGAAGAATGTCTGTGAACCTTCTGGAAGGGGAAACTGTCCTTCTGGCGGGAGTTCGACATTGCCCCTCACGGCGGTATGGCCGCTGTGCGTTCCGGTGACCAGACAAGATCTTGACGGTGCGCTGACGGTCGTTCCGGAATAGCATTGGGTGAACCTCAGGCCGTCTTGGGCGAGTGCGTCGATGTTCGGGGTGCTGAACTTTTCCTGGCCGTAGCAACTGAGGTCGCCCCAGCCGAGATCGTCGGCCAGGATGAAAACGATGTTCGGCGGCTGGAGCCCGGCCTTCTCCTGCCCGCAGGACGCTGCGGCCAGGGCTCCTCCCGCTAACCATAATAATCCGCGGTTCATCCTATTTCCACTGGTAAACCTTTATCCAGTCTACCCTGAGCTCGGAGGGTAGCTGTCCGGGATCGGTCACTTTCCCTACCCAGTTGCCTTCCAGCTGATTTGACAGGATGAAGTAGAAAGGATAATCCGGCCAGGGGAACTGGTGCTCTTTTCCTTCAAGCCTGGGATATGTGAGTGTTTTCTGCCCATTGGTGTACATGCAAATGCTGTCACGGTACACTTCAGCGGCGTATATGTTCCAGTCTCCTGTAACAATAGAGCCGGTTCCGTAGTTCTTCGGATCGGTTCGGCTCACATCAAGAGAATACCTTGAGTGGAGCGTCTGGTAGGCGAAAGTGTCGCTGTTGAGATGCTCCATGATGTCGATTTCGGCATATTCATCCTTCGGCATGTCGTAGTCAGGCATCAGCCAAAGAGCTGGCCAGAAACCATCCACATTGTTGTACTTGGCCCTGATTTCGAACTTGGCAAGAGGCATGAAGGATTTCTTACCCTTGCTTTTCAGGCCACCAGTAACAAAAGCGGTTGTATCTGAGGAACTTCCGTCGTTAACTTTTCCTAAAAGGACTAGTTGTCCATCCTCAATGAAAGCCAGGTCTGAACGCAGGGACATCATGTTGTTCCAATCCGATTTGCCTGTCTCAACTCTTGACCAGACAGTTTCGTCTATCTGAGGACCATTGAAATCTTCTGTCCAAACCAATGTCCAACCTTCCTCATGGGAACAAGACGCCAGGACAAACGCTGCGATGATGAAAAGAATTCGTTTCATTGCTATTTGGTTGTATAATGATTAATTAAAAAGAGGTTGCCCTTAACCGTAGGGCAACCTCTTGATGATAATCTACGGGTTCTACTCGAGAGCGCCTTCGGAGGCCTGGGTAGGCCAGTAAGGGTTCTGGTAGGCCACGGACTTCTCTACGGAACCATCCTCGGAAGTCAGGGTGAGATCCTGGAGACCGTAAGGCTGCAGGTAGTAGGCCTTGTGCCATGTGTATCCGTCAAATACCTCGTTGTTGTCGAAGATCACGCGGAGCGGGCGGACATACTTGCTGTCGGTCCTTGCGGAGATGTTGGCGTCAGACTTGCCGCTGGCGCACTCGATGAACGCTGACTCGGTGGTCACATTGCCTGCGGCATCCTTCTTCATGTACTTCGCATTATCCTTCAGGGGGCCTCCCCAGAGATTGGCTCCCTCGGGGATCCATTTCTCGGTCATCAGGTGGTCGAAGGAACGCCAGCGGATAAGGTCATTCCAGCGGAAGCCCTCTCCGATGAACTCGCAGCGACGCTCGCGGCGGATATTGAACAGTGTGGCATCCACGAGAGTCTCACCGGAGCGCTTACCCCAGTCGTCCTCCTTGGAGAGGTCGGTGGCTGCGATGGTCTTGGTGTAGTCGGGATCGACATTGGCCCTTGTCCTGATAGCCCTCCAGTAGGTGTCGGCCTTTCCGCCGATGTTGCCGTTGAGCTCATAGTATGCCTCGATGTAGTTGAGGTATGCCTCGGCGGCACGGTAGAGGATCATGTCGTTCGTCGCGACGATACCGGCCTTGGACATCGCCTCATCATAGCAATAATGCTTGCGGATGCGGAATCCGGTCACGTCGCGGTGCTCGGGCTGCTCCAGGAACTCAGGTCCGTCGAACAAGCTTTCCTTGCCTTCGGAATAAACCTCGAGATCACTGTTGTTGAAGACAAAGAGCTGCAACCTCTCGTCACGATCCTCCTGCTGGAGATCCAAGGTCTCGTCTCCCTTGTAACCGGAACCGTCTGCGTAGATCGGCAGACCGTTGGTCATAAGGAAGCCATCTATATGGCTGCGAGTGGCTCCGCAGTTACCTCCTCCACGGATGTAATCGGGCATAGCGGTGGCCACGCCGAGATCCAAGTTGTAATCCCTGCAAAGGAGAACCTCGTCGATGCCCGTGGCATCAGGCTGGTAGAACATCTCGTAATAAGGGTTCCAACCATAGACCTGCGTTTTCGTGGCGTCGGGATTCATCACGTGAGAATTAGATGTCAGCTGATGTGCGTCAGCCACCTGCTGAGCCGCGTCAATGCACTGTCCTAGGAACCATTTGACCTCGCCGTCAATATCGAATGACTTACCAGAATTCCTGGAGGCGCCTGGCCAGTTGGAGTCACCCGGGACACGTCCCGAGCCCTTATGGTATTTCTCGAAGGTTCCCTCAAACAAAGCGATGCGGGACTTGAGCAGAAGGGCGACATCCTTGTTGATCCTATGCTTGTTGCCATTGCTGAGAAGGCTGATAGCCTTGTCAAGGTCGGCGATTATGAAACGGGCGACTTCGTTGCGGGGAGCGCGTTTGCTGGCCTCGACCAGGACATCATTGTCGTCAGGAAGAACAGTCTCGATGATCGGGAAATCTCCGAAGTTGCGAAGGGCATAGAAATAGGCCAAAGCCCTCATCACATACATCTCGCCGATATAATGATTGACGTCGCTGCCGGAAAGAGTACCCGCCTCCACCTTGGGAAGAACCTGCTCGAAGAAATAGTTGCAGATCCTTATCCTGGAGAATGCGGTGGATGTGTTCTGGCCGGCAGGAACAAGGAAACGACCGTTGCTGGGAGAGAAATACTGAAGGGTGGTGCCGTTGTCTGAACCGCCCCTTACAAGGTTGTCAGTATAAGCGTCTTCCCAGATGGGACCGACATTCCAGTTGCCTCGGTATGTGGTCAAGAATGTCTCATAATAGTTTACGGTGTAAGCCGCCAGCTCATCGGCTGACTTGAAGTACTTCTCAGGCGTGATGTTGGTGATAGGCTGCCTGTCGAGGAAGTCATTACAACCTGCTGAGAGAAGAAGGGTCGCGGCGGATACTATAAGTATAAATATCTTTTTCATGTCTTTCGCGGATTAGAAGTTGATATTGATTCCGAAAGAATAGGTCTTCATGAGAGGATAGACCTTTCCGTCTCCCCAGTCTCCACCGATTGTCTCAGGATCGAAGATCTTCGTCATCTTGGTCAGGGTGAAGAGGTTCTCAGCGGATGTGTAAATACGGACAGAGGATATTCCGACTGAATCGGTCCATTTCCTTGGAAGGGTGTAACCGAGCTGGATGTTCTTCAGACGTATATAGGCTGCGTTCTGGAGATACCTTGTGGAAACCTCCTGGTTCTTTGAGTTGCCGTTGAACGTGGGCCTCGGATAGTATGCATCGGTGTTGGCTCCGAGTTCATCCCCTTCCGGACGCCAGAAATCCCAGTGCTCAACGAAGGCGGCGGATTGCCACATACCGCCACTCGTTCCGAACATGTACGGACCGGAGCACCAGTAGTCGCGCTTGCCGACACCTTGGAAGTAAGCCCTGAGGTCTATGCCCTTCCAAGCCGCATCGAGGGTTATACCGAAGTTGTATCTCGGAGTGCTGTTTCCGATGATGGACTTGTCGCCGTGGTCGTCGAGGGTGTTGGAACCCTGGGTGACCTTTCCGTCCCCATTGATATCCTTGTACATCAAGTCACCGGCGCTCCAGCCTGATCCCCAGGAAGGACGGTTGCTCTGCAGCCAGGCGTCCATCTCAGCCTGTGACTGGGCGAGATTGTCGGCCTGGTAACCCCAGATCTCACCGATCTTGCGTCCCACATAATAGGTCGAGAGGGAATTGGTCTTGTTGGGATAGCGGGTGATTTCCTGGATAGCGTCAGAGACGACGGCGCGGATCCCGTAGGAGAAGTCCTTGCCGATCTGGTCGCGCCAGGAAACCTCGAGTTCCCAACCGTGGGACTTCATATCCGCGTTGTTGACCTTAGGAACGCTGGCTCCAAGGGCCGCGGGAAGTTCGGGGGCGGGACCGACCATGTTGAGGGTGTTGCGCAGGAAGTAGTCGAATGTGAGGTTGAACCTTCCGTTCCATGCGGTGACGTCGATACCGGCATCCCAGGTCTCGATGGTTTCCCACGTCATGATGGTGGAAAGGATTCCCGGCATTGAAGCCACATTAGGTTTGGCGTTGTCGATAAGCCACAAACCAGCGGCCGTGGAAACCGGCATAGTCTGATAGAACGGATACCAGCTGTTGGTGTTGGTATTTCCGAGACGTCCGTAGGAAGCGCGGAGCTTCAGGGTGCTGATGTCATCGGCGAGCGATCCGAAGAAGGGCTCCTTCGCGATGTTCCAACCTACGGAGACAGAAGGGAAGAAAGCCCATCTCTTGTCCTCGATGAATCGGGAGGATCCGTCGTAGCGGCCGTTCAACTCGAGCATGTACTTGTCGGCGTAGTTGTAGTTGAACCTTCCGAAGAAACCGGCCACCGAGTTGTGCTCGCGTCCACCTTTGACGATGGGGTTGGCCGTAGTCTGGCTTAGGTAAGGAACGGAGAAGTCCACGAGGGTGTCTCCGCGTCCGCTCATCTCGTCGTACTTGGTCAGCTCGGCGTTGAAACCGCCAAGGACATGGAAATTATGGAGTCCGCCGAGGGTCCAGCTGTAATCGGAATAGAGGTTGGTCGTGAAGTAATCCTGGGTGTAGCGGTATTCATATATCCTGCTCACTCCGGCCGGAATCGAGCCGACGCCGGCGTCCCATTCGATATAGTAAGGCTCATTCTTGGCATCGTAGGCCTGGATGGGGACGATCACCTGATGGTCTCGGTTGGTGTAGGTCCTCATGTTTCCTTCGAGGTTGATGTGCCAGTTCTTGATAGGCTCGAAAACGAGGGCCAGCTGGTTGGTGTAGTAGTTCTTCTGGGTAGTCTGCTTTCCTCCTTCTTTAATTGCGATGGTTTCCATGCTCGGCATGAGGTGGCCGTTGGGGTCATAGACCGGGATATTCGGCCAGCGGCGCGCGATGTTGTGCATGAAAAGACGGCCCTGGTAGGTAAGGTAGCTCGGACGCTCGTAGTCCTCCCGGACGAACTTGTTGGTGTAATCCAGCCTTGCCCAGTCGGTGAGTTTGGCGCTGATCTTCGAGTCGACGGTGTAGCGGTTCATCTGGTCCTTACCCATACGCAAGAGACCGTTCTGGTTCATGAACGAGCCGCTGACACGGTAATTGACCCTGTCGTTTCCTCCGCTCACGCTCACGTTATGGTTGTGGGAGGGAACGTTGTCAGCGTAGTGTACCTTGAACCAGTCGGTGTTGGCGTTACCGACGGCGTAAGTTCCCCAGCGTCCGTTGGACTGTTCAGTAGTACCATAGGTGATCTTGCCGGCAAGGTAATCATTAACATTTTGGATGACCTCAGGTGTGAAGTAGGCGGCGGTACCGTCGTTAATCCTCGCCCTGTTCCAATACTGAACGAACTGGTCGGAACGCATCATCTCCGGGAGATGGAGGGTGCTGTTGAACAGAAGGTTGCCGGTGTAGGACACATGGGTCTTGCCGGCCTTTCCGCTCTTGGTGGTGATCAGGATCACACCGAAGGCGGCCCTTGCTCCGTAGATGGAGGATGAGGCGGCATCCTTGAGGACGGAGATCGTCTCGATGTCGTTCGGGTTGATGGTGTTCATGTCACCCTCGATTCCGTCGATGAGCACAAGCGGAGCTGCTGTGGAACCGGAACCGATGGTACCTGTACCACGGACGTTGAAGGTCATGTTCTGGTTGAGCTCACCACCACCGGTCGTGACGTTGAAGTTAAGGCCCGGAATCTGGCCCTGGAGGGCCTGGGATACGGTCTGCACAGGACGGGATTCGAAAACGTCGGAATCCACCATACTGACAGCACCGGTCACGTTCACCTTCTTCTGGACACCGTAACCTACAACCACAGACTCCTCAATGGAAAGCTTGTCTTCCTTAAGGATTACGTTGAGTGGACTTCCGTTCCAGACCACCTCAGTAGGGAGGTAGCCGACAGAGGAAACTTCAAGGATGTCCCCAGTCTTGGCCTGCGGGAGCGAGAAATGTCCATTGACATCAGTGGATGTTCCCTTTAGTGTTCCTTTGATAAGGACAGCTGCTCCGATGACAGGAATACCCGCCTCGTCAACGACGACTCCCGAGCAAGTCTGGTTCTGTTGAGCCAGCACTTGGGAATCGGCTTCAGAGGCCTGCGCCTGGAACAACCACCCTCCTGAGACTATCGCTGCCATGGCTAGCAACAGTCCAGCTTTGAGTGTTGATTTAAGCATAAAACAATGGTGAATGGTTTGTATAAAACTGATTATTCAGCTCAATAGTGTTATTAAAACGCTCTAAGTTAAGTTTTTTTCTCGATTTTATATGCGGCTTTCGTAATATTTTCATCTAAAAGATAATTTATTTAATCGATTTGATAAAATATCAGATACTACACCCATGCGTTAACGCCGGTTTGTCTCCGGTAAAAATCACAATTTGGCGACGGCTCCCAGTAGCTGGTCACCAAGACCGATTGTATATCCCTCGGTCTGGAAGAACACCCGGTTGAATGTGTCGGCTATCATGACTCTGGGCATTGAGCCTTCCAGCATTTCTTTCGGTGCTATTCCGTAACTGACATTTGAAGGTAGCTTACCGGAATAGTCCTTTACCCATTCAAGTCCGTCTTCTGAAGTCAGCAGCAAGATTGGCCTGCCCCATTTCTCTAGACCGTCTTTGGCGGAGATAAGGTCGTTGACGGCATGGACTGACGGCTCATGGCGAGGAGTCAGGAAGCCTATGACGAATACTCCCCGGCCTGTGGTCGAGAGTACAGAGACGGGTTCGGAACCAGCTGTTTTCCAATACCTTGTCTCGGAGTCAAACTCTCCGATCACGCTGAGCTTATTGTCGGGGATCTCAATAACGAGATCGATCGTTGTCGTCTCGCCTTCCTTTACCGAGAACTTCTTGAGAGTCACGGGAACACTGCCGTCCGAAAGGCGGTTGCCGCTCACCAGAATGTATTCTCCGGTGTCTATCTCAGCGCCTTTCCTGAACACATTCTCCCAGCTGACTCCTCCGCCCATGTCCACCTGGCCCTCATCGAATGCCAGCAGATTGGTGCGGCCGTCCTGAATCTTGCTGATAGTGAAGTTGCTGTAATAACCGGGGTTGGCAAGTTTGGGCGTGGGGATGTACTTGAGGACCAGGGTTCCTTTCGGGGTTACGCTTTCCTTGGCGGCTTCGAAATCTACATCGATCCATCCGTCTGAGTTATACTGCACTTTTCCTGTAACGGGATCTTTCCTGGCGTCGATGCCTAAGGTCCTGGCGAGGGAGACGAAGAATATTTCCCGGGAGTTAGGGTCGGCCAGTCTCGACTTGAACACGCCGATAGGAGACATAGTTATTCTCCAGGATTTGGTGTCGTTGACTAATGTGATGTTGTCCTTTACCCATTTGATGAGGTTGGCCGGGTCGGATAGAGAGGCTCTCTCGCTCTCGGATAAGGCGCCCTTGAAGAATCCTTTATACGGGGTGAGGAACTCATTGGCGACCCTAGGGCAGAGAATGGCCTCCGTGTCCTGATAACTGTCCTCCAATATCTCCCGTGTTACATCGACCATGTCCTTGTCGGAAAGCGAGCCGAGTAGGTCAAGCGCCCTCTGATCGGGATGTGCCGCCAAGAAGCCCTCGATCACCTCGTGGTTGCCTGCCGCCTTGGCAAGGAATCCGCCTTTGGGAGTCCCGTCATCCTTGGCGAATGTGGCCATGTAATTCTTTCGTATGAGGTCTTCTTGGGCGGTTCGTAAGTTATTGGCATTCCTTTGCTCCTCCGTGACTTCCGGAATATTCGCTCCTCCTGCGGGAGGGACGATCATCATGCTCTCGGACTCGTCCGGGTGGCCGCTCTTTATAACTATAGTGACAAGGGAGTCCTTCCCGAAGGAAACCTTTGAGTGTCCATAGAACCCGTCTTTAGATGCCCATGCGAGCATGTCTCCCATTCCCGCAGTGAGGAAGGTCTTGCCATCCTTGTCGGTGTATTTCGCCAGAGCGGGATAGAACTCGGCGTAGTTATATATTTCGAAGTCCACGAGGGCGCTGTCGACAGGGGCACCGTCCTCGTATTTGACCACAAAGTCCACCCTGGCGGTCTTTGCGTAGTTGTCGATCAGGTTTATCTCTGTGAAATTGGATCCTTCCATCACTTTCTCCTCAGGACCATCATAACGTCCGAACACCCTTGTGTGCATCAGGAGGCCCCTGCTCGCAGGTGTGTTGAACCATCCGAGATTGAGCACGGCCTCAGGCTCGCAGGCCCCTAGGAAATACCAAGTACCGTCAGCCCATGCCTCCACCCATGCGTGGTTGTCGTCTGAGTGGGCCCAGCGGGGCGTGTATACCTGCCTAGCCGGAATTCCGACAGAACGCAGGGCGGCGACCGTGAAAGTGGATTCCTCCCCGCAGCGGGCCAATGAGCTCCTGGCGCTGGAGAGAGGGGACAGGGTCCTGGCGTCGGAAGGTTTGTAGGTCAGTTTCTCATGGCACCAGTGATTGACTTCGAGGATGGCGTCTTTCATCGGCATGCCTTTTATCCTGGGCTTAATCTCCCTCGCGAACACCACCCTCGAAGAGTCCAGATCCTCGTTGTTCACCCTTATCGGCAGGACAAAGTGCCTGAATTCCCGCTCAGGAACATTCCATCCCATCTCATCACGTGTGTCGAGAGAGGACTTTATGTTTGACAGGTAATAGTCTGTCGAGTAATCTGTAAAGTCCGCGAGAGGCATGTAGGCGTAAAAGAACTGCAGAGCCTCTCTCTCTTCTGTCGTGATGATCAGGTCGTCCACTTCGTAAAACGCCTTGAGATTACCTTCTCCATCCAATCTGGCTTGGAGGTCTTTTTCCATCTGGTGGCGATATTCAGGGTTGCTGATCAAGTGACGTACCTCGCATGAGGAAAAGATCGCTAGTGAAATGATGAGCAGGATGTATTTTCTCATAATAACATGGTTGTCAATATGACAAAGATAATAAATTTGTAACTTTGACGCCGTTTTCGCCGAAAGATGAAACCTCACAAGATAGTTTTGTTTTTCCTGGCGCTGTTCGCGCTGATGTTCGCCTGTTGGTACTTCTTCCCCTCTGAAGGGGTGGAGGTGGCTGGCGTCAAGTTGAGGTTTCCCTCCTACGAATCCGCTCTTCAGGACCTTGAGAATGAAGGATCTGCCGTTGATGTTGACTCCGTGCTGTTGGCGGTCCGCAAAAGCTATGAGATGGTCAGGGAGCAAGGAGACACTCTCGCTTTTTATAAAGAATATCTTGCATCCAACCCCAACAGGATACATCTCCCCGGGGATGATTACACATTCTTTGATCAACTTTTCGCGGGCTTGGACACAGCCGAGTCTTCCGGGCATGTTGTCAGGATTGTCCATTACGGAGACTCGCAGCTTGAGATGGACCGCATTTCCTCGATGCTCAGACAGATGCTGCAAGAGCGTTTCGGCGGATCAGGTCCCGGGATGGTTCCCATCCTGAAACCGATGTCTTCGGTATCTGTCTCCCAGAGTACCTCCGGAAGCCTGACTAGATATGCGCTTGTCTCAGACACTCTCTCGAAGAGGTCTCCCACCCATCGATACGGTCCTCTGGCCAGATATGCCATTCTCTCCGGAGAGGCTCGTTTCAGTTTCAGGCGGGCGGAGAACCGCTATGCCCAGGAGAGGGTGAAGTCCATTTCCAAAGTCTCCGTTCTTTTCGGACATAGTAGCCCGGGGCTCATTATGAGCCTTAAATGTGACACTTTGTCCGTGATGACAGAGTCGGTTGATAAGCCGATAAATGGGGTCTCTGTCGTGTCATGGGATCTTCCCCATGGCGTGAAGCAAGGATATCTCACCTTGAAAGGAACGGCTGAGATATACGGGATTATGCTTGATGGAGGTCCGGGGGTTGCGGTTGATAACGTGGCTCTGCGAGGTTGCTCGGGAACAATCCTGTCAGGGATTGACTCGGTTGTGTTAAGGGATTCTTACGAGAAGACGGACACCCGGTTGATCATACTCCAGTTCGGAGGCAACGCCATGCCGGGAATAAGCTCGAGGAAGGCGATTTCCATCTATATGAACAAGTTGGAGACACAGTTTGAGTTTTTCAAGAAAGTCGCTCCATGGGCGAAACTCTTATTTGTCGGGCCGGCAGACATGAGCAAGAGCGTAAATGGCAGCCTGGTGACCTGGCCGTTGCTCCCGGATTTGAACGACTCGCTCAAAGTACATTGTCTCCAGAACGGCATTGCCTATTGGGACACATTTAATATGATGGGCGGAGTGGGCTCCATGAAGGAGTGGGTCAACCACAGTCCGCAGTTGGCCGGGCCCGACTATATCCATTTCACAACCAAGGGAGCCGCTGAGGTGGGAAGCGCCCTGGCGAAGTCCCTTCTTCTTTATGACGATTTCCGCAGGCTTCGTTCAAACTTGTCCGAAACTGTTGTCAGAGAATACCTTGACTCGCTCCCGGATAGAAGAGATACTCTTGTCATAAGTGATACTTTATGAGAAAGTTGGCGGCATATTCATTGGCGACGCTCCTGCTGATTCCGTCGATCCTGCTTGGGCAGACGGTCCGGAAGGAGGTGCCAGACCTGGAATTCGCCAGTTTCGAACGCAACAAGATTATTTTCCTCGGGGACAGCTCGGCTTTCGAGAAAGCGTTCGCTAAAATGGACGGAGCCTTGTTGACGGGGTCAGGGAACTTCAGAATTCTGCACATAGGTGGCTCTCATGTACAGGGTGGCACACTCACGAGGCAGTTCCGCAACGATCTTCTCGCGCTTGGTGACGGAATAGAAGGCGGCCGCGGAATGGTCTTTCCTTTCACCGCCGCTAAAACAAATACACCCAGCAGTTACCGTTCCCGGTATGAAGGGGAATGGGAGGCTACCAGGAACGTGAAGAGGGATCTGCCTAGGAGACTTGGTCTGACAGGCATGGCCGTCACCACCTCCGACTCTACCGCTTCAGTGAAGATAGTCCTTAAGGCGAGAAACGCCACTCCGGAGGATCCTGATTTCAAGTTCGACAGGTTGAATATTTTGGGATATGCTACTGATGGTGAGCGGTTTCCGGTTGTTGTACTGGATTCCGGAGACACCCTTCAGGGGGTTAGGGTCGAGGATAAATCCTGCTGGTCCTTTTTGCTTCCGGAGTCTCAGGATTCCGTCAAGGTCGCCGTGGCCGGTAAAAGGGGTGAACTGACCTTGACGGGAATATACCTTGACAACCCTTCCCCAGGTATTTCCGTGACAGGGATTGGCGTCAACGGCGCCGCCGTGCCTTCCTATCTTCGTTGCGAGGATCTGGAGAGGGATTTGAGGATGGTCAATCCGGATTTGGTGATATTCGCTATCGGTATAAACGATGCCTCCGGGAAAGATTTCACCCAGGAGGATTTTATAGCAAAGTACAAGGTCCTTGTGTCCAGGGTTCGCGCAGTCAATCCGGATTGCGCCTTGCTTTTCGTTACCAATAACGACAGCTTCAGGCGAGTACGCCGCAGGGTTTATTCGGTGAACCGCAATGGCCTTGAAGCGCAGGAGGCTTTTTTCCGCCTTTGCCAAGATTGTGGCGGGGGCTATTGGGACATGTTCGGCATCATGGGTGGCCTTGGGTCGATGAAGCATTGGGAAGAAGCGGGACTGGCTCGAAGAGATAAGATCCATTTCACCGACGAGGGCTACACGATCTTGGGGGATTTGTTGTTTAACGCCTTCATGGCTAAATATATAGAGCATTTGAGAAGGAAGTCATGGCTGGCTTGAGGGAAGTGTCACTGCGGTTTTTGAGAGACCTGTTCGCTTTCGATCAGGCTCACCCGCTGTTGTTCACCCAGTTCTATTTCTGGGCCTTTTTCGCCATTGTCCTGGCTTTCCTCTGCGTATTCAAGAACAAGGTGCTGCTTAGGAACGCCTTCCTGTTCTTCGTGAGCCTGTTTTTCTATTACAAGACCAGCGGGCTCTTCCTGATGCTCCTCGGCTTCGTGATAGTGTATAACTATTTGGCCGGTTTGCTCCTTCCCCATTGCAAAAGGTCTTTCTGGCGCGGGACGGTGGTCGCGTTGAGTGTCGTCGTGGATCTGTCGCTCCTGTGTTACTATAAGTACGCCTATTTCATAACGGACGTCTTGAACAACTTGTTCGGAACGTCATTCGTCGTAAAAGACTGGATAGCGACCTGGGGCAATTCCGTGGTCGGATCCGGAACCTTCAGTGTGGACTCGATATTCCTTCCGGTAGGTATCTCGTTCTTCATCTTCCAGGCCATCAGTTATGTCGTCGACGTATCCCGCGGCGTTTCCGCCACAGAAACGTCTAAACATAAATACGGGATCAAGCCGGTTCGGAATTTCCTGGATTTCGGGTTCTATCTGAGCTTCTTCCCGCAACTCGTCGCTGGCCCTATCGTCAGGGCGAAGGAATTCATCCCACAGTTGCGAAAACCCTTTTTCCTCGGCAGGACTCAATTTGGCTTCGCGGTCTTCTGGATACTGAACGGACTTGCCAAGAAACTGGTTCTCAGCGACTACCTGGCCGTCAATTTCTGCGACAGGGTTTTCGAGAACCCGCTGCTTTACACGGGATTTGAGAATCTTACGGCCTTATTCGGGTATTCCCTTCAGGTCTACGCCGACTTCTCGGGATATACCGACATAGCCACCGGAGTGGCGATGCTGATGGGCTTCTACCTTCCCAAGAACTTCAACTCTCCCTATAAGGCCAAGAATGCCGGAGAATTTTGGAAGAGGTGGCATATATCGCTCTCCAAGTGGCTACAGGATTATTTGTATATTCCATTGGGAGGCAACCGCAACGGCACTTTCGGGTCTTATGCGATCATTCTCGGGATAGCGTTCCTGGCCTCCGCCTTGGCAGGTAGTTGGTGGGTGTTTGGAAGCGTACTGGTTTTGACCGTCATTATCGCTTGCCTGATCGCATTCAAGAAGAGTTGGCGTAAGGAATTGATTTCCGACATCAACAGGATGGACACCATGCTCCTTGGAGGTCTTTGGCACGGAGCCAGCTGGAACTTCATGATCTGGGGAGGACTGAATGGTCTCGGAATGTTGATTTACCGCTTCTGGGCCAGTTGCAACGCATATTTCAAGGCGTTGGTAATAGGTCTCATCACAGCGGTTTTCGGGGTTCTGAAATACTTCTTCGGGGCACCGGTGTTCAACATGTTCTTCTGGTGGACGGTGATCATCTCATTCGGCGCCTTGGTCGGGATGATTTTCCACAAAGTACGAAAGGGAAAGGTCGTGTCCTGGATAAGCGGGGCTTGGTCGGTTCTGATGACGTTCATATTCATCACGTTCACCCGTCTTTTCTTCCGCAGCGGATCGAATCTTGATCCGGCGGAGGCCAATGAGAAGGCATGGAGCACGGCCAAGAGCATGGTTAATCAGATCGGCGGGCAGTGGGATTGGTCGCTGGTGCCTCAGATGGCATGGCAGCACAGGAGCATTATTCTTGTGTTCATCGTTGGCATGTTGATCCATTGGCTTCCGGACAATTTCAAGCGTCGTTATCGTATTTGGTTCGCCAAGATGCCTCTGGCGCTTATGGTCCTCGCCTGCATGGTCGCTATCTTCATCATTTGCCAGTTCATAACAGCAGACCTACAGAGTTTCATCTATTTCCAGTTCTAGTCGAACCGGGAATAGATGAAACTCCCTTCGGGACACAGGGGGGCGTTTTGAATTGTTTCCGATAATGTTTATATTGGTAAGGAATTCTTGAATTCATCAACTGACCCGATATAATCATGAAAAGTATTCATCATCTGATCCTCTCGGCAGTGCTTTTCCTTGCCGCCGCATCGTCCCTTTTCGCTCAAAATACCCGGCTTAAGCCCTCCGCGGCCGCCATCGCCGCTGACCCGGCCGCATCTGACTGGGAAGTGAAAACCGGCTACACCAAGTCTCCCGCGGAGTTCAGGGCGTTTTATGAGAATTATCCTGATGAGTATTTCCTGTACAAGCCTTATTACGAGGGGATGAACACTGTTTTCTATTATCTTGGAGATGATGAGAACACGAAAGTCCATGACAATAGCTACGCGTTTTTCCTGATGAAGGCCCAAGAGGAATATGGCAAGGGCTATACGGCTATTACGAACTTTATCGGGAATATTCCCGGACAGGGGGACAGGCAGGTCCCATACGGAGAGGAGACCATAATGGCGGGTTTCGCAGAGGTGGTTGCCGATCCGGCCGAGGCGATGCCACTCCTTCATTTTTTCCGTTCGGTCGCCATTATGGAGGTGCACGCCCAGGCCGCCATTTCCCCATATTCGAGCCGCAACTCCAATGACAAGATCGTGAAGGCGAAGGACCAGACCATCCGTCTGGTGGAGTCGGACACGGAAAGGTTGGGCCGTCTTCGCCGTCTTCTTCTCGAAGTTGAAGACGACATACGCCAAGGGGCACCTTTCAACGCCCTTGAATTCATGGCGGACTACATTTACAAGCGTTACGAGGATAGGAAGGCTAAAGGTCAGTTTGTCTATTTTGACTTCGTTGAATATAAGGAGGCGGTGAATCTGCTGCATATGCATCCCGACGCCGAAAAACATGCGGATGTGTTGAAAAAGCACGACAGGCAGCTTGAGAATGTGGATTATGACAGGGATGTGTTCTATAAATCAAATCAATCCAAGGCCGGTTCCGCCGCTTCCGGGATGACGATGTCCCAGATTCCCAAGGCTGGCATGAGCGATGCCGCCATGGAGTCAAAGCTCAAGGCAGCGGCCGTGACGGCCCTTAACGGAGCCAATGTGGTGAAAGTCATAATCCGTGATGCCGGGTGGAATTACGATAAGGACGCCGGTGGCAGAGTCACTGCTCGCTGGAAGGGCACCTATGTCATCTACAAGGAGGGAGGGAAGACCTACATGAGTGAGGTCAGCTTCAAGCAGCCGGCCACCGGAGGCGGGTCCTTCGGGAGCTGGACTTTCCGCGGCCTCGGTATGGACACCCGCGAGATAACAGACTGGAAATAGGTGGGATGAAAGGGATTATTGGAACCAAGATTATACTGGCGGCGGCTCTGGCGGCGCTTTGCTGCATGACCGCTTCCGGACAGGCCAAGTCTGATGGCAAAACTGGGAAGTTCATTGATTTCGAGGCGGTCCAGCCAGATGGCAAGGTCTTGAGATTGTCCGACTTCGTTGGTAAAGGGAAATATGTCCTGGTGGATTTCTGGGCGTCCTGGTGCGGACCTTGCCGGGAAGAGATTCCTCGTTTGAAAGATATTTTTTATCAATATAAAGACAAAGCTTTCGACATTGTAGGGGCACCGGTTTATGACAAACCGGAGAAATCCCTGGAGGCTGTTGGGGAATTGAAAGTCCCGTGGAAGCAGATTCTGGGAGTGCCGGAGTCTGTCCCGGTGGCATATGGCTTTGACTACATCCCTTACATTATCCTCATCGGCCCTGACGGGACAATCCTTGCTCGGGACCTTAGAGGGGATGCTCTCTGGGAAACTGTGAAGAAGTATTTAGGTGAGTAAATAATTGATTATCATGAAAAGAAGGACTTTTATCAAGGATACCGCCATGTTGGTGGCGGCAGTTGGTGCGGGAAATGCCTTGAAGGCTGCCGGGAAGGTGACAGATAAGACCGGACTACCCAGCCAGGATGGTAATTCTGAAAGCGCTAGCGCGGATGTTGAGGGGAAGTTGATAACCTCTGCCCCGATGCTGCAGAACTATGCGGAGGAATCCATAGGAGTGGCCTTCGCTGTCGGTGCCATGGCCAATGGATATGTGCTGGTCAGCGAGAGTCCCGACATGAGCGGCGCGAGGAAGATCAAATGCGGAGGCTACCGCCTGACCGAGATCAGTGACAAGGTCAGCCAGATTCGGGTCACCGGTCTCAAGCCTTCGACAAAGTATTACTATAAGATTGGGGCCGACAGGATACATTACGGTGGCGGCTACGACATGAAAATACTTGGTAATGAGGAGGATCCGGCCGTCTACAGCTTCACCACGGCAGGTAAGGGTTCTGATGCTCACTTCTGCGTTATCAACGATACTCACGTGCATTGGCCGGGACTTGAGAAGACAATCACCAAAGTCAATTCACTGGCTCCGTCCTGTGTGATCTGGAATGGAGACGCCTCAAACACTCAGGAGACCATCGAGAGTCAGATAGAGATATTCCTCGATCCTAAAATCTCGGCGAAGGATTACGCCTCCCGGATACCATATTTGTTCAGCCCCGGCAACCACGATTCCCGAGGAATGGCCAACCGCCATCTGGAGAGGGTCTGGATGTACCGCCAACCAGAGGAGAGGGCTCCGAGGGACTGGGATCTGGGCCGGAATTTCGCCGTTAGGATGGGGGATATCGCCCTTATTGGACTAGATACCGCGGAAGATAAGATGGACACCAACCCTCTTTTCGCCGGATTGTTCAACAGCGACGCTTATCGTCGAGCGCAGGTAGCTTGGCTGCGTGACGCTTTGAAGAGAAAAGACATCGCCAAGGCCCCTTACCTGGTGGCCTTCTGCCATATTCCTCTTTTTGATTCCGATCCGAAGGCCAATCCTGGAGATCTCGCCCCGGCAGACAAGGATCCTCGCTACTCCCCTGATTTCGCCATCTGGCAGCGCACATGCGCCGAACTATGGACTCCGCTTCTGGAAAAAGCTCATTGCCAGTTGATTATCACCGCCCATCAGCACGAGTATCGCCGTGATGATCCCGCTCCAGGAAGAAGCTGGACCCAGCTCGTCGGTGGCGGTCCAAGATTGGAGGAGAAGCATTTCCCCACTGTTATCGAAGGAAAGGTGGAGGGAGGCAGACTTAATGTCACTGTCCACAATATCTTCACCGGACAGGTTGAGGATCAGGTGTCATTCGCTCCCAGAAAGCGTTAGCGAGCAGTCTCCGGCATCGAGGGCTTTCAAGGCCACAACGAGAGCCTCAGCCTCGGCTTTGTCGTGGAAAGGACCGACCTTGAACACCACAGCGCCGTTCTCCACGCTCTTGGCGACATCCATCCCTGTCTTACGTATGGCGTCCATCGCCCCGTCTGGCAGGGATTGTCCATTTCCCGGATAGAATACCACGAGATAAAGGCGTTCAGACTCAAGTTTCCTGGCGGAAGTGACGCTGATGGGTTCCCCATCTTTATATGCCTTGATCTCCGCTGTACGGAAGCCTTGCTTTTTGACCTTGTTGAGGTTGGAGAGAGCGTCGGCATAGGTCCTGAACAGACCCGCTGAGCAGATGTACCTGCTTCCTGACTTCTTCTCAAAGACCGGGCTCAAACCCTTCAAGTCCGCCACTGTCGCTTTCCTTGACTGGGTGAACATCTGAATCTGATACACAATGCCTTCCGGCAAAGTGTTATCCTCAGCGAAGCGACCTTCAGGCAGGATCATGAACGAATAGTCGAATTTCCTTTCGGGCTCCTTCATGGCCAAGGAGGGAGACGGGCCGAAGCTGTTGCGGGTGAAAGTGTAGCCGGAAGACGCACCGACCACATCCTTGTCCGCCCTTGCTTGTAATTTGCTGATATCCAGGACTATGCCATTAGCCAGAAACTCCATTTCCAGAGCTTGCAGGCCTTTCATCGCTTTCTGGAGCGAGTCGTTGAGAACCGGGAGCTGGAGCTCTTTGCCCAGGATCTCTTCCGAAAGGGCGGCTTTCCTCTCCTCGGTGGCGGAGGAAAACTCAGCCCTCAAGTTCTCAATCCCCTTGCTGAACCTTGAGACGGAGTCGCGAAGAGAACGGACTTCCCTCATCTTGTCCATATATCTCCTTGCTTCCTCTCCCGACATGTCTTTGTCTCCGGTAGCCGCTCCGTTATCCATTCTGGCCGGGTCCCTGGCCGGAATCAAGGAAGCCAGTTCCCTGAGGGCGCTTATGTCGGTGACAGCCTCGCGCACAGGCATACTGTCATACTCGAGCACGTATATACGCACGCTATCCTTGCCGCAATCGCGGTTGGAGGCGAAAATGGAATACTTCCCGTCCTCCGTATTCATGAACAGGAAGTCGTCGTAAGGCGAGGAATATGGGAATCCCATGTTGACAGGGATGTCCCAGTCTCCGGTCTCGCTGTTCCAATGAGAGACATACAGGTCGTATCCACCCATGCCATACAGACCCTTTGAGGCGAAGAACAAGGATTCTCCGTCTGGGGAAAGCATGGGATAAATCTCGTCGGAGGAACTTGTCAGCTGCTCGTTGATCAGCATGGGAGCTGCCCACAAAGAGTCCTCCAGAACTGTTCTGTAGATGTTCCTTATCCCGTTTTCGTCAGCGGCGGAATAATAGAGATCCTTGGTCCCTTCCGGGAAGTATATCGCTTGTGAGAGACCAGTCCCTCCAAGTGAGTCCAGCTGGTTGGGAGTTTTTCTCCATCCGTGATTCACCAAAGGGTAATAAAGAAAAAAGTCCTTGAGTGGAAAATCTTGTCTGGCGACAACCACCGGTCGGCTGCAGAAGTCCATCATTGACAGGCCGTTACCGCAGATGATCATCATGTCCTCAACTTTGTCAATCGAAGTCGAGTCGATCTCAGCCACTTTCTGGCAGAGGGATACTGCTAATGGGAAGTCATAAGCTTGTCTGGCTGAGTCCGCTTGGGCGATGATTCTGTCGACAATTGTCTGGGCCCCCGCTTCAGGCACGGTAATCAGCAATGAAGAGAATATGATGAATAAACAAAGAGTTATCTTTTTCATTCCGAAAATCGGAGTCAATGCATCTGCAAAAATAAGAAATACTTGGCAGATAATTTCTTTCTTAGAAAAAAATGCTAAATTTGTACCCTTATTTTTATGCCCGAAAGCAAAAACAATAAAAATATAAAGTAAAACATTATGCAAAGTAAAGGTTGGATAAGGCTTGTCGCCATCTTGCTCGCCATCGCTTCGATCTGGCAGCTATCTTTCACAGCGGTGACAACCATCCAGGAAAGGAAAGCGGACAAGTTCGCGGAGAAAGCCGCCCAGGTGGCCATGAACACCGCCGCGTTCGCCAAGGTTTCCCCGGAGAGCCAGGCTTACTATCTGGACTCCATAAGAAAAGACCAGAACAGGGTCTACATTGATTCCATCTCTTCGAAGAAGGTTTATCTCTGGAACACCTACAAGGACTGCAAGGCCAAGGAGATCAATCTTGGTCTGGACCTTAAGGGAGGTATGAACGTCATGCTCCAGGTCCAGTTGCAGGATCTTGTCAGGGCTCTTTCAGGAGACAATCCCAATCCGTCATTCCAGAAGGCTCTCGCTCTCGCCAAGGAGCGTAGCGTCAACTCCAGGGATGATTTCATTACCCTCTTCGGCAACGCTTGGAAAGAGGTCGCCGGCGGTCAGAGACTCGCCCAGATCTTCGGAACATACGAGATGAAGGACAAGGTTAAGCCCGAGTCAACAGACGCTGAGGTCTTGACAGTGATCCGCAGTGAGGCCGAGAGCGCAGTCGCCAATTCCTTCAATGTGTTGAGGAACCGTATCGACCGCTTTGGTGTGACCCAGCCTTCCATCCAGAAGCTCGGAAACAGCGGACGTATCCTCGTCGAGCTCCCTGGTGTCAAGGAGCCTGAGCGTGTGAGGAAACTCCTCCAGGGAACAGCCTCCCTCGAGTTCTGGGAGACTTTCACAAACCAGGAGATCTCTGGATACCTCGCCGAGGCCAATGCCAAGCTGGCTGAGATTCTCGCCGGTGAGAACACCGAAACTCCCGTCGAGGCTGAGGAAGCCAACGAGGCCAAGCCCGAGGGTGACGACTCTGTCCTTAATGCCGAGATTGCCCAGAATCAGTCTTCCGACGCTGATCTTGAGGCTTACAAGAAGCAGAACCCCCTCTACGCTGTCCTTACCCCTTCACAGTACACCGGCAACGCTTGCATAGGTTTCGCTTCCGGAATCGACACCGCGAAGGTCAACAGGTATCTCGCTATGCCTCAGATCGCCGAGATATTCCCGGCCGAGTTCATCCCCATGTGGACCGTCAAGCCCTCTGAGATGTTCGATTCTGACAACATCTATGAGCTCGTCGCCATCAAGTCCACTTCCCGTAACGGAAAGGCCAAGTTGGATGGTGGTGTCGTCACAGACGCCCGCGTGGTCTACGACCATGGCACCAACGGAGAGCCTTCAGTCTCCATGAGCATGAACGCCGAGGGCGCTAATGTCTGGGCCCGCATGACTGGTGACAATGTTGGTAGGCAGATAGCCATCGTCCTCGATGGAATGGTCTATTCCTATCCTAACGTCAACAGCGCCATCACTGGTGGAAACTCCTCTATCACAGGTCATTTCACTCCTGATGAGGCCACTGACCTCGTGAATGTCCTCAAGTCCGGTAAGCTTCCCGCTCCCGCGACCATCATCCAGGAGCAGGTTGTCGGACCTTCCCTCGGAGCCAAGTCGATCAAGGCTGGTATGATCTCCTTCCTGATCGCTTTCCTCCTTGTCCTGCTCTACATGATATTCTTCTATCAGGGAGCCGGTATCGCGGCTGACATCGCTCTTCTTTGCAACGTCCTGTTGCTCTTCGGAGTCCTTGTGTCATTCGGAGCTGTCTTGACTCTGCCCGGTATCGCCGGTCTCGTCTTGACAATGGGTATGGCTGTTGACGCCAACGTTATTATATATGAACGTATCAAAGAGGAACTCGCCGCAGGCAAGGGCCTGAGCAAGGCTGTGGCCGACGGTTACAAGAACGCTTACTCCGCCATCATCGATGGTCAGGTCACGACCCTCCTCACCGGTATCGTTCTCTTCGTTTTCGGTTCCGGTCCTGTCCAGGGCTTCGCCACCACGCTCATCATCGGTATCATCACCTCTGTTCTCACCTCCATCTTCATCACCCGTCTTATCTTCGACGACCGTATCAAGAAGGGCAAGAACATCACGTTCGAGAACAGCCTCACGAGAAACTTCCTCAAGAACACCCACTTCGATTTCATCAGCGCCCGCAAGGTCTCTTACATTGTCTCCGGCGCTTTGATCCTCATCTCCCTCGTGTCCATCTTCACCAAGGGCTTCACCTATGGTGTCGATTTCACCGGTGGTCGTACCTATGTCGTCCGCTTCGACAAGCCGGTCACAGCTGAGGAGATCCGTCAGGCCGCTATCGCGGAGTTCGACGGAGCTGTCGAGGTTAAGCAGTTCGGTGGTGAGAGCCAGATGAAGATCACGACCCAGTATAAGAATGATGAGGAATCCTCTGAGGTTGACGCTGAGGTCGAGGGCAAGCTCTTCAACGCTCTCGCTCCGTTCTTCGCTGAGAAGTTGACGATTGATGAATTCAAGTCAACTCTCGGGAACGCCAACGGTATCATCTCATCCGACAAGGTCGGTCCTACCATCGCCAACGACATCAAGAGGGACGCTGTTATCGCTGTCATCCTCGCCCTTATCGTGATCTTCGCCTACATAGCCTTCAGGTTCAGAGGCTGGACATGGGGTCTTGGTGGTGTTGTCTCTCTTGCTCACACCGCTATCATTGTCATCGGTTTCTTCTCATTGTTCTCCGGCATTCTGCCGTTCAACCTTGATGTTGACCAGACGTTTATAGCGGCTATCCTGACGATCATCGGATATGCCATCAACGATAACGTGGTTATCTTCGACCGTATCCGTGAGTACAGGACACTGCATCCGAATACGGACATTAAGACCAACACGAACCAGGCTCTCAATGCGACCCTCACCCGTACGGTCAATACCTCTGTCTCCACTCTCGTGACCATGCTCGCTATCGCGATCTGGGGCGGTGAGTCCATCAGGGGTCTCGCGGTCGCTCTCATCCTTGGTATCTTGATCGGTACTTACGCTTCCATCTTCATCGGTACTCCGGTGATGTACGATGCCACCATCGCTCGTCAGAAGAAGCTCGCCGCCGCGGAGCCTGCCAAGGGAGCCAAGAAGTCTTCAAAGAATTAATTCTTCAAGCGAATATTTATTGTTGAGAGCGTCGTCCTCAGGGGCGGCGCTCTCTTGTTTATGATTATAGAAAAAGCTACATTTGTACGTTTTAAATCAACACTTTTTTCATCATGAGCGAAAAATTCCGTATTGAATCCGACCTGCTCGGCGAGCTTCAAGTCCCGGCCGACGCCTATTACGGTGTGCAGACCCAAAGGGCATTGAATAACTACAAGATATCAACAACCAGGATGTGTCATTATCCTGATTATGTCATAGCGATGGCATGTATCAAGTATGCCGCCGCGAAGACCAACAAGCAGTTGGATGCCTTGTCTCCCGAGATCGCCGATGCCATCATGCAGGCGAGTAAGGAGATAATTGACGGCAAGTTCCATGACCAATTCCCTGTCGACATGATGCAGGGAGGAGCCGGAACCTCTGTCAATATGAACGCTAATGAGGTGATAGCCAACAGGGCCCTCGAGATCATGGGACACCAGAAAGGTGAGTACAAATATTGTTCTCCCAACGACCATGTCAACTGTGCCCAGTCAACCAATGACGCGTATCCCTCAGCGTTTCGTTACGCTTTTATCAGGATGAACCGTAAACTTGAGAAGAGCCTGAAGGATCTTATTGACGCTTTCAGGGCAAAGGGAGAGGAGTTCAAAGATGTGATCAAGATGGGGCGCACGCAGTTGCAGGATGCTGTCCCGATGACCTCTGGCCAGGAGTTCCGCGCCTATGCCACGAACCTTGAGGAGGAAATCGCCAATCTTGAGAGGAATGTCAATCTTTTATATGAGATTAATATGGGAGGTACGGCCATCGGAACAGGGTTGAATGCGAAGCCTGGTTTCGCCACCCTTTGCGCCGCCAATCTGACAGAGCTCACGGGGGAGAAGTTCATCGCCGCCCCCGACCTTGTTGAAGCCACTCCTGACACAGGTGCTTATGTGAGCTATTCCGGGGCCCTCAAGAGGCTTGCCGTGAAACTCTCCAAGATATGTAACGATTTGAGGCTCATGGCCTCAGGACCTCGTTGCGGTTTGAATGAGATCAATCTCCCTCCGAAAGCTCCCGGATCATCGATTATGCCAGGTAAGGTTAATCCTGTCATTCCCGAGGTTACCAATCAGGTATGCTTCAAGGTTATAGGCAACGATACGACTGTTTCTTTCGCCGCCGAGGCTGGACAGCTTCAGCTCAATGTGATGGAACCTGTTATCGCTGAATCGATTATGGAAAGCATTACTTGGCTGACCAATGCGATGAACACTCTTCGTACAGAGTGTGTCGAAGGCATAACCGTCAATAAGGAGCGTTGCTACGATATGGTCAAGAACAGCATCGGTATCGTCACCGCCCTCAACCCGATCATAGGCTACAAAGCCAGCACCAAGATAGCGAAGGAGGCTCTTGAGACCAACCGCTCCGTTTATGACATTGTCCTCGAGCAGGGAGTGATGACGAAAGAAGCCCTTGACAAGGCTCTCGATCCGGAGAACATGATAGGTTGACAAGGTGAACAATACTGTATCTTGCATATTTATGAAACGACTGATAACTATTCTCTTTTTCATGACGGCGTGCTTTGCCCTCCAGGCTGCTTGCCCTGAGACTGACCGGAAGGATACCTTGGAGATTACACCGGAAGTCTTCGGATGCGTTGGAGACGGAATCACCGATGATACCGAGGGTCTGCAGAAAGCTTTCGACTACTGCAAGACACATAACCGTCTGTTGCGTTCCCAAAAAGGAAAGATTTATGCGGTGTCGAAAACTATAATGGTTAATACGCAATCCGATATCCAGGTGGATTTCGGCGGAGCGATAATAATGGCCGTCAAACCTATGGAGCATATTATTGACCTCGACAATCTTGATATCCCGGACAGGATAGCTCATAGCAGCACGGTCTACAATCTTGTCTTGGACTGCAATTCGATGAGTGGAGGAATATATTGCACCTGTGCCTGCAAGGTAACCTTCAATTCCCTTATGATACGCAACTGCAGCCTTAAGGCCTTCAGGATCAAGAGAGGATCCGAGGTAATCCTAAGCAACTCCCACATCCATTGCACGACGGGTCCGGAGAGTTACGGCATATATATGGACACCGGAGACTGCCACTTCGACAATATCGTTATCGTCAACGCCCACACGGCCATATTCCAGTTGACCAGTATCAATTTTTACGACAATATACACGCATGGATGTCCAAAAACGTGGAAGGGAGTGTGTTCGTTCACTTGGTGGATGGCCTCGCCCATTTCGGGCAGTCTTATTGTGACACGGCTGAAAAAGGATACGTCATCGACGGTCCTTCCGTGCTGAGGCTGACCGATTGTTATTATTTCAACAATCCCCGTTGCTACGACAGCAAGAACCCTCCCGTGATATTCTACTTCACCAAGCCGGAGTTGACCGGACAGGCTACGATTTCCATTGAAGGTTCCAGTTTCAACACTGGTAATCTGGACGTCAGGATAAGCAATGAGGAGAATCACCATATCCAGGCCAATAATTGCTATTTCGACCCGGTAATAAGCGGTAACGTAGGCAAGTTCAACCTGACCGCCGCTTCTGGGGTCACCTTCCGCAGGGCATATGGTTCCATGGGGGACAACACCCGGTTCGCCTCACCGCTCAGCGATGCAAACAAGCTGTATGTGGACGCTGACATCGAATCCCCTGCCAAGGGCAAGGTGGCAGTATGCGTGATTCCTGGGGATTATGCTCCAGCTTCCGACCAATACGGACTCTCGACGGTCGTCGGATCCAAGGGTGAAACGGTTTCTGTTCCGGTACTTGTTGAGCCTTCGGGGGAAGTATCCTTCCAATGCCCGGCCAAACTGAAGCCTGTACGCATTGTCTTGGACATGGAATATATTCATTAGGAAAAGCGGTGACCCTCGGGCCACCGCTTTTCATTTTGCAGTAAGGTCTTACTTGATCTTCTTGTAGCCGTAACGGGCCTCGTCGCCGAGTTCGATCTCGATCTTCATGAGGCGGTTGTACTTGGCGATACGGTCGGTTCTTGAAAGGGAACCGGTCTTGATCTGGCCACTGTTGGTCGCGACGGCGATGTCAGCGATAGTGGTGTCCTCGGTCTCACCTGAGCGGTGTGAGGTCACGGTGGTGTAGCCGTTGCGGTGAGCCATCTCGATGGCGTCCAGAGTCTCGGTCAGGGAACCGATCTGGTTGACCTTGATGAGGATGGAGTTGCCAGCACCCATCTCGATTCCCTTCTGGAGGTATTTCACGTTGGTAACGAAGAGGTCGTCGCCGACGAGCTGGCAGCGTCCGCCGATAGCCTTGGTGAGCTTCACCCAACCTTCCCAGTCTTCCTCGGAGAGGCCGTCCTCGATCGAGTCGATCGGGTACTTGGTGATAAGCTGCTCCAGATAGGCGATCTGTTCCTCGCTGGTGAGCTTCTTTCCGTTAGGATCCTTCTGCTTGCCATCTTTGAGCTGCTTGTAGTCATAGTAGAAGGTGTCACCCTCCTTGAAGCAGAACTCGGAAGCGGCGCAGTCCATGGCGATAGTCACGTCCTTTCCAGGCTCGTATCCAGCCTTCTTGATAGCCTCGATGATGCAGTCGAGAGCGTCGTCGATACCCTCAAGCTTCGGGGCGAAACCACCCTCATCACCGACGGCGGTGGAAAGGCCGCGGCCCTTGAGCACCTTCTGGAGAGCGTGGAAAACCTCGGCTCCGATACGGACGGCCTCAGCCTCGCAAGCGGCTCCGACAGGACGGATCATGAACTCCTGGAAAGCTATGGGGGCGTCAGAGTGAGCTCCACCGTTGATGATGTTCATCATCGGAACAGGAAGGACGTAAGCGTTGGTTCCGCCAATATAGCGGTAAAGAGGAATGCCAAGATACTCAGCGGCAGCCTTCGCGACAGCGAGGGAGACACCGAGGATGGCGTTGGCTCCGAGGTTGCTCTTGGTGGGGGTGCCGTCAAGCTCGATCATGGTCTTATCGATGGCCCTCTGCTCGAGAGCGGACATGCCGATGATAGCGGGAGCGATCTTGTCGTTGATGTTGTCGACAGCCTTGAGGACGCCCTTGCCGCCGTAGCGCTTGGGATCGCCGTCACGAAGCTCAAGAGCCTCGTTCTCACCGGTGGAAGCGCCTGAGGGAACAGCCGCAGTGCCGATAATACCGCTTTCGAGGACCACCTCGGCCTCGATTGTGGGGTTTCCTCTTGAATCGAGGATCTCCCTTCCTGTAACTTGGATAATTCTCATGATATTAAAGTTAATAAGTAGTTTCTTTATCAATCTTACAAATATAAGAATTATTCCTTGAATTATAGCCTTTCCACTCCCACTGCGGCAAGCAGTCTTGCCCATGACGACAGGACGGCGGCTTTGGCGTCGATGCAGGCTTCGGCGGTGTCGTTATATACCCTTACCGCAAGAAGGTAATCCAGAAGGGAGGAATCGCCCTGGGAATATGCAGCTTTCCGGCTCTCGAGGATCTCGCTGGCGTCGGCCAGGGTCTCGTCGGAACAATGCCTGGAGGCCTTCAAAGCGGCATTGTAAGAGTAATATTCCGTCTTCACTTCAGCTTCGATCTGCCTCAGGGCGGCCTCATAGGCGGCGTCGGCTTGAAGTACCGCCTTTTCCGCCGCCACCCTCTCCCCCTTGTTGGCGGAAGAGAATTTGAGCGGGATCGAGACCCCGACCGTCACACCCCTGAAAAGAGGGGCGGGAGCGATCTCATTCCTGACCTCAGTATTGTAGGAATACCCCACGTTGAGGCCAAGGTCGGGAGACCGCTGGGCCTTGACCAGGGCCAGGTTCTTCTGTGACAGGCTCTTTGACAAATATGCTGCCCTCAGGTCGGCCCGGTTGTCCTGGGCAATGGCAACCAGTTCATCCACAGGACGTTCCGTCAACGGGTAGGAAATACCATCCACTGAGATGTCATGGAAAGGCATCCCTCCCGCAAGAAGGGACAGGGTTGTCAATGAATTGGAATATTCGGCCTCGGCCTGGAGAAGTTCCCCTCTCATAGCCCTAGCCTCGATCGCCGACTGCCGGGCGTCTGTTCTTCCCAAGTCTCCGAGGGCGGCTTTCAGGCTGTCGGACCGGGCCAGGGTCTCCATGCTCTCACATGAAGACCGCTTGAGCGCAAGCATTTCCCGAGCCCTCCAGGCTTCCGTCCAGGCTGATATAGCCTCGGCACGCAGGGTGCGGTAATAGTCTTCCAAAAGGGCTTTCGTGATCTCTGCCTCTTCGTTTGCCACCGCTATCCTTGCCTTCCGGGCGTTCCCGAGGTTGACATTATAAGAAAGTCCAAGCTCGAGGGAGCGGCCCATCATGAGGGTCCGGTCCTGGTTGTCGGAGAAAGCCGCCTCGAACTCCGGATCGTTGAAAACTTTTGCGGCAACTGCTTGGGCGTTAGCTATTTCCACATTGTATTTTTCCGCGATGTAAGCGGCATTAGAGCGTTCCACTTCAGACAGGAAAGACTCAAGTGTCTGCGCCATCCCAGTCGAGCATAGCGACAAGGATAACAGAATGCTAAAATACTTCTTCATTATTCTTCACGGTTTTTTCGCCCCTTCGTTTCTCCATGCGATAGTAGAGGGTGGGAAGTACGAATAAGGTTATTATAGTCGAAAACAGCAATCCGTAGACAATCACCGTCGCCAAAGGCCTCTGCACATCTGAACCCACGCCCGTGGCAAGAGATGCGGGGAGCAGTCCGAGGATTGCCACAGTGGCGGTCATCAAGACTGGCCTCAGACGGTGCGAAGCGCCTTCCGTCACCGCCTCTTTAAGAGGAATACCCTTGATCCTGAGTCCGTTAATATGGGAAATCATGATGACTCCGTTTTGTATCGTCAATCCGAACAGCGCTATGAATCCGACAGCGGAAGACACATTGAAAGTCATTCCCCTGACATTGAGAGCCAATAGCCCTCCGAACAAGGCAAGAGGCAGCAATGAGATCAGGAGAGCGGCTTGCCTGAAATTGCCAAAGGCACCGAACAGAAGCAGGAACATCAACGCCAGCACGAAAGGAATGACAATCCCAAGTCGTGAATATGCCCTCTTTTGATTCTCGAACTGGCCGTCCCATTTCAAGGAAAAAGCGGAGTGGTCGTAATTGACTTCACGCGCTATCTTGGAGTTGGCCTCATTAAGGAAAGCGGTCAGGTCTTTGCCTCGGAGATTGACCCTGATGATGAGGTTACGGCGTCCCATCTCCCGGACGATGGTGCTGGCACCAAGGACAGAGGACACTTCCGCGACGGCAGAGAGCGGGATCCTGTCACCCGAAGCGGTAACAAGAGGGAGATCTGCTATTTTTTCCGGTGTATCCCTGCTGTCTTCCTTGAAACGGCAGGTCACATCGTAGACTTTGCTTCCTATGAACACCTGTGATACAGCCCTGCCGCCAACAGCGGTCTCAATCAAATCAGCCACGTCGGCGACATTGATTCCGTAATATGCGACCTTTTCCCTGTCAACGGAGATTTTGAGTTGGGGAAGAGGTGGTTCCTGGTCAATGGTCACATCGGTGGCACCCTTGATATCCTTGATAACCTTCTCCACGTCCTCCGCTATCCGTCGGGCCTCGTCAAGGTCGTCTCCGTATATCTTCATCGCCAAGTCACTGTGTGATCCGGCGATTTGGTCCATCACCATATCGATGATTGGTTGGGAGAAGCCAACCTTGTAGCCAGGCATCTGAGCTATCCTGTCGGACATTTCATCGATAAGGTCGTCCTTGGTCTTCCCCATTTTCCACTTGGAATACGGCTTCAAGCCGACGCAAACCTCGATGTGAGATGATGTGAATTCCTCCGTACCCTCGTCATCCCTGCCGACTTGGGTCATCACATAGGTCACTTCCTCGAATTCATCCTTCAGCACATTTCTCAGATCATCCGCCATTCCCTTTGACTTCTCCAGGGAAATGCCGGGTGGGGTCTGGACCTGGATCCAGATACCGCCTTCATCAAGATTGGGCAGGAAGTCCTTTCCGACAGTGATTACCATCACACAAACGGCCGCAAGCACGATAGCCATTCCCATGAATACCCTTTTAGGTCTTTCGATAAGACCTTTAGTCCATTCTTTATAGGAAGACGTCAGGTTCCGTATCACCTTGTTGTCATAGACTTTCCCTGGTTTGCGGTAAATCGAGTATGACAGTCCCGGAATCAGGATCAGGGCAGTGGCGAGAGCTCCCAATAGGGCATAGCCGACTGTGAAAGCCATGGGAGTGAAGAGCTTCTTCTCGATCCTTTCAAAGGCGAACAATGGCATGTAGGCAACGATGATGATAATCGTGGCGAAGAATATCGGTTTCGCGACTTCCTTGATTCTGGCTGCGGTTTCCTTACCTTTGAGCGGGAGGCTGGTGTCTTCCTCTCTCAATTTGAGGATAGTCTCCATCATAACGATGGCTCCGTCCACGAGTATTCCGAAGTCTATCGCTCCGAGGCTCAGCAGGTTCGCCGGAATGCCCGTGATATTCATCAATATGAACGCCACGAGGAGCGAGATAGGAATCGTGATGGCGACCGCCATGGCGCTCTTGATGCTTCCTAGAAATATCAACAGGATACTGACGACCAGAAGCATTCCGAAAAGCAATGTGTGTTCCACAGTATGCAGGGTGGTTCCTACCAACTGCGTTCGGTCCATGAACATGTGGATCTTGACATTATCCGGAAGCTCGTTTTCATTAAGGTCGTCAACCACTTTGTGCACCCGCTCCAGGACCTTGGAAGGATTCTGGTATCTCAGCATCTGTACGATTCCTTCTACTCCATCGCTGAACGACAGGTCGTCATCCACATATCCGAGGATTCCTTTGCGTTCCAAGTTGCCATATTTGAGTTCCCCCAGATCGCGGAGGAACACGGGCACTCCGTCTTCATTCTTGACAACGATCCTGCCCATGTCCTCGAGATCCCGGATAAGACCAACTCCACGGATGACATAGCTGACTTCTCCCATGGAAACCATACTGCCTCCAGCATTTGCATTATTGCTTTCTATGGCTTCTGTGACTTCAGAGAGGGAAAGATCGTAGGCGGCCAATGCGGCGGGATCCAATTCCACTTGATACTGCGTGGTGAGTCCGCCGAAGTTGCTGACCGCGGCAACACCCTGGACTTTCTGCAAGGCGGGAATCACGGTCCACTGGTTGAGGTCTGTCAGTTCCCTAAGGGAAACGTTGTCATCGCCAACCAGGACATATCGATATATCTCGCCGGTGGGAGATGTCAATGGATTGAGTTCTGGTACCGCGCCGTAAGGCAACTCCACCGAGCCAATGCACTCCATCACTCTCTGTCTCGCCCAATAGTCCTCGGTTCCGTCTTCAAACACAAGAACAATAATGGAAAGACCGAATGCGTTTTTGCTTCGCATCATAGTGAGAGAAGGGATGCCATTCAGCGCCCTCTCAAGAGGGATTGAGATCTGCTGTTCCATTTCCTCGGCGGCTAGACCGGGGACCTGGGTCACCACATGTACAGTCACATCAGCGATGTCGGGATAGGCGTCGATGGACAACCTGGTCCATGAATACACTCCAAAAAGGCACAGCACGAAGAATATCGAGGCTATCAGCCATCTGCGCCTGAGAATATAAGTGATGAAGCGGTCCATAGGCTAATGGCTGAGGTAGATTCCACCCTTGGTGATCACAGTCTCACCACCGTCAAGACCCTCTGTGACCAATGCGACTTCTCCATCGATGTTTTCCGTTTCCACAGGTACTTTCTTGAATACGAACCCGTCTTGGCAAACATAGATAAACTTGGATCCATTCCCCTGGAAAACGGCGGAAGAAGGCACTGTGATGGCGTTGCGGGTCGCTTTGGCGAAAATGGCGGAAACGAACATTCCCGGCTTCAGGGTTCTCTCGGAATTGCCGCATTCGATCACTACCGGGACGGTGCGTGTCTTCATGTCCAGCATCTCACCGACATATCTCACGGAGCCTTGACCGACGGATTGGCCTGCTGCCTCTATCTCCACATTTTGCCCCTTCATTATTCCTTGGACCAATGACTCCTTGACATTAGCGGTTACCCATACTGACGATAAATCAGCCACGGCTACAGGGGCTTCTTCCTCATCTGAGAGAATCTTACCCAGCACCAGGTTGTTCCTCACCACAACTCCGGAGATTGGGGAAAGGACTCGTAACGGCTGACCGACCTTTGCCGAAGATGGATTTACCCCGAATGTAGAGAGAACTTGTTTAGACAACGCGAGAGCCGCCTCGGCGTCTGAGCAGGCGCTTTGGACTTCTTCCAGGTCCTTGTCGGAGACTATTCCAGACTCATGCAGGGCTGTTTTTCGCCTGAGATCGGAAGTCGCGACCGAGACAGCATTACTATTCTCAACATATTCCTTGACGGCTTCCATGAAGTCCGCGGAGGTGATCTCGTACAAGGCCTGTCCCCTGTAAACCCTGTCTCCCAGGCGGACCAGGATGCGGCTTACCCTCCCTCCGAAAGGAGAGGCGACCTCGGCATAAGAGTCGGGTCTGGGGCTGACTGATGCGGTCGCGATGAAACTGCTGCTGATATCCTGGGGTCGCACTGTCTCGAGGACCAGTTTTTGGGCAAGGGCTGATGTCTCATCAACCGTCACCAGCTCTCCGTCCGCTACGAAACCGGCTGAAGCGTTGTATTCCGCTGAATTGCTCTTGGATTTGCATCCAAGAATGACTGATGCGCAAAGCATCAGCACTAAATATCTCTTGTTCATTAAGTTCTCTTGTTGATATGATTAAATAGGGGTGCGCGCTTGACAAAGCGCATGGCATAATCATATCAAGGACGGTGGTCCGCGAAGGTGGAAGCTATTTGCCGGGATCGCGTCGAAAACCTTGACCGGAGCCTCCGCGAAGACGTATTCCAGGACATCAATTCTGGAGATGCCGAGATCCGGAATGATGGAGTCGGTATATACGATGTGGCTCAGGATGTCCAGAAGCTTTAGCTGATTGTAGGTGTGCCCACTATCTGAATTACTTCCTGTATGGTCATCCCAATATATATGCGAATGGGTAATGATCTGGCCGTCAATTACATGACAATGCCAGAACATTGTGGAACTGACATAATTAAACAGCAGGATCCCGACGAAAACCGCCGAAATCACACTCTTCAACTTTGTTCCACTTAAACGCATGACTCCAAAGTTACACAGATAATTCACAAAAAGTCACTATATTGTATGAAAAGAACAAACTGAAACCATGAAACAGAGGATTTTTCTTTATTTTCTCACAATACTCCTAAGCTCCGGTTTAGTCTCCGGCCAGGAGCGGCTTCGCCGTGATCAGAGTTTTCTCGGTATTCATTTCGATTTCCATGCTGGTGCGGCCAACAAGAATATAGGCGCCAACACCACGCCCGAGATGGTCGGGACAATCCTTGACATGGTCCATCCTGATTACATCCAGGTGGACTGTAAGGGCCATCCCGGGTATTCAAGCTATCCGACAACGGTCGGGAATCCGGCGCCGGGACTTGTTAACGATCCTCTCGTTGTCTGGAGAAAAGTGACTGCTGAAAGGGGTGTAGGCTTGTACATGCATTACTCCGGGGTGTGGGATTCCAGGTCGGTCGAGCTCCATCCTGAATGGGCCATCAAAGATCCGGCTGGAAATCCCAGTGACGGAATAACTTCCGTTTTTGGGCCGTATGTGGACAAATTGCTTATCCCACAGCTTAAGGAACTGGCCGGAAAGTATCAAGTCGATGGCATATGGGTCGATGGCGAGTGCTGGGCCACCACTCTTGATTATAGCGAGAAGGCTGTCAGGCTCTTTAAGGAGGAGACTGGCTATGGCGCTCCTACCTCTCCCGAGGAACCCCATTGGTACGAGTGGAAACAGTTCTGCAGGGAAGCTTTCCGTAAATATCTCCGTCATTATATCGCCGCTGTCCGGAGCGAATATCCTGATTTCCAAATATGCAGCAACTGGGCTTATACCCATCACATGGCAGAACCGGTGTCGTCTCCCGTGGATTTCCTGTCCGGTGATTACTCTCCCACAAACAGCGTTAATTCGGCGAGAGTGGCCGCGCGATATCTCGCATGGCAAGGCGTTCCATGGGACTTGATGGCTTGGAGTTTCGCCGGAAACGGAGAGGCCCGCAGGCAGAAAACTTCAGTCCAACTGATGAGAGAGGCTGCTGTTACTCTCTCGCAAGGTGGTGGTTTTCAGGCATATTACACCCAAAATAAAGATGGGTCGCTTAATTTGGACAAACTGACCTCGATGGCGGACGTGGCTGTTTTCGCCAGGGCAAGACAGAAGTATTGCCACCATTCTGTCTCGGTTCCCCAGGTTGCCGTTCTTCTGTCCACTTACGACTATCAACACAGGAATATCCCTGGCAATCCTGGAGCGTTGTTCCCCAATTTCACGGGCGGTGCCGCAGGGATAATGAATTGTCTGTTGGAGGCTCAGTACAGTGTGGATCTTCTCGGGGAAGCTTCCCTGCTTCCGGATTTGAGCCGCTTCCCGCTCATTGTCGTCCCCGAGTGCGAGACACTCTCTGAGGTGTTCAGGGATGATCTTCTGCAATATGTCAAGGAGGGAGGGTCCCTTCTTGTCGTGGGCAATAGCATGGCGGAGTTCTTCTCCTCGGCTTCCGGAATAGGGCTGAAGGAATCCGAATGGTTCAGCTCAGGTCTAGGCTCTGGAAAGATCGGATTCATACCCACGGAGATCGCCGGTGATTATGAGTCCGGAAAGGGCTCTGACGGTATCAGGGCCAGAGTCAATGTGCTTGTGAATGAGTTGTTTCCAGAGCCTATGGTGGAAGTTCTTTCCTCTCCTTACGTGGATGTCTCTTTGAGGCGGTTGAATGGGACTCTTCAGGTTCATCTTGTAAATACCTCGGGCGACCATAGAAATATCCCCATCCTCGATTCTATCGATCCGGTAAAAGACATCGAAGTTTCCTTGACACTTCCCGAGAAACCTTCCCGGATAGTCTGCCAGCCAGAAGGGAAGGAGTTGAGATTCAAGTATAAAGGTGGCAAAGCCATCTTCAAGGTGCCATCCTTGGAGATATATTCGATTATCGAAGTTGAGTAGCTAATCAATCCCCAAAGCTTTCATCGCGAAGGCATAGGCTCCCAGGGATATGGCCCGGCTCGCTCCGAGCCTTGATATGGCTATTCCTGTTTTCTTAACCGAGTCGTATCGGGTTGTCTTATCTGTTCCGGGAACAGTCACGACCGTGGACTCGTCTTTCAGGAATCCAGCCCTTCCGTTTTTGTCGGTCAAGTCGAACAACTCGCTCTGAAGGCAAGGGAATTTGGCTCCGGACCTTGTCGCTACAGACCTGCGCGCTTCTTGGATCAGTGACGGCATGAAGAATTCAGATGCTCCTGACAACCCACCTCCTATCACCACGATTCCATCGACGATGTCGAGGGCGTGGACTATGCCATGGGCGGCGTGACGGCCAAGTGAGGCGAAACTCTCTTTGGCAGCCTCGACGTTTCCGGGGTGTATTCCTTTGGCGATATCGAAGATGTCCTTCGGAGTGAGACCGGAAGTGTCTTCTCCGGACATGAGACCGTAGGATCGTATGACGGCCCTTATGCTAACATCTTCCTCTAAGATGAGTTCCGGCTCATCCGGGTGGCGCATAAGCCAAACGTCTCCACCACAGCCATTGTCTCCGGTCAATAAAGTGCCGTTTGTTACGACTCCAGCGCCAAAACCCGTCCCCAGCGTGATTCCGAGCAGGTTTTTGTAACGCTTTTCCGATCCGGCGGCCTCGAGTGCGGCATTGATTTCCGGTAATATTCCGAATGCCGCCTCTCCTAAAGCGAACAAGTTTCCGTCGTTGTTGATAAACACCGGGATCTTGAATCGGTTTTCCAGATAGGGTCCAAGCGCGACACCTCCCCTGAAGCCAGGGAAGTTGGGCAGATCACCGATTATCCCATGCTCATAGTCCGCCGGTCCCGGGAATGCGAAACTGATGGCCACTGGGGCTGAAGGGCACTCTTTCTTTACGCGTGAGAATCCCTCTGCTATTAATTCCAGACAGGCTTGACTGTTGTCTGACACGGCGGGAATGGTCATTGGCCGCACAATCTCTCTCCCATCTTCCATCCCTGAGAAAACGAAGTTCGTGCCTCCCGCGTCAAGGGTCATTATGACCCTGTTTGTATTATCGTTCATATCCGGCGATCTGCTGTTTAGAACCTGACATTGGCTTTAATGACCATGCACGACCCGCCTTTGGCGGCTCCTGATGGGGCGATCACATATTCCCCGAGCCAAGCGGGGATGATGAAAGTCTCGGCGTAGTGGACGACGAAGGGAGGGAAGGCGCAGGAAGGGCTGGTGACCATAGCCTCTTCTCCTTCAACCAGGTTGAGCACATTCACTCCTCCTCCCGTGTTGAAAGTCACCGGGCATGAGAACAGTGTCCTTCTTGTCTCAATAAACTCGTATGGATGGAGACCTGTGCGTATTTCTTCCCATCCATCTCCTTTTGATATCGGCTCGAAATGATTGTGGAGATTCTTTTCCACATAATCTGTGTCCCTGTCCCATTGGATGACCTTTGAGCCCCTCTCGATGTTGATGGGTCTCGGTTTTCCGTCCAAGCCAAGCCGCCCCCAGTCCCATAGTTTGAAAGTGAATATGTTAGGAGTGGCGCTTATCTCAAGTACCATACTTCCAGCCCCTGAGCAGTGTATCGTCCCGGCAGGGATGAGGAAGTGGTCGTGTTTGCTCGCCGGAATCTTGTTGACATATTTCTCCGCATCGAATACCATCTCCCCTCTCTGGGCAGCTCTTAAGTCGGAGAGCATTTCCTCCGGATTTATCCCGGTTTTGAGTCCAAGGTACACCACGGCATCCTCATTGGCGTCCATCAGGTAGTAACTCTCATCCTGAGTGTAAGGCAGACCGAAACTCTCCTTGATGAATTGGGTGGTAGGGTGAACCTGAAGACTCAGGTTACCTCCCCCGATGGTGTCCAGGAAGTCGAACCGGATCGGGAAATCTTTCCCGAAACGGCTTTCCACAGGCCCACCGAGCAGTTTTCTGCTTCGTAGTAAGACAAGATCTTGCGATGGAATCTCAAACAACTCGCCACTGACATTAAATAGTAGGCTGTTCTCCTCAGGGACACAGTCAAAGCACCAACCGTAGTTGGGTTTATCCGGATTGAGGTCGCATACCTCTTTCATCCATTGTCCTCCCCAAGGAGCGGGATCGAAGAAAGGAACCACTCTGAAAGGTGAGCCCACTGTCTTGTCTATGCCTTGGATAAAAGTCTCTTTGTCAATCATTTTCGGCCTGGTCGGATCGTTTGTGTCGAGCCATAAGTCCACCTTGCCGAACAGACTGTCCTTGTGGATGTCACTTATCCTCCAGTCTATGAATAATCCTCTTTTATACTGGATGCTGACAGCGTCGGAATGGTTGTCCACCCCGATACCCTTGACCTCATGGAGGCGCATCCTGCGCTGTATCTCCCACCTCGCCATGTCGGTGTAGACTATAAGGGCGTTCTCTCCAGCCACTAAAGACGCTCCGACGCCGACTATCACCTTAGGGGTTGAGTTCCTGGCGGCGGTGAGTTTGGCTTCGTTAAAGAAGTCGTTGATTCTCAGCGAGGTGAGGTACCCGAACAGGACATCGTCAGTCATGAAGGGTTGGGTCATGGAACGAATATCCTCCTCGCTTCTCATCAAGGACCTTGTATTCACCACGGGACCTAAAGCCTCGGAAAACACCTTGATTATCTCATCTTCATAAACTCCGGGATAAGTCTCCACTATGACTTGCCGTCCGGCCGCTACAGCTTGGATTTCCGGAATTATATTCTCCCATCCGATGAAGATGTTGCCTTCTACCGGTGTCGCTGGGGTTTTGTCGTAATTAGGCGTTCTCATGTCTTTAATATTTCAGGCTTCCCCAAGAGGTCGCTGGTTTTGGACCAAGGGTGAGTTCAAGGACGCCGCCCTTGGCGAATTCCTCATGGCTGAACTGTGACCATTTCCAGTTCCGGCCGTTCAGGCGGGCGTTCTGGATGTAACAGTCAGGATTGCCTTTCACCTTGATTGCGAACTCTTTCCCGGGATAGTAGTCCTGGTTCAGGTGTATGACCACCTTGTCGAACACAGGCGATGTGATGTCGTAGCAAGGAGTGTCGGTCTCTGTTCCGGTCACACTGAAGAGGCCTATGGACATGAGGGCGCTGATACCACCCATTTGGCCCTGGTCCTCGTCATGACCTCCATAGCCAAGATCAGGAGTGGTACCCCCGTAGGCTTGCTCGTTAACCCTCCGTACCCAATACTGGGTCATCCATGGTTTCCCCGCATGAGAGAAGACATGAGCGTTTGAGCAGCCGGGCTGGTTGGCGTAGCTGACATAACCGCTGCTGTAGGCGTAGACGAAATCAAAGTCCTTGGACTTCTCGAAAGCCTCGTTCAATTTGTCGCAGAACCTGTCTTTACCTCCCATGAGCTTCACGAGAGTGCCGATGTCGTGGGAAACTGACCAAGTGGCCTGCCAGGCATTGGCCTCAACCCATCCTTTTCCGTTGAGAGGTTCTTTATGAACCCAATTACCGTCTTTGTCTTTCGGGAAAACGAGACTTTCCTCAGGGTCGAATAGGGCTGTCCATCCGTGCGACCGGCGTTCGAATTCCCGAGCGTCGTCTTCGTGGCCGAGTTTTTTCGCCATACGGCTGAGTCCCCAGTCCTGGAAAGCCCACTCAAGGGTTTTTCCGGCGTTGTCCGGACACCAACCTTTCTCAATGTAGAACTCCAGGTTGGAGGAGCTGTCGAAACTCATCATTCCTCCAGGAAGATGATTGCGTTTCACAGCCTGGAAGGCTTCCTCGGGATCTGTCTTAGTGAGAATTCCTTTCAGGAAAGTGCTGGTTATCATATTGCTGGCAGGGCAGCCTGTCATTATGAATGAATAGCCTCCGGCACATGCGCCCCTCGGCAGAAGTCCTCCGTTGGCTGCGTATTGGACAAGACAAGCGGAGAAGTCATCCAATATCTCCGGCCACGCCAAGCCCCAGAGCGTGTTGAGGTTCCACTGGCTGAGCCAGAGCGAATCGAAACCGTACATATTGTGTACGGGAGTTCCATCCTCTTTCAAAGGCAGTCTCAATACCCTCATTGGAGCCGAAGTACGGTTGTTGACATATTTCCCGTGGGTATAATCCGGATAGAACCCATTGACATCGTTTATCTTATGCCTTCCGAGCAGCACGTGCCAAAGATCAGTGTAGAACTTGACTTTTTGCTCATGGGTGCCGCCACTGACCTCTATCTTTCCGAAGGCCTCGTTCCAGATGGCCTCACTCTCCTTCGCCACGGCGTCAAAATCCCATCCGGGAGCCTCAGCTGCCAGGTTTTCTCTCGCATTCTCGACACTTGTGTAGGACATGGCTATCTTCACGTTTACCACATCCTTGTCGAATCGGAGAAGAATCCCGGCTCCATCACCTGTCACAATCCAAGGGTCAGGTTCCCTCCATTTCGCGGTCCAACTCTCGGCATCCGTGATCGGAGCGTCTGACTTCAAAACGAAATATAGCCCTATCTCGTCAGGACCTCCCCAGAACCTGTCAGTTGTCATGAAATGGCCCTCTACGGTATGTTCGTCCACCTTGTTCAAAACGGCGTCCCGCATGGTGCAACTCCCGAGGACGCTGCCTGCGTCAACCAGCAGTCCTGGACGGCTCCCTGGAGCATAGGAAAGCCTGTACAAAGCCACCCTGTCGGTCGCTGTGTACTCTACCCATGTCTTGTACCTGTCCAAATAAAGCTTATGGTACCCAGGATGTATGGTCTCGCTCTCGTGACTGAAGCCTGACTTCCATCCTTCCATCCCAAGGAGAGGGTTCACTTCACCCTCGATAGGCATGATATTCAGTCCGGAGATCATCCAGTCGTTGATTTGTGAGAATCCGAGAATATAGGGGAAATTATAATTGTAGCCGCCTCCACCTTGGTTTTTCACCCTGTTGAAAGCATGAGCCGCGACCATTCCCATGGGCCGTCCTCCGGGGGTGCAGTAAAACCATCTGCCTCTGGTGGTTTCGATCAGGGGATCAACCCAATTTGTGAAGTCTCCTTCTTCCGGCTCATAAGGGAAGACCTCGATCTCGCTGAGGCCTATGTTCTTGCCATTACCGTCGGTGGCGTCGAAACGGATCCACCGAATGTTTTTGGGCTCGAATACAAGTTCTTTCGGGCTGCCGTCATTGGGAATGGCCGTCACACTGAGACGGCTTCCGTCGCTGAACAGCAGGGTTCCTCCGGAAAGGTGTTCTTCCATGGAGGGGCGGTCATAAACGACTACCCTGCTCACTGTGACATCTTCGTCCCAGTCGAGCCTGACCCAGGGCAAGTACATTTCGCCCCAGCTTGTCACATGACCTTTGCAGGCCCATTCCCCGGTGTTTTCCCACATGACTCTCCCGTCAGTCACATTACTTGCGTCGAAAGCCTCGGAAAGGCTTCCTGAGGATGTGACTTTGGCTTTTTGAGCGATATTACCGGGTGCCGCCACGACGGCCGCGGGCAAAAGAAGGAGGACCAGCGCCGATAGGACCGTCTTCCTTAAAGACTTAAAAATCATTTGGTTTGTATTTGTGTTATTATATTGCCTCAAGCAGGTCGTCTATTGAGCCCACGACCTTGTCAAATAATTTGTACATCAGTTCCGGCTCCTGTTTCTCGGGGATGTAAACAATTGTCTTAAAGCCCTTTCCGGCGAACCATCCGGCCTCAGTGTGAGCCGAGCGGCCGCATGGAAGCACCAGCACGCATGTGTCCGCCCAGAGCATCGCGTCGAAGTCCGCCTTGAAACCTTTCTCGGCTATCGGATGGTCAAGGTTGCCGATGTAACTCTCAACGTCCCATTCTTGCCAGTCATCGGAAATGTCTGACCAGTGGAAACCGCCGGGGTTGGCGACAGGGTTACGGAAATCATACACTTCATGTCCGGCATCAAGGAGACGCCTCACCACTTCTGGTTGATAGGGGTTGCGCCAACTTGACGCCACGTAGATTTTTGCCATATCGCTAATATAGTGTATTTTCGGCTATATCAGTCCTTTCTCCTTCGCTTTTGAGATTAATTCCGCGGTATTGGCGACCTCGAACTTCTGAAGGAGCTTTTTCCGATACCATTTGATGGTTGCTATGCTGAGGAACAATTTCTCCGCTATCTGTGGACTGGTCATGCCTTCGGCTATAAGCGGAAGAATCTCTTCTTCCCTTTTCGTGAGGAAAGATTCCACCTCATGTTCCTCGGATTCCATGCTGTCTTCCAGAGCCTCGTCAATCACGGCATCGGCGGCATCCCTCTGCCTTCGGAATATCCAAGCCTTACGTCCGACAGCGAGGAGAATTATAGCCAGTATTGCCAAGGAGATTGAGCCTAAGGTAATGATTCTGAATTGTTTCTTTTGTTGCGACAGCACTTTGCCCAAGAGGTCTAGAGTCTCTATTCTCGCTCTGAATTCCTGATCCTCATGCAGGGAATAATACTTGTCTGCTTCCTTTAGATATTTGAAAGCCTTACGGGTCTTGCCAAGGTCCAGCCACAGATTTCCCAATCCCTTCATGGCGGATGAGATCTGGAGCGAGTCGCCAGATGCTAGGGCATATTTCAGGGATGTGTCGTAACACTCCTTCGCCTGTTTGAAGTCTTTCTCTTCCCTCCAGGTCTCTCCCATGTTATAGTAAAGGATGGCGCTGCTCTCATTCCAGCCATGTTTCTCGAATATCTCGCCGGCCTTACGGTAGTATTCCATCGCCTGCGGGATGGAGTCCATCATGTTGAGGCAGTTGCCAATGGCTCCGTAAAGGCTGGAATAAGAGTCATCTACATTTTCCTGATTGTATCCTTGTGGGTTTTGCGGGTCAGCCGCTATCTCAGCGATCCTGTCCACATCCTTGAGGGCCAGGTTGAAGTAGAACATCGCGCTGTCGTATTGCCCTGAACCCCAGTAGTGCTTTCCAATGGTTTTCTCAGCATCTGACTTTTTCGTCAGCCACCCTTTCCTGGAGGCAAGGTCTATCTGCTTGCGGGCGAACAGCATGCTTCGCTCACGGTTGATCTGGAGATACCCGTTCATCAAGTTATCATAGGCGTTGACCAGGTCCTTGAGTTCTTCCTCAGAGGCTTTCCCGATCGCTTCCGGAGTGTATTTTACAACCACGTTCTCAAGTGAGTCGAGGTTAGCTCTCCTGTGGTCGGAATACCCCATGATGATTCCGTGGCAGAAGTAAAGGATTATTGTGGTGAGAATAAAGGATCGTTTCATATCTGAAATATAGTAAAAAATGGATTATCAATGAGTAATACACTATAAATCTATCCTTTAGGATAGTGTTTTTGAGATTCGTATTCCCGATATTTACAAAGATATCTGAATAACCATTAAATAATTAAATATGAGAAGAGTTCTATTTACAGTTATTGGCGTAGCCTGCGCTTTGGCCATGGTCTCTTGCGGAGGAAAGGGAAGCAAGAAGGCCGAGGATTCCGGCGATGGCAAGGTGGACCTTGAGAAGGTTGCCGAGAAGATGATTAAGGATGCCTTTGAGGGTGAAAAATATTCCAAGGAGGCCGCGGAGTTCTATTTCAAGAAGAACGAGGGAATCAAGCTTTCCGATCTTGCTCCTGATTACAAACTGAACGAGACCAGCAAGTACACATACTATGGAGATGAGCATGATGTCCTGGCTAACTTCAAGATTCAAGATGGCGACACCTACACCAAGGAACAACACATTGAGAATGTGCGACGTGTCTATGCCCTGACAAAAAAGGTCGCTGACAACGGGATCAATGTCTATGGCTTTGAGGACAAATCCAATAAGGATGAGGCCTATGCCGAAAAGGATCTTGAGAAGATGATCCAGGACGGCAATGGAACCAAGGTTCTCGGTATCGAGATTTATCTCGGTAGTTATGGCTGGTCATTCCTTAAGGATGGCGTCTTGCACCGTTGCGAGGTTGACCTGCTGGAGAAGAATGACACCAAGCTGGGCTATTCAGTCAAGATGTATAAGGGGCTTCAAAAGAGCCTTGACGAAACCATGAAGGAGGCTGAGAAAGCACTTGAGGATCCCGAGGTCCAAAAGCAGCTTGAGAAAGCCCTCAAAGATGCTGCGAAATAGTTTATCGAAGCGGCTGATACCTCTACAAAGCGATTGTAGAGTTGCTATATAAAACTCTACAATAACTCTATATAACCATTAAATGAATGGCCTGTACTGCTGGTACGGGCCATTTTGTTTCTCTACATTGTTTTGTTTTTACCGTAAAATACACTATAATTACAAACAGAAAACAACATATATGGGACTCTTCGATATATTCTCAAATAAGAAGGCTGGCGCGCTGGTGGGAAGCATGGATAAGCTCCTCGGCATCGTCGATCACTCTCTCCTTGTATTCCGGGATGGTGTCAAGAATTACCTCTACAACGACGAATCTGCCTTTGTTGAGAATCTCACCTCAATGGCTTCCTTGGAGGCTGAGGCGGGGGCCAGGATCAAGGAGATTGAGAGCACTTTGTATACAAGGGGATATCTCATCCGCTCCAGAGGTGACATAATGCGTCTTCTCGAGCGTTTTGACCATATTATATCTATAATAAGCGTAGACTTGGTCCAGTTTGAGATTGAGAATCCTAAGATTCCGGCGGAGTTGAAGAAAGAGTTCCTCAAATTAAGCGAGCTGGCTTCCATGGCTGTGGAGAGCACAATTCCCGGGACTAAATCTTATTTTACTCAGCCAGAGGATGTCGCTGAAACCACTGAGAGGGTTTATTTTTATGAGAAGGAAGCGGTTAAGCTCTCCCAATCAATCAAGCGTACGGTGTTTCATGATATGGTCGATGATCTCAAGTTGAGTGAGAAGTTCCACTTGAGATATTTCGCCCTTCATATCGAGGATTTGGCAAAGGCCGCTGTCAAAGTAGCGGAGCAGCTTTCAGTTATGGCCATTAAACGAGCCCTTTGACGAGTCATGCGAATCCTGCTGTATGCCATATTCTCCACCCTTCTGGCCGGTTCCCTCGCGGTTCTTCGGGATCTTCCTGTCGTGAATGGGACTGTTTTGGCTTCCGGTGCTGGAGAAAGGTTGTCAGTCAGATACTTATGGCCTCTTATCCTGTTGGCCGGGATTGTCTTCCCATGTTTATTGACCAGCGAGCCTCTCACGGAGGCCGCTGAAAGCATATTCAAGCCTTCAACAGCCACGGATGTCCTTCCTGTGGGACTGGCTACGGCGATAGCTGTTATAGTGGCGGGGCGTTTTGGTCGTTATGTGGCAGTCCCGTTTGCGTTCATTGCATCTATCGCTGGCCTCTCGCTCTCCGGCACCGGCCATTTGAGCGTTGTTGCCGTTCGCTCCTTTGTCTTTTCATGGATGGCAGCCCCTATCCTTTGCGCCCTTCTGGCGGCGGGAATATACCGGATATATGCCCTGACATTGAGAAACGAGAGAGGAGTATCCATGATCACCTCAGTCATTCTTCTTGTTGCGTTCTCTGTTAATTATTCCCTGCTTTTCACGTTTTTGACACGAGCCGTTCCAGTCCCCTCAATGGCTCGCATGGCTGTCGCTGGAGGCTGTGCCGCCTTTTTGTTTCTCCTGATGAGGAAGGGGATATCTATCGACACATGGAATATCGCGGATTACGAACTTGATGTCAATTCCCAATCCATATCTTCCGTGATCCTCTCAATGGCAGTGGTTTTCGTTTTGTTCTCAAGTCCACTGCCGGGAAAGATAGGGATGGCGGCTACTCCGCTTCCCGCAGGGTTGTTGTTCATATCAGCCCTCACAGGGATCAGTGTCGCTCGTCAAAGGGCTCTCACAGATTCCAAGATCATCGCCGGTACTATTCTCTCGTCGGTTTTGGCTCCCATCCTTGCTTTTATTCTGTCATACTGCCTGGCGAAGGTTATTGATGGGACAGTGATGGGTTCCTTGTTCGCGCTCACCCTCACAGCCATGGCGGCAGGTGTAGCGCTGTATTTCCGTTGGAAAAGCGGAAGGGAGCTCCAGAATCAGATACTACGTGCCAGGGAACGGCAGCTATTCAGCACCCAACGTTCATTATCCGCCCTTGAAGTCAAGACGGAAATGACTGAGAAAGACCTTCTTAACAAGTTGGATATCAAGCGTAAGGAACTCGTTGATTTCGCCCTTGGCATTGGGGACCAGAAGAAATTCATGGAGAGCTTTTACGAGGATCTCAAGGAGGTGCGAGCCATGCCTGACGGTGAGGCGAAAGACGCTAGAACGGACTCTCTGCTCTCTTCAATGAGGGAAAGGATGTATTTCACGAGCGAGATGAATGATTTCTACGCCCGCAGCGAGGTGTTGCACCGGGATTTCAACCTGCGTCTCTCCGAGGCTTATCCAAATCTGACCGAGAACGAGAGGAAACTCGCCAACCTCCTCAGGCAGGGATTCTCCTCAAAATATATCGCCTCGTTGATGAATATAGCTCCTAAGAGTGTGGAAATCAACCGTTACCGGCTTCGCTGCAAGCTGGGTCTTCAAAGAAGTGACAACCTTATCAAATTCATAAGAGCAATATAACAGTATTATTTATCCCAACAAATTATGCGTAAGATACCTTTCATAATCGCGACGTTGCTGCTGGTCATGCCCGCGGCATTCGCGCAGAAGAACGCCAAGTACAATCAGTATGGCGTACAGGTTAAATCCGACAGGCTTGATGTGGAGGCGCAGGATGGAATCCTGGTTCTCGAGTCTCCCACAAGCGGTTACAAGCTATGGTTTGACGTCCGTGCCCAAGCCGATGCGGCCGTGTTCTTCGGAGCTCCCGATTATGCGGACGCCATTGGAAATGGAGCCCAGATCCGCCGTGCCCGTTTCGCGGTCAAAGGACAGATTGACGAGAAATGGTATGGAGAATTCGACATGGATCTCGCCAATGGACTCGCTGAACTGAAAGACGCTATCATCCGTTACACCGGAATCCCTGACCTGGATCTTCAGGTAGGTAACTTCAAGGAGAATTTCTCTATCCAGAGGAATACCACATCCCGTTATCTGCAGTTTATGGAGCGTCCGATGGTCTGCTCCGCTTTGACCCCTTCCCGCCATATTGGAATCAATGCCAAGTACGCCAAAAACTGGCTCTGGTTCTCAACAGGCGCTTTCTCACAGGTGATCGCCGGACAGGAGGAATGGACCAATGTCGCTGATAATAATAAGGACTTCGGCCGTAATTCCGGTTACGCCTGGACGACCAAACTCGTGCTCCGTCCTCTTTACAAGCTGGACAACGCCAGTCTCCACATCGGTGCGGCATATTCCTACAGGACCACGACTACCGATCTGGCCACTGGAGAGTGGGGAACTTACCGCGCCAGCGCCCGTAACTCCACAAGTATCAACCGTAAGAAATATCTCGACACCAACAATCTCCCCGGCTTTGACCACAACAACCTGTGGACCGTCGAGCTTGCCGGCCACTGGGATGGTCTCCGTTATGAGGCCGCTTATGTCGGTGACAATGTCCATTTCAAAGCTGACGCGGCCGATCCCGAGACAAAGAACTTCGGAGGTTGGTACGCACAGGCTGGATATCTGCTCTTTGGAGGAAAGCAGCGTTATGATTCCAAGGGAGGCAAATACACCAAGGTGGAGCGCGCCCATGATTGGGGAGATATCGAGCTTTGCGCCCGCTATGAGACCTGCAACCTTAACTTCGGCAATGTCTTTGGCGGAGCATCAGAGGCTTACACCCTTGGTCTCAACTATTGGGTGAACGAGAATGTCAAGATGCAGCTGAACTACCAGTACAACAACAATGACCGTTACGCTAACGGAAAGGGCAAACTCAATGTCGGCCTTGACTCCAACGGTAAACCCACGAAGGACTACACCAAAGTCGCTACCCCTACAGGGAAGGCTGGTGTCGACTACCATATGCTTGCATTCCGTTTCGAGATTGACTTCTAATCCACTTAAAGAGAATACGATATGAAAAAGATACTTTTACTTTCCGCTGCTCTCATCGCGCTTTTCGGATGCGTGGAAGACAAGATATTCGAGGGCCCGTCCAGCATAGACAAGGTGGCCTTTTCACCAGAGGCTCCAACCTCCATCACTCCGATTAATGTGACTGCGAATGTGTCTGGTCTCCAGGCCGTCACCTCCGCGACTCTCAACTATAATGGAACCAGTGTCCCGATGAATGGTTCGGGTTCTCAATTCACCGCCACCATTCCGGCTCAGCCTGATGGAACGGAAATATCTTTCACTGTGACAGTTGACAACGAGGCTGGATTCAAGACAACATCTGACAAGTTCTCTTTCAAGGTTGGTGATCCCGCCCCTGATTGGACAAAACTGAAGTTCAATGAGGTGTTTGGTGCTAACAAAGGATCTGACGATGACAAGTTTATCGAGCTTTACAATGGTAGTGATTTTCCTATTAAATTAACAGGAGTTACCATTACCAAAGATGAAGAGCTAACATGGACTGGTATTGATGGACACGTTGCTCCCGCAAAGGGATGTTTTGTAATAATAGGTGCCAAGACCAAGAAAGAGGATTCTGATCCAACCAAAGGTTTCAAGAGTGGGTTCTCTGCAAAGAAGAGTGTTCTGCTTGAGCTGTTTGACAACAAAGGTAATAAGATCGATATTTTCCAACGAGGTGATAAGGATGATGCTGGTAAGTGGGGCGCTTCCATTACTGCCTTTGATGGTTCATGGAGCCGTGTCCCCGACGGAACAGGCAAATGGATGCGTACAGACAAGACCACTCCCGGGGCATTCAATTCAACGGAAGCAGTTGAAGATGATTATGTGAAAAATTAATAACTTGTTAAAATAACAATTAATTATGGCAGAACTGAAAATCGGCGAGCAGAGCAAGCCTCGCTTTGAATTCCGTAGTTTTGGACAGTGCTTCTGCGCCGCCCACAAGAGAATGGCCCGTCTTTCCGTCCCTGTGCCCGAAAAGGTATGGGAGCGTACAAGCGACGAGATTTACATCATCTCCGCTAAGAACGACATCAACAACACCAAGATCCGTGACGGCAAGATGGACATCAAGACATATGTCCAGACCGTGGATGGTCTCGAGCAGTGGAATCCGCTCATGAAAGGCGAGTTCCCTATCTCGAAAGAGGTTCTTGAGAAAGAGGTTTTCCCCGCTTTCATGGTTGAGATGCCGGCTTTGACAAAGGACACCTACACTTTTGAGGAGTTCATCGCAATGGTTAAAGCCAATCCTGATCTCGCGGCTGTCAGAGTCCACAAGCAGCGTTTCGGCTACATGGTCAACAACACTATATGCGAAGTTGGCAATGTCCTGATCAACGGAGCCAAGGTGGTGACTATCAACTCAGAGTCGACTGAGATTGAGGACATTAAGAAGACCATCTCCGACTGCGGTCTCGAGGGTGTGGAGAATATCAATTATCTCCAGGCTATCAAGAGGGTCATCGGTATGATTGATAAACCTTTAGCTAACGAGTAAGATTATGGCACAGGAAATAGAGAAGAAGTTCTTGGTCAAAGGTGACTTCAAGAACGAGGCATTCAAGGCCACCCGCATCACCCAGGGTTACCTGAGCAGCGTCCCCGAGAGGACTGTCCGCATCAGGGTCAAGGGCGATAAGGGATTCATCACAGTGAAGGGTATCGGAAACGCTTCAGGAGCGGCTCGTTTCGAGTGGGAGAAGGAGATCCCTGTCGATGAAGTTAAGTCCCTTCTTGAACTGGCCGAGCCCGGTGTCATTGACAAGACTCGTTATCTTGTCAAGAATACTGATGGCAAGCACACTTGGGAGGTTGACGAGTTCTATGGCGACAACGACGGCCTTACGGTCGCCGAGGTGGAACTCGCCGACGAGAACGAGCCTTTCGACAAGCCCGAGTGGCTTGGAGAGGAGGTCACCGGCGACCCCAAATACTTCAATTCCATGTTGATGAAGAATCCTTATAAGAACTGGAAGTAATCATGGCGACAGATATCGAGACAAAGGCGGCGACATCGTTCGATCCGCTGGACATGAACAACTACAAGATTGAGAAACTTCCCAAGATGCGGAAATCCAAATTCGAGGTTTGGATGGCCCGTTTGGGAGGGCCTCTGGCTATCGTCGCCTTTGTCTGGATATGCTGGTTCTGCCATATCGGCTTTATCGACAATCTGGATCCGTCCGGTTTGGCCTCCACCGCTGAAAAGCGGCTCGGGGTGCTGGGAATGGACGGTTTCCTTCGCGCCAACTATGCGATGTTGGCGATATTCGTGGCTAGCCTCATATTGTGGATGACTGAGGCCTTGCCCAATTACCTCACCTCGCTCATCTTGATGCTTGGCGTGGTGCTTTTCAACGTGACCACTCAGAAAGAGGCCCTCGCCCAGCTTGGACATCCGGTCATGTGGCTGAATATCTTGAGCTTCGTGCTAGCTTCCATGCTGGTGAAAACTCAATTCGCGAAACGACTCGCATTAGCGTTCGTGATCAAATTCGGGAAAAGCGCGAAAGGTGTGCTTTGGAGTTTCCTCGTGATCAACCTGGTGCTTTCGGCTTTCATATCCGCGACCACGGTCAAGGCGACCATCATGCTACCCATCTTCATGGTGATATGCGCGATCTATGGAGCCTCCGACGGGAATAGGAACAACTTTGGACGTAATCTGGTTATACAGAATTTGTTCCAGGTGAATATCGGAGCAAACGCCTTTTATACTGGTTCCGGAGCCCATCTTCTCGCCATCTCTTTGATTGCCGGTTTCCTCGGTTCTTGCGACTTTGGTTATTCAGACTGGCTCATAGCTGTCGGACCAATGAGCATAATCATTCTGGTCGTCGGTCTTTTGGTCGGAATGTACGTATTCTTCCCGATGAAAAAGGAAGAGCAGAAACCACAGATCGAGGGTGGTATTGAGCGCCTTAAAATCGAGTTGGATTCCATGGGCAAGATGAGCGCGCAAGAGTGGAGAGCCGTCTCGATATTCCTTGTCGTCCTCTTCCTGTGGGTCACCAAAGGCACCTTCCATAATATTGACGAGACCATCGTGGCTTTGATCGGAGCCATTCTGGCCTTGCTGCCTGGAATCGGGGTAGTGAAATGGAACGATGTGGACATACCATGGCACCTGATGCTTTTCTCAGCCGGAGCATATGTGCTTGGAAGCGGACTAAACGCGACAGACCTCCCGAACACCATGGTCAACGCCGCTTTTGACTCGATGGGAATAACCTCCGACACACCGTTCTGGGTCTTGTACGTGGTGCTGACGTTCCTGATGATGTATTCGGGACTGGTGTTCCAGAGCAAGACTATCCGCACTATGGTTTTCGTACCGATCGCTCTCGGAGTGGAACAGAGGTTCGGGTTCATGCCCATGAGCCTTTCCCTCCCGGTCGCCATGCTCATCGAGCACTGCTACGTGCTTCCTTTCAACAGCAAGCCGGCGGCGCTTCTTTACAATACAAACCAATATAGCCAGACTGATGCCTTCAAATACGGTATCACGATGATGACCTTCTCATGGTTCCTCATCCTGCTGTTCGGGCAGACAGTCCTAAAATGGCTCAACATCACTCCTGGATTATTTTAAACCGATAACGATATGACAATAGAGTGGAATTTCATAATAAGACTTCTCGTGGCCGGCCTTCTTGGCGGAGCGATTGGTTTTGAGCGCGAGTTCAGGGCAAAAGAGGCGGGGGTCCGCACCCATTTCATCGTCGCGCTAGGCAGTGCCTTGTTCATGATTATCTCGCAGTATGCCTTTACGGGTCAGTTCGACCACGCCAGGGTAGCGGCCCAGGTTGTGTCAGGTATCGGTTTTATCGGTGCGGGAGTCATTATTTTCCAGAAAAATGTGGTCAGGGGCATCACAACCGCGGCTGGTCTTTGGGTAGCCGCGGCGATCGGTTTGGCCTGTGGAGCGGGCATGTATGCCATAGCCACGGCCGCCATGCTTTTTACAATAATCTGTCTTGAGGCCATGCATTTCATCACTAGCAAATACAGCGAGCGTATAATTACCGTCTCCCTGTCCCCGGTCACCAGTGAGAGGCTTCTCGAGTTCATGGATTCCGCGAAAGCGAAGAAGATAGAAATCGACTCGTTCATTGTCGCTGAAGAGAAAGCGATCCTTCAGGTTCGGACAAAGCTTCTGAAAAGCACTGAGACATCAAAGAAAATACTCACCCTGGCAAAGGACCTGAGGGTAGAGATATCCTAATAACTACCTGAATATCAATTCGAAGACAGTCCGACTGGCGTCGCTTTGCGTCAGTTCGATACTGCCGTTGTGGTTGCGCATGATCTGACGTGATATTGACAACCCTATTCCGGAGCCTTCCTTCTTGGTCGTGTAGAAAGGAATGAAAATCTGCTCCTGGCTGCTTGCAGGGATAGGCTCACCATCATTGGCCACATCGACGATCACCTCATCATCCTTGCCCATTTTGGCGGTTATGTCTATGTGCTTCGCACCAGCCTGCAGGGCGTTCTTGATAAGGTTTATGAATATCTGGGAAATCTGCCCCTCATCGGCGAAAACCATCAGGTCATCATCTTCGGGCCGATAAGAGCAGACGGCGCCGCATGATGCCGTATATTCGCTGTTCAGGGCAATGACACTGTTTATCAAATCATTCAGAACCAGCGCCTTCCGTACTGGCTTTGCCACTCCGGAGAGTTCTCTATAGGTCTTCACAAAGTCGATGAGGTTCTTCGAGGAGTCGGATATGGTCTCTAGTCCAGCCTTGACGTCAAGTTCGCTATGGCCGTTCTCATCCACAGACTTGGCAAGGGCGTCGGACAAGGAAGCGATCGGGGAGACGGTGTTCATGATCTCATGGGTAAGCACCCGGATGAGTTTGGTCCAGGAATCCTGCTCATGCTGCTGACGCTGCTTCTCGAAGATAGTCCTGATGCGGTTAAGCGTCCGGTTGAACCTGTTCTTGTCCTGGAAGCGGAAATTCAGTTCCCCGTCTTCCAGGGCGTCCATCATGTAGGCCACCTTCTTGATATCCTTCTGGCGTGTGCGGATTATGGCCAGCACCGCCACGATAATCGCGACGATAGCTACCAGCAATATGATTTGCCAAGTTTCCATAATGTCATGTCAGGTGTACGTCTGTCATGCCCGACTCTGATCAGGCATCAAAGGCCGTATTTCTTTAGTTTCGCATATAGCGTGGGCCGGCTTACCCCAAGCATTTTCGCCGCGGCGGAAATGTTGCCCCGAGCGCGTTCCATGGCGTCACGGACCATCTGCTCATCTTCTTTGGCCATGGATTCCCGGTCAAGCCGGGAATGACCAGGGATGCCCAGGTGCATAGCTGTCATGCCCGACGTACCACCTGTCATGCCCGACTGTGATCGGGCATCTATCTGGATATCCTTTGCCGAAAGAATCTTTGAATCACTCAAAATCACCGCTTTCTCGATGCTGTTCCGCAGTTCTCGTATATTGCCGCTCCAGCGTTGTCCCTTCAGGATTTCGGCGGCGCTGTCGTCCAGCCCTGAGATTTGACGGTGATATTTCAGGGAGAATTCGTCTATGAACCTCTCCGCCAGCGGGACGATATCCTCGATACGCTCCCTTAAAGGTGGCAGGGCTATATGTACGGTGTTGATGCGGTAATACAGGTCCTCACGGAACCTGCCTTCACGAACCAGCGCTCCCAGATCCATATTAGTGGCGCAGATAAGGCGTATATTCACAGGTCTGGCCTCGGTGCCTCCTACCCGGACGACACTACGATTCTGAATCACTCTCAACAACTTCGCTTGAAGATGTAAAGGAATATTGCCTATCTCATCGAGGAACAATGTTCCTCCGTCCGCCTGCTCGAACTTGCCCACATGGTCAGTGTGCGCATCGGTGAACGCTCCTTTGACATGGCCGAATAGCTCGCTCTCAAAGAGGGTCTCAGTTATGGCGCCCGCATCCACCGCCACCATCGGTTTCTCACTCCTAAGGCTGTGGGCGTGAATCTCCCGGGCCAACACATCCTTTCCCGTTCCGTTCTCTCCCGTGATTAGGACTGTGGCGTCAGTGGGAGCAATCTTCTCAACGGTCTTGCGGATAGCCAACATGGGCTTTGAGGTGCCCCAGAACATAGCCGTCACTTCAGACGTGCAGCCCGTCATGCCCGACTTTGATCGGGCATCCCTGCCCATCGCCTTCCTGGCCTTATCCCTCGCCCCAGTCAGCACCTCAATCAGTTTGTCGTTATCCCATGGCTTCACTATGAAATCAAAGGCGCCCCGCTTCATCCCCTCCACAGCCAGTTGTATATCCGCATAAGCGGTGAATAACACCACCTCCACATCCGGAGCCATTTTCTTGATCTCCCCAGCCCAATATAACCCTTCATTACCGGTGTTTATGCTGGTGTTGAAGTTCATGTCAAGAAGCACTACATCAGGCCTGAAACTCTCCAGAGTGGAGACCAGTGTCGAGGGGGAGGGAATAGTCTCAACCGCCTCGAAGTACATCGGCAACAAGATTTTAAGTGCCTGGCGAATCCCCAGGTTATCGTCCACAACCAGTATCTTTCCGTTCTTCTTCTCCATCTTGATGGCATGGCTAATCCCGCCAAAGTTAATATAAAATATTATATTTGAGGCTATGAGTCACTTCCTCTTGCTTACCGTATTAAGTTTCGGAATCCTCGCCGGGCCAAAGGCGACCACCGACGGATATGTCTATCTAGGGCATAATGAGGATATCCCTGGAGAAAAAATGCTTAACATCTATAATGTCCCTGCGGCGCCCGACCGTATGGCTGGACTCTGGTTTGAGTTTCCAGGTCAGATAGGTGACAGCTATATCAATGAATATGGTGTTTGCCTTGTGTCGAACTACACTCCTTCCAGGGAGAATAAAGCCCGTGGCAAGTTCGATTATGAGATACAGACTAAGGTGTTCAATCAGGCTCGGAGCGCCCGTGAAGCGGTTGAAATCATCGGCGCCATGGTTGGTAGGCATGGATACAAAGGGAACGGAAGGTCCTATCTGATAGCTGATTCCAAGGGTGGATGGGTATGCTCAGTTGTCGGGGGCAAACGTTGGGTGGCTCAAAGGGTCCAGGACGATGAGATAATGGTCATCAGGGATTGTTTCAATATCAGGAAAGTGGATCTGTCAGATACGGAGAATTTCCTGGGCAGCAAGGATTTGATCAGATATGCCAAAAGAAAGGGGTGGTACAGCCCAGCGGGAGACGGGGCGTTTGATTTCGCCAAAGCTTATTCAGCTACACCCTCGTCAGTTGAAGGTTCTTTTTCAAATAAGCCAGAAAAGAAGATTCATCGCAGGGATGTTTCTAAACTTCTCACGGAACCTTCCACAAGAACCGATGACACAGCCCTCACGACCGTATTCACGATGAACCCAGCCTACCCTCCGGAGAGAGGAACCGTCATCTGGGTGGGATTTCCCAATCAGGACACCGCCGGTCAATCCCAGTGGACAATATTCACGAAAGCTCCTGAATCATGCCATCGATATCCCGATCCCGACATGGCGTTGGCGAGACATTTCAGTGACACCAAAGACTTCCGGGAGCGTTGGCCTGAGCATTTTTATTGGCACTATCTTTATCCTGAGTCCAACATTGACGTCGTCCCTCATGACTTTCTTGTATATGTGCCAAAGCAGCCCCGTGACGAGTCCAAGAGGGATTTATCTAAAACAGGCGACACCTTCAACGATCATTTCCATGTCTTGGAGGATAATGTGCGAGGCCTTCTTCACGCGTTCTGGACGCAAGGATCATTTGAGGCCGCGAATGATGAGCATGTCGTCCACGCCAGCAGTGCTGACGGCGGTAAGACTTGGACTGACCCGGTCCTGATAGCGGGTTCCGCCACACTTGCCGACCCCAAGCCTGTGGCAGCGTGGCAGCAGCCGATGATCAGCCGTAGCGGCCGGCTCTACTGCCTGTGGAACCAGGAGACCACCGTGAAGAAACACCTGTGTGGAATCATGTGTGGGCGTTATTCAGACGACGGGGGAAAAACCTGGAGCGAGCCCGATATCGTACCCTTCCCCCAAAGGTTTGCGGCGGATCCTGAGGATCCTTCCATTCCTCCAACTTGGTGCATGTGGCAAAGACCTCTTCGCCTCGGGAAGGACGGACGCTATCTGGCTGGCTGTTCCCGGTATGGAACTGACGGAAAGAGCCGTGTGGAGTTCTGGAGGTATGAGAACATTGACGAAGACCCGGAGATAAAGGATATTCATATTTCTTTCTTCAACACTGATGGTGACTCGTTCGATGCCTCCAAGGTTGTGAGAGACGAGGATTATTTGCCGAGGGAAGGGCTTAATGTTGAGGAGGCCTGCGTTACAGGGCTTCCCGACGGGCGGCTGTTCGCGGTCATGCGCACCTCGATAGGGCATCCTATCTGGTCGGTAAGTTCTGATGATGGTGAGACTTGGAGCAGGCCTGAGATTCTCCGGATGAAAGACGGGGGAGAGGCGATTCTGCAGCCTTGCTCACCTTGCCCTATCTATGATTATAAAGGTCCCGAGGCAAGGAGCGGGAAATATTTCCTATTGGTGCATAACACATTTGATTTCAATGGTTTGACTTCATATCAGAACCGTGGTCCCCTTTACAAACTGGACGGGGAATACGTTGAGGGTGCTCATCAACCGATATGGTTCACTGATAAGGGAATATTCTCCCCAAGGGACACAGGGAATTCTTTCTACACCAGCTATACGGCCCAAAATAGCAGAGGTGTCCTCTGGTTCGGCGATCAGAAGTTTTACCTGTTTGGCAGAATTCTTGAAAAATGATATCTTTGCGTGAAATATAAGATACAGATAACCAATTTTTTATAAGTAGCATGAAAAAAGTTTTATTATCTCTCGCTCTTGTGTGCGTGACAGTTCTTTCTTTTGGACAGAATAACTCTGTTCTCCGTCCCAGGATTGAGCTTGTGGAAGTGGAGACCGAAATCGATGAGGCCTTTACCACAGAGTTGGAAGTTTTCTACATGAATGATGAGAATCCCCGCATGTACTATCTCTCTCTTGGGCATCTCGGAATCGGCACTGACATTATCCAGGTTCAGTTTGATCCTGTCTTTGAGTTGTTTATCCCACTCGGAGGCACTCTTGAAGAGGCGATAGCGAAGATGCAGGAGATCAAGGACTTTTACAAAGCTCCCAGGAAATCAACCATGGAGCTGGAAGGCTGCTTTGCCGTGGCGTATCCGAACAATGAGATCATACCTATCAAGGTCACTAGAAGGCAGTTCGTCACCAAAGTCATGGAGTTCAGTCTGCCCACTGATGGCACTCAGCCACTCGTTCGTGCCACCCATATCGGCAAGAATGATTTCGGAAGCTTGCTGAGCTCTCTCAAGCTTTACAAGAAACTGCATCCGAAGGAGAAGTAAGCCAGGATTCTGGTTCATAAATTAAAAGTGTAAAGGGCTTTACAGGGAAGTGTAAAGCCCTTTACACTTTTTACACCCATCATTATTACGGAAGTAGTTGTAAAACAACACATTAACCTAAATGGCACGGTAAGTGTTCTTTTTTTTAATAGAAAATGTAAAGCGAAAGTGAAAATGACAAGAAGAACCCTTTTTATAGCTTTTATTTGTGTGTATTTAGTGATGACTCTCGGGCCTACGGAAAACTCCAGGGCCCAGGAGTCTTCAAAAGTGATGAGCTTGAAAGAGTGCATGGAGTACGCTATCTCAAACTCCACGAAGACACGTATCCAGCAAGCCGTTTCCGGCGATGCGAGAATAGCCCGCAGGGACGCCCTGCTTCAGGCTTTCACTCCGATTCTCAGCGGTAGCACATACGCCTATTATAACTTCGGACGTTCGATTGACCCGCAGACTAACACCTATTTCACGCAGACTTCATTCCACAACAGCTATAGCGTCAGCGCCGGCTTCGATCTCTTCAACGGCTTCCAGGCCGTGAACAACCTCAAGATATCAAAGACAGGTCTCGCCATCAGTGAATCTCAGGAGAAGCAAGTCGAGGCTGACATCTGCCTCGCCGTGATGGAGGCATATTACAACGTGGTGTATTACAAGCGTTTGGCGGACATCTACGACGAGCAGGTCGGAGCCGCCGAGTTAGCGCTCAAGAAGGCTATAAGGCAGGAGGAGCTCGGGCAGAAAGGACACGCTGATGTGGTTCAGATGGAGGCTGACCTGGCCGACAGGAAATATGACCTAACCAATGTGAGGAACTCTTATAAGGATCAGCTGATCACTCTCGGCGACCTTATGTTCTGGCCGCCCGAGGAGGAACTGGTGGTGGATACGAAGATGCCCGATCGAATCGGGCATGACAGCTCGTCGTCATTGCCGGCTACGACCGGCAATCCCTCCGCCGAATCCATAGTCGCCTTCGCGCTGGAGAACAATCCACAGATCAAAATCGCCGAGGGAACGATGCTCAACGCGAAGCGGGAGCTCAGCACAACAAAGGGGCAGCTTCTCCCTTCCCTTGGATTATACGCCGGCTGGAGCACGACATATTACACCTACCGTGGCGCCCAGACCAATCCTTTCCGTGACCAGTTCAAGAACAACGGCGGAGAATATGTCGAGATGTCGATGTCAATCCCGATCTGGGGAAAGATGCAGAAGCGGTCAAGGATAGCGAAGCAGCGCAACGCTTTGGCGAAAGCTACAGCCGAATTTGACCAGAAGCGCAGGGATGTGGAGAGCGAGGTCAGAAGGGCCATCCAGGACCGTGACGGCAGTGAGGCCGCATACGACCAGGCCCGCTACAAGTCTGAGGTCCAAGAGGAGGCTTACAACCTCAATCTCAAGAAGATGGAGCAGGGGCTTATCTCTCCTTTGGAGCTTCAGACCGCAACCAACAACTACCTGAAATCAAAAGCGGACGAGATGAATTCGCTGTACAAATATCTCATCAAGAGTGCGGTGGTCCGCTACTACAATGGTGAGGAATATATCAACCAAGATTAAAACACAATGCTATGGATAGGATTTTAGAGAAGAAAACAGGTTGGAGAGTGGCTTTCACTAAGAAGGCGTTGCCGTGGTGGTTGGGTGCCCTTTTGGGAATATTCATCATCTATCTGATAGCCCGTCCCAACAACAAGACCCTGCGGGTGGACAAAGATACGCTCACCGTCAGCGCTGCCGTCAAAGGTGAGTTCAACGACTACATCCGTGTCAGCGGAAGGGTGCAGCCTATGACCACCATCCAGCTGTCCTCCCAGGAAGGCGGAATGGTCCAGACAATCTTGATCGAGGAAGGCTCCAAGGTCAAGGCCGGGGATCCTATCCTCATCCTTTCCAACGACAATCTGGACCTGCAGATCCTGAACGCCGAGGCCGAGCTTGCCGAGAAGGAGAACATCCTGAGAAACACGCAGATACAGATGGAGCAGCAGAAGCTGGACGTGCGTCAGAACGAGCTTGAGTACGGTACAAACGTGGAGAAACTCCGTAGGGCCTACGAGCAGCAGAAAGCCCTCTATGAGGACAAGCTGATCGCCCGTGAGGACTACTTGAAGGCTAAGGAGGACTACGAGCTCTCGCTCAAGAAATATGACCTTATCCGTGAGCGTTCCCGCCAGGACAGCCTATACCGTGGTACGCAGGTGGACAGGATGGAGGAGAGTCTTGAGAATATGCTTCTGAATATGCAGATGATCCGCAAGCGTAAGGGGAACCTTATCGTGAAAGCTCCAATTGACGGCGAGCTTGGACTGTTGGATGTGGTCCTTGGCCAGACAATCGCCAGCGGGGCCAAGATCGGACAGATTAACTCCGTTGGAACCTACAAGGTTGAGGCTCAGATAGATGAGCATTACATTGACCGTGTTGTCGCGGGCCTGGAGGCCACCTTTGAGCGCCAGGGCGAGACATACGCCACCAGCATCCGCAAGGTTTATCCCGAGGTGCGTGACGGCAAGTTTAAAGCCGATTTTAAGTTTGAGGGCGAGCAGCCGGACAACATCAGGGCCGGGCAGACATATTACCTGAACCTCCAGCTCGGGCAGCCTGAGGAGGCGGTCATCATCCCTCGCGGAACCTTCTACCAGAAGACTGGAGGAAAATGGATATATGTGGTTAACAAGGATGGCAACAAGGCCGTCAAGAGAGAGATACGCATCGGACGCCAAAACCCTCAATATTACGAGGTTCTGGAAGGTCTTGAGCCCGGCGAGAAAGTCATCACCTCCGGCTATGACACTTACGGCGACAGTGACGTGTTAGTATTCTAAGCTATGAAAGTATTCAGAAAGACAGGGGTTTCGACGGTGATTAACGTCATCGGGATGGGGGTCGCTCTAGCGGCGGCGATGATCCTGATGGTGCAGGTGCACTGGGACACTTCTTACAATAAGAACTTCGAGGGCCACGAGAAGGTGTTCCGGATGGAAAACAACTGGATCGATGAGGGGCTTTTCAGCACACATATCAGCCGGCCGTTCATCGAAAGGGCCCGTGATGCCAACCCGAATATCGAAGCCGTGGGTACGATATCAGACCAAGGGAATCAGATATTCTACAAGGAGGGCGACAAGGAATCAGCCATAACCATTCCTGCTGTTTTTGTGGATAGCACCATGTTCTCGGTATTCCCTTTCGAGTGGGTGGAAGGTTCGGCCAAGGACTTCACCGTCCCAGGTAACGCCGTTTTGAATGAGACCTTCGCCGAAATGATATTCGGGGAAGAAAGCGCCATTGGAAAGACGCTTCAGACCGGTGACATCTCCTCCCGTATTATTGGTGTATTCAAGAATACGCCGCGCAACTACAGTATGCATTGCGGGATTATCGCGAACATCGGGGACAATAATCTGGAGGAATTTAGCGAATGGTCTTACGGTTCTTTCCTCAAGTTGAAAGATCCTTCTCTGGCTAAGGAGACAGAGGATGCGATTTATACCGCTCTCAAGGAATACATATCGTCCGATGAAGAGACCCAGGTAGAATCGCGCAAAGGATTCAGGATTTCACAAATCCACGACGCCCATTTTGAAAGGGATGTGAAGGCTGATGTTTCCAGCGCCAACAAAGCCATTACCATCACTTTGGCGGCTATCGCCATCCTGCTGATTCTTATTGCCATAATCAACTTCATCAACTTCGCCTTTGCCGAGATCCCTTTCAGGATTAAGAACATCAACACCAGGAAGGTTCTTGGTGAGGGCAGAGGGTCCCTCATCGGCCGTCAACTCGCCCACGCAGGACTGATTGCCCTGGCGGCATTCGGAGTCGCTTGTCTGGCCGTTCACATTGTCTCAGGGACATCCTGGGCATCCTACGTCTCTGATTCCCTGAAGCTCAATGATATTCCAGCAATACTCGCCCTGACCCTTTGCGTGGCTTTGGTCTCCGCTGTCGTGGCCGGAATAGCCCCGGCGTTGTATTCCACCTCGCAACCAGCCGCCCTTGTTCTGAAAGGCTCCTACGGGACAAGCGTCAAGGGACGCGCATTGAGAAACGCCCTGGTGGCGCTCCAGTTCGTGCTGTCGTTCATATTCATAATCATGGCGCTTTACGTCTCGGTCCAGACCAAGTATATGATCCGCAAGGACATGGGATTCGATCAGGCCAGAGTTTTGCAAATCTGGTGCGGGTATTACGCCGGAGGTCAGCATGAAGCGTTGGAATCCAAACTGTTGCAGAACCCCTCGATTGAGGCGGCGACTTTCTCTGACAACATGATTGTCTCCAACCAGAAGATGGGCTGGGGCCGTACGGGCGACGACGGGAAACAGGTCTTCTTCGAGGTGCTTCCGGTCACTGATGACTTCCTGAGGTTCTTTGACCTCCAGATCTTGGAAGGTCGTGATTTCCAGGCTTCTGACAACCAGACTGAGACCGGTGTTTTCATCGCCAACGAGAACTTTATCCAGAAATTCCCGCAGTACCATTTGGGAAGCCAGATTGGCGGCCATGTGGACAAAACCGAGATTGTCGGAATCGTCAAGGACTTCAATTTCAAGAGTCTCCAGCATCCGATGGAACCGCTTATGCTCTTGGTCTGGGGTAAGACTCAGTGGCGCGACTTCAGCACAATGTATGTCAGGATGGCGCCTGGAGCCGACTTCAAGGAAGTCTCCGAGTTCATAAAGAAATCGGTCTGCGAGTTTGACCAGACCAGGGAGCCGGACCAGGTGAATGTCCGCCATCTCGACGAATGGATCGAGAATATGTACAAAGAGGAAGAGTCGCTTGGAAAACTCATCACCATAGCCTCGTTCGTGGCCCTGCTCATCGCTATCATCGGCATAATCGGCCTGGTATTCTTCGAGACTCAGTTCCTCCGCAAGGAAATAGCGGTTCGCCGTGTCAATGGTGCCACTGTGGAGAGCATCCTTGGAATGATCAACCGGAAATACTTGATTATGGCGGGAATAAGCTTCCTTTTCGCCTCGCCAGTGGCATATCTGATCATCACTAGTTGGCGGAAAGGGTTCGCCTATCAGTCGCCTGTGCCGTTGTGGATATTCATAGCGGCTCTTGCCTTCGTGGCGGCGGTCACCTTTGGAGTCGTCACCCTCCAGAGCTGGCGCTCAGCCAACGCTAACCCGGTAGATTCGCTGAAAAATGAATAGTTAAGTTTTTAAATACAAAACATTATGATTAAAGTTACCAACCTTTCCAAGATCTTCCGCACTGAGGAGATCGAGACCACAGCCCTTAACGGCGTCACTTTCGAAATCAAGGACGGCGAATTCGTCGCCATTATGGGCCCTTCCGGATGCGGCAAGTCAACCCTGCTGAACATCCTCGGCCTGCTGGACAACCCGACCAGCGGAAGCTATGAGCTTCTCGGCACCGAGGTCGGCCAGCTCAAAGAGAAGGAGCGCACCAAGTTCCGCAAGGGAAACATCGGTTTCGTGTTCCAGAGCTTCAACCTGATCGACGAACTGAATGTTTATGAGAATATTGAGCTTCCTCTCCGCTACTTGAATATCAGCGCCTCCGAGCGAAAGGCCAAAGTTACCGAGATTATGAAACGCATGGCTATCAGCCATAGGGCCAATCACTTCCCGCAGCAGCTCTCCGGAGGTCAGCAGCAGAGGGTGGCCATCGCCCGCGCCGTCGTGGCAGGTCCGAAGCTGATCCTCGCCGATGAGCCTACCGGTAACCTTGATTCAAAGAACGGCAAGGAGGTTATGGATCTACTCACCGAGCTGAACCAGGATGGCACCACCATCGTGATGGTGACCCACAGCCAGAAGGATGCGGCTGTCGCCCAGAGGACCATTGACCTCTTCGACGGCCAGATCGTCTCCGACGTGAAGAACGAGCTTTAATTAAAACCAATGAAGAGTTTTCTGAAGTTCCTTTCCCGCAATAAGTTATACACGGTCATAGAGGCTGTGGGGCTGGCCGTGAGCCTGGCGTTCGTAATCCTAATTGGCAGCTACGTGGTACAGCAGTATGAGGTGGCTCACGAGTCTCCGAACTGGAAACGCACCTTCGTGCTGGGAAGTGACGAATTCCTGGGCCTGACCTATTGGGACAAGGAGGAACTGGAGATGAATATCCCGGAGGTGGAGGCCGCCACGCATGTGGCTATGTTGTGGCAGCCCGTCATCCAAAAAGGCGAGGAGGCGTTTCAGGGAAGCGGATTCGAGACAGATGCCGATTATTTCAGCGTTTTCCCGGAGTATCGCCTCCTTGAAGGAAGCCTCGAAGACTTTGTCGGCAAGGACGCCATTCTCATCAGCGAATCCTTCTCCCGGAAGGTGGGCGTCTCCATCGGCGAAACCCTCAAGGTGGATAAAGAAGACCGTACAATCAAAGGCATCTTTGCCGATTTTGGCCGCGCATTCTTCATGCCTGCGGATATCATCACGAATATCACTGCCACCTGGGCGGTGGATCAGGGCAAGCAATTCAACAGTATCGGCAACTACACAACCTGGTTCCGCGCACGGGAGGATGCGAACCTCGAAGATGTACAAGCCAAAGTGGAAGACTTGCTGCACAAGAATTATGACTCATCCTGGGGAGCGGAGAGAGTGGATACCTGGAGTGCTTACCGGATGGACAAGGCCTTCTTTTTCACCGGTAGCAGCAACGGGCTCACCCGCACGGGCAACTTCCAGATGTTGCGTCTCCTTACTGTTGTAGTGTTGTTGCTGCTTTTATCGGCTGTCTTCAACTATGTTAACCTGAGCCTGGCACTTACGGGCAAACGAGCCAAGGAAATGGCCACTCGACGCCTTCTGGGGGCTGACAAGACAGGCATCCTGTGGAAGTACATCGGAGAATCGGTCGTTTTCACAGCGGTTTGCTTCGTTGCGGCTCTTGTACTGGCAAACTGGCTGGTTCCGATGATGAACAGCCTGGTTTCCTCCAGCGACCCGGACGAACTTATGCTGGGTATCGGCGACACTAGTGTGCGGCTTTCGCTGATGCTGACACCGGGGTATATTCTGGCCTACATTGCCGGCATTCTTGTCCTGGGTATCATCAACGGCCTGCTCCCGGCCTTTACCGCCTCGCACTATCAGCCCATCGATGTTATCAAGGGCACGCTCCGGCGCCGGAACAAAATGGTAATGAGCAAAGTGTTCATCGTGGTGCAGAATGTCCTTTCAGTCTTTCTGATCGCAATGGCGTTGGTAATGGAAGTGCAGATGCGTCATATGCTTACAAGACCAATGCATGCAGCTGCGGATAACCTTTATTACATTGAGTATTCCGCACAGAATCTGGACCAGATGAAACTTTTCAAAGATAAGGTCGAACAATTGCCCTTTGTGACAAAAGCGGGGGTGGGTCGTGGTATCCCCGGGCTAATCAACATGACGATGGGCATAAGGGTGGACGAAGAACATCACGTCGATATGCCCGTCATTGTATGCGACTCCACCTATTTTCAACTGCTTGGGCTGGAAGTGGAGGAAGACTTCGGCCATCCGTTGGTGCATTCGCTCTGGATGAGCCGGAGTGCCTTCAATGCGGCAGCTGTATCAGATACTTCCACTGTATTCCCGCGGAGAATCAATGTGAATCACGCCCAGCCGGAGTTCATCGGAGGCGTGGTGACGGATTATCCCACCCGTCCAGCGTCGGAGAGCAATCAGAATCCCAATGGCGGAGTCATCGTTACCCGCATCGAAGAACTTTTCTATTCAAACTGCCTGTTGATTGGTACGACCGGAGAAGATAAAGCTTATGATGAGGCTATTCGGCAGGCCTACCGGGAATTCCGTCTGGAGACCTCCGGCGTGGAAGAACCCGCATGGCGCTATGGCTTCATCAAGGATATCAATCGCAAAATGCTTGCACCTGTGCAAAGGACCTTGCGTCTTGTGGAACTCTTCGCCGTGCTGGCAGTACTCATCTCTTTGCTTGGCCTGCTTGCCATGAGCACATATTTCGCCGACGAAAACACCAAGCAGATTGCTGTGCGCAAGGTCTTCGGATCCGATGTTTCGCAGGAAACCTGGCGAACGGTCCGCAGTTATATGCTCCTGGTAGGCGGGGCTTGCCTGATCGGCATCCCTCTGGCTATCTGGGCAGCCCGTCTCTACCTGCAGCGCTTTGCCTACAGGGCCGAAGGCTACGGCTGGGTATTCGTGGTGGCTATTGTGATATCGCTGGCCATCGCCTTTGGAACTGTCCTCTGGCAGACCCTCCGGGCCGCTCGCACCAACCCCGCAATCGAACTCAAAAAGGAATAAATCCTTCGATACGCTCAATATGACAGATTATTTGAAACCTATACGGGGCCTCGGCTCATTGTTTTTACCCTCAATCTTTGAGGAGAGCTCGCCTATTGCCAAGTATAGGTTGTCAATATCTTGTCTAAGATCTTCGGACAGGTCGTTCATTACTTCCAGATTTTCTTCCTGCTCTTGTTTCAGCAGGTCAACTCTAGCCCTAAGCTCATTCAATTCTAAAGCAACGGAAGAGGCCGCTAACAAATACTCCCGAACTCGGACGAACGCCCGCATGATGGCTATGTTGGCTTGTATTGCTGTTTCGCTGCGCAATACAGAGGATAGCATATCAACACCTTGCTCTGTAAACACAAAAGGTTTGTATTTAACATTTGATCCCCTTCCTGTATTCTCCAAGGTCACAAATTGTGATCTTGAAGAATACAACAGTTTTTTTGTTTCTTCAAGAGTCAACTCAAACATGAAGTCAGGAGGAAATCGGGTAATATTTCTTCTGACAGCTTGTTAATGATTTCGTCTTTCATAATTCATCAGTTTAGATAGTGTCATTACAAATATAGCACATTTCAATCAAGAATATGAGAAGCTACCTGAAGTTCTTAAGTCGAAATAAATTATACACGGCCATCGAGGCAGCCGGGCTCATCGTGAGCCTGGCCTTTGTGCTGCTTACGGGACATTTTGTCTGGCTCCAAAGGCAGATGACTAGGAACGTGCCTGACTACAAGGATGTGTACACATTCTACAGGTCGATGCGCGGAAGCTCCGGCGTCGGCTTTTCCTGGGGAACCGCTCTCCAAGCGAAAGAGGATATTCCCGAGGTGGAGAAGGCGGCGATGTTCTGGAAAGCGATGTCACAAGAAGAGAGCACCATCGACATTGACGGAGCTAAATACCATGTTGAGGAGTGCATGGTCGGCGGAGACTTTTTCGACATATTCCCGGCCAACTTCGAGACGGGGAACGCAGCAACCCTGAACGATGCCTCTAACGCCATCATTTCCAGGTCTTTCGCCAACCTGCTCGGGGGCGAATCGGTCGCCATCGGCAAGGTTATCGACGGGAAATACACCATTGGCGCTATCATCAAAGACACCCCTAATCCGATATTCGGGGAACCGGATGTGATTATCAGCATCGAGAACCTCACCAACAGGAAAAACAGGCCGCACATGCTGGATGTGATTCCGTTTGTGAAAGTCAGGAAAGGGACCGACAGGGCGGAGCTCGAGGTTAAGGCGGATTCCCTGGCAGCAAAGGCCTTCGACGCTTTTGGAGCCAGGAACTTCTTGGAAGACAGCGGATTAGTCAGGTACGATGAGATCTGGTACTCACCAGCCAACAACCAGAGCCTTAAAAGCGGAAGCCGCTTCTACACCAGGATCATCTTGCTCATTACGATAATCCTGCTCATCTCGGCGATATTCAATTACATCAATCTTTGCGTGTCCATGACCGGTAAACGGGCCAAGGAGATGGCGACCAGAAGGGTGCTGGGAGCATCAAAAGAGAGCCTGTTCGGCAACAGGATCCTTGAATCGGTCCTGTTCACGACCAACTGCTTCATGCTCGCTGTTCTTCTTGCCGAGGCGCTTTCGCCGTGGTTCAACAGGATTATCGGGGGCAGCGTGCCGGTCCGGATCAGGTACTCGCCGGGATGGTTGGCGGTATATGCCATATTCATAATTCTCGTCTCGTTCATTCAGGGAAGCCTTCCAGCTTGGATAAGCGCCAGATTTCCAGCGATTTCCGTTGTTAAAGGAGAGTTCCGGGCAAAGAATAAGCATGTGTTCAGCAAGGTTTTCATTGTCCTGCAGCATGTGTTCTCGGTAATACTCCTGGCGCTGGCAATCATAATGAGTCTTCAAGTCTCACACATGGTTAACCGTCCGCTTGGCGCCGATGTGGAGAATGATTTCTATGTCCAGTTGACTGACCCCGGACTTGCGGCGGCTTTCAAGGAAAAAGCGGCGTCCCTGCCCTGCGTCAGCAGGATCGGACACAGCACCTATTTTCCCGGATTGGTCGAGGAAATGGTCACCGAGGACAGCGAAGGCAAACTACTGACCCTGGCGGTTCTCAATTGCGATGCCGCGGCTTTTGACATGTTCGGGTTTGACATCAAGGAGAAGTTTGAGGAGCCTGCCGTCGGTACGGTGTGGATCTCGGAGAAGGAGATGACACGCTTCGGGGTGGACAGGAACACCGAGGATCTCGGGCAACATCACATCATGGGCCGCTCTATCGGAGGAATCATCGGGGACTTCGCCCCTAACGATGTGCTGAGGTACGACTCCGGAACCGGAAGTTATGTGAGAATAGGTCGTTCCGAGGAGCAATATGGCCTGCTGATCGAGACGATGGGGGATAAGAAGGAAGCCCGGAAGAGTCTTTATGGTTTATACAGGAATCTTTGCGTCGAGCGGAACGGGATCGAGGACAAGCCCTATATGTTCGATTACATTCCTTCGATCATCTCAGAGCAGCTTTCAGAAGTGAGGGACAGGCTGTCGCTGGTCAGGCTGTTCATGCTGCTGAGCCTGCTTCTTTCGGCTCTTGGCCTGATTGCGATGAGCGGCTATTATGCCGACGAGAAC
>JAFYYM010000096.1 GCA_017557535.1 Bacteroidales bacterium | reverse complement strand
TGTTAAAAATCGTGGCCCAAAAATGGCCCAAAAATGCTCAAAGGTGAGCGAACCCGTTTGCAAAGATACGCAATAGAAAGCACTCCTGCAAGGGTTTACGAAGGGTGTTGTACTTGGTTTACGATTCTCGTCCTCTCCGCACAAAAATGGCCTACAGGTATCTGTAGACCATTTTTTGTGCAATTTTGTCGCACCGTTGTCGCACCAGATCTTTGGAGATGCGGAGAAATGTGTCTATCTTCACACCGATATATCGAGATTTGAATTTGTCATGGAAAAGAAAAAGAGGATAAAGAGAATGATGAACATTGGTATCGCATTCATCTTGCTTTGGGCTATTCTCGGATTAATCAATGCTTTTCATGTTATCTCTTTGCCCAAAACCGCCGTCATAGTGCTAAATGGCTTGGCCATTTTTGTCATTATCGGTCTATACTGTTTGAATCTTAAGAAACTATCGGACGAGTAAATTCTGATTTGTATGACTGAATCGGAGTTATACAAGAGCCTCGGAGAACTGACCAAGGGCAAGGAACGATGGGAAGAAAGCATCCCCTACGTTGCGTCACTCCTCGCATCCGATTCGGTGAAGATCCAGGCCAAGGCGCTTTGGTTGCTTGGGGAGATGGGACTCGCGTTTCCGCTTTCCATCAAAGACCATGTCGCGGCAGTCGCTGCATTTCTCGACTGCGGGGAGCCGCTGCTGCGGGAACGCGCCGTCAATGCTCTCGGCAGGATCGGCCGGAGCTGCTACGGGTCAATAGAGCCGTACTGGGCAGGGCTGTTCCGTTTCGCAGAGGACAAAGCGGCGAGCGTAAGGCAGGCCTTCATCTGGGCGTCGGAGAATATCGCCACGAATACCCCGGACCCTTATCAGGATCACATGCCCGTGTTTTCGAAGCTGCTGCACGACGCTGATGATAAAGTGCGGATGGAGGCCCCCGAGATCTTCCGCGTCCTGGGCAAGCGCTGGCCCGATTTTGTCAAGCCCTACCTCGAACAACTGCGCCACCTCGCGGAAACCGACCCCAACCGCGTGGTCAGAATCCATTGTCTGGGCGCCATTAGGGAATCAGACTAAGAGTTGAAGTACCTTCCCAGAATCTCTTCCTTATCCTTTTTCGAAAGAGGTCTCTTCATGGCACCCAGAACGGCCTCATACTGTTCGCTTTTCTTCGTAAAGACACGCCTCTTTTCCTGGCCGTCGATCATCGCATAAAGATGGATGTTACCCGAGTCGGTCATCTCGAACCGGATCAAATCCGAAGTGGCGACAGCCGGTTCAAAGACATCCGGAGAGAGTTCGCGCAGCCGTGACTCTATGATGTCGACGAAGAGAGGGGCGACACCGTTTGCTGAAGCCAAAGACCGGAAGCCCTTGAGCGCTTCTTTCACCTTGTCGATGTATTTCGCGGGATTCTTGATGTCGTTCTGGGCAGCGAAAGCCAGCAGGTCTGCAGTGGTTATATCCTCGAGCTTCCCCCGTACGGAGAATTCGTGACGCTTTTCCGGGGCTGTCGCTGTCTTCAAGATGAAGCAGAGGTCGTAAGCCGGAGAGAGGTGCCAGGAACCATCCTTCTCCATGATGAAGGAGAAATTCTTGGCGTGGTCGTCCGTGTTGTTGGAAAGGATGTTGAACACCATTCGCAGATAAAGTTCGTTCAGTTCATCTTGGGGGATGGAGAGCTGCCTGCAGGTGGAGAAGAGATCCTCGTAGCAATAAGCCTCCGGATTGACAGCGGCAAGTGTCTGGGTGAACACCTTCGCACCGGCACGACGGTCAAACCGCTCTGTCAGGAAGTGGCTGATACCTTCCACCTCAATCAAGCGGGACGGCATCATCGTGATTCCGGCCCGGGTGGCCAGGTCATACCAGGTTATCTCAATCTCAGAGAGGCAGAACTCGGGGGTATTGAACTTGAGGATGTAATACTTCCTGTCACCTCTTGCCGAGG
>JAFYYM010000095.1 GCA_017557535.1 Bacteroidales bacterium | reverse complement strand
GCAAGGCCGCCATGGTGAGCAACCTCCTCGTGGTCCTGTGCGGCGACGAGCCCGCCCAGCCCGTGGTGAACTCCGGCAGTATCTATTGATATGGCCAGGGATGCAGTGAAAAGCTTCGTCCTGCGGATCGATGCCGCGACGATGGAAGCCTTGGAACGTTGGGCTGCGGACGAGTTCCGCAGCACCAACGGCCAACTGCAGTGGATCATTCACGAGGCCCTGCGCAGGAGCGGGCGGCTGAAGGAGGGGCAGGCTGATTAGATCAGCGGGAAGGAGATGAGGATGTCTTTCGTGAAGTCGATGTCCGCGCCGGCCTGCAGCAGCTTCGTTGCCAGCTCGATCAGGGAGGCTTTATACCCTTCGTTCCCGCTGATCCGGTAGGGGATATTGACATTGGACCGCGCGGAGACGCCCAGCAGCTTCTTCACATCGGCCGACTTCCGTCCCAAATCTTTCACGACAAGGGTATAGGAGATCCCGCATGTGCCCTTGTCGGTAATTTCGATCTCGCTGGCGCTGTCGGTGATATACTGCCACTTGCCGGCCGGCGCGTCGATGCGGTGGTCGGTAATCTCATGCTCCGGCTCGGAGTTGGTGATGTACTGCCACTTGCCGACGGGCGCATCGACCCGGCCGCTGGTCACCTCATGGGCCTGGGTGGAACTGGGAGAACGGGATACCGAGGTACTTGCGGTGGGACGGGTCACTTCGCTGCTGCCGGTCCCTTTCTTTTTGGATCTGGACATGGTTCGTGCTTTTAGTCTTGTACGAAGATAATCATTTTTCGGGACACCTGCACCATTCCGTTCCTGGTCCCTGACTTACAGGCAGCCGAACTCCCTTTGGAAGGGCTTGAGATTCCCTTCGGGGTTGTGGGCGAGGCCGGTGCGGTAGCCGTCGAGGATGGCGAAGTCGATGATTTTGAACTTGTTGCGGAACTCGTCTTCCTCGATCACCTGGTGGAAGAGTTGCGCGATGTGCGTGGGCGGGTTCGCGAAGGCGCCGCAGCCCAGGGCGGAGAGGACGAGGGCGTCGTGGAAGTTGGCCATGCCGATCCGAAAGATGGTTCGCATCTTGTCCAGGGTGACGGCCGTCTCTTCCGGGAGCATCCTGCCATCGGCCCCGATCCGGGGTCCGTTGAGGGCGGCGACGGAGATGACGGGGATGTTGCAGGGCGTTTCATCCATCTCGTATCCTTTCGATTCGGGCCCGCGGAAGAAGGTCACCACGCCGCTGTAGATGCCGCCAAAGCGCTCATCCATCGGATATTGCTCCTCCTTCGAGACCAGGCCGATGTCCGGATACTGCCGGATGCGGGCGGCCGAGAACGGATACAGCGAAACGATCAGGTTGCTGCGCCGGCACAGGTTCTCCTCCTGCGCGCCGGAGCCGTATTCCACCAGCCCGCCGGGGGTGTAGAGATCGGCCAGATTGAGCATCGCCGGATTATAGCCCGCGTCGATGAGATCCTTCGCGGCCAGCACACAGTCCTTGTCCTCCACCCGGACCTCGGTCGTCACCGGCTCCATCGGATCGATCATCACATGAAACGGCTCGCGATACATCTCCGCCGCCTCCATCACCTCCTCCGCGGCCGGCAGTTCCACCTTCTCTCCGGAAGGTGTCCGATACCATCCCTGCCGGATCATTGCCAGGGTCGAATTGAAAATGTCGATTCTCAGTGCGTGTTTGTCCATCATGTCCATACGTGTTTGTTGCAAATATAACGATTTCTGCCGCAAAGGTACGGCCTCATTGTGCCAAACCGCCGCACAAGATGGAAAAATGTGTGAAAATTACGCAGAATTTCGTTGCTAAGAACGATTCTCCAAGAGTTTGGTGATTTCTTCCTCCGGAAATCCTTTCTGACGCAGGTTCTCCTCGATCCGGGCGCGTTCGGATTCTATCCCTTCCTCAACACCTTTCTCATGTGCATAGGCAATCTGATTCCGTATGTCGCGTTCGGTTCTCATATCGTTCTCGAGTTTGATTTTTTCCTGCGGGGTAAAGGTAGCAATTTCAGCCGTTTCAAACAAGAGCATGGGTAATTGTATCGCGGTTTGGCACAAACAGGGGCGAACTTTGCGGGGAGAGATACCTGTTTGTTTTTTTGCTTATGACTACGATCGAAGATGTCATCCGCATTGCCGTCAATGCCCACGACGGGATGAAGGATATGGTGGGGAATCCCGCCGTGGCCCATGTGCTGGCCGTGGGCCTGATGGGCAAGAAACCCTGGAACAGAAGGCCGGCTTCCTGCACGACGTGGTGGAAGACTCGGACATCACCCTCGACGACCTCCGGGCCGATGGGGTCGAGGAGGACGTCCTCGCCGCCGTGGACCTGTTGACCCATCGACCCGAAATGACCTACGAGGACTATGTGAAACGGATCGTCCTCTCCCGCAACGAAACCGCCATCCAGGTGAAACTGAACGACCTCCATCACAACCTCCACCGCGCCGAACTTGCCCTGACGACCTTGGATACCAGCACGCGGGAGCGGCAGGAACTCCTGGACGAAATCTTAAGCATTGCTGCGATGCATGATAGAGCCGAGCGCTATATCCGGAATGCGATCAGGTAAGGTCGATGTTTAGGTCGATGTATGGTTTAGGTCGATGTAAGCGTAGGCCGATCCTGCCGGAACACCGCTGGCGCAGGCTCCATGACAGCTTTCAGCGACTCGCGTAGGCGGGAAGGCGCTTGACGGCGAACTCGCTCAGTTAGTCTCGCAAGCGAGCCTAACTAGCGCTCAAACACACGCCGTCATCCCCTCTGGGGACCGCGCCTTCCCGCCTGCTCGTAAGCAGCTGAAAGCTGAATTCCGCCTGCACCAGCGGTGTTCCGAAAGCCTTGTCCGGGGCGCTGGATGGAAAGAATTGTTATTCGGCAAGGTGTAATTAGAAGGTCGGATGATGGAGCGGTGCACGTAATTCGATGAGCAGGAAGTGACTCGGATTGAGTTCAGAACCAAGCATGAGGCGCGTGTATGACGAGTGCCGTGTTTGGGCACATTCATCGTCAACCATAATCGCGAAAAACCAATACTATCACTAAAAAAATACCTATTGCAAATGTTGAGGACATGGACCAATATGGCCAGAATAAGCTAAAAAAGATTAACTTTGTATGAAACCCTTTTTGCTATGACAGATATTGAACAGATTCTGGAAGAACTACGTGTGTTTAACCAGGAACGGGACTGGGATCAGTTCCATAATGGAAAGGACTTGGCCATTGGCCTCTCTGTTGAGGCTTCTGAGCTTTTGGAGGCGTTTCTTTGGAAGGCCCCTGCGGACGTGAATCCAGATAAGGTCCGGGAAGAGTTGGCCGATGTTCTCAATTATGCCTTCCAGATGGCTGATAAGTATAATCTTGATATCAAGGAGATTATGCTGGAGAAGATTCGTAAGAATGCGGCTAAGTATCCTGTTGATAAGGCGAAAGGCAGTGCTAAGAAGTATAATGAACTCTAAATGAACGAATATGCCCTTCTTACCATCGTTAACAAGGCGTTCTATCAAGCGCTTTAAGATTAATTCCAGTAATCTTAATGCTTTTATTTCAAGCGTAGAATCTACGCCACTGGGTGAAAACTGGCCCGTTGTATACTTATTGCATAATGAGAATTATCTAACTCCATCCGGCTCACACGAGAAGCTCTTATATATTGGAGAATCCACAAGTGCATCTCGAAGGATGAAAGAGCATTTTTCTTTCTCCAACAAGAACTTCGGTGAAAGAATCAAACTCAATGAGGCTGATATTGTTTTTGATGAAACATTCAATAAATCAGCCATCCTGGATATTGAACAAGAGTTGATCAGGATGTTTGGAGCGGATGGCTCTAATTACATTTTACAGAACAGAAATGATGGTCAATCGTCTCAACATCAATACTTCCAACGCGATTCTTACTACACCAGCCTTAAGGAGATTTGGAATTTACTTCGTTCTCCCTCTATTAATATGGCGAAAGATGCTTTTGAAGATGTTCGAAACAGCAATCTTTTCAAGTATTCACCTTATACTGCGTTAACTTCAGAGCAAGTCAAGGTATGTGACGAAATTGTGGACAAGCTAATTGACTCACTCTCAAATAAAACCAGATTCAATGCTATTATTGAAGGTAGCGCCGGCACAGGAAAAACTGTGGTTTTGATAAAAGTCCTTTCGGAACTAATTCGGCTTTCAAAGATTTCAACTCCTCTACCCAGTGCCACACCCATCGCAATACCAGCATCGTCCGCCCCAGTTTTGGATGACGATAGCAGCGATTCTGCCATTGCTGATTTTGAACGAAAGGAAAAAGATATTGCGAGGGCTGCGAGAATCAGAGCGGCATGCCCTTCTGGACTAAAGGTAGCCTACGTTGTTCCGCTAAGCGAACTTCTGAAACCATTTAAAACCGTCATCAAAGCCGTTTGTGGAGATCCTGATATTGTTAAAACAGCAACAGAGGTCGCAAACTATACTGATAAATTTGATGTTATTTTTGTAGATGAGGCCCATCGTCTAGGGACCATTAATAAATTCGGTGCTAATAAGGATCCTTACAAGAATGCATGCTATAATGCATTGGGCATCATATACACTAAAGGGATGCCGAATCCGCCGACAGAGTTGGACTGGATTGTTGCAAAAACGAGCAATTGCGTCTTTGTATATGACAAGAATCAAAAGGTTCGATGCCACCAATCAATAACTCCCAAAGCTTTTAATGCAAATGTCTCTTCAAAAGCATATTCAATCACATATACTTTAAAGATGCAAATGCGCTGTAAGGCAGGCAGTCAATATGTTGAATTCCTAGATGCTCTTTTTGAAGACGCTATTAAATCTAGCACGCCTCTTCCTCCATGGAAAGGTTATGATTTAAGGCTTTACGATGACGTGGATCAAATGGTCTCTGACATAAATGGCAAAAAGTGTGGTCTAAGCAGAGTTGTGGCGGGATATGGTTGGAAGTGGAAAACCAAGGATAAGAACCGAAAGCAGATTAAAACTCTGCCCAAGAGTAATTGGGATATCCACATTGGTGGGCACGACTATTTTTGGAATGTGACGAACGGTAATTTTATATTCGATGCCGATCGTGATGAGATTGGATGCGTTCACACGGTGCAGGGCTTTGACCTAAACTATGTTGGAGTTATTTTTGGTCCTGAAATCAAATATAATCCAACCAGTGGTTTCACGATTAATAAGAGAAGCATTTATGATTCGGGTGTAAAGACCAAAAATATACCCGAGCTTCTGGAGTTGACCATTCGGGCATATAAGGTGATGATGGAACGAGGAATTAGAGGCTGTTATGTTTATGCCTGTGATCCCGGCCTTCAAAAGTATTTAAAGAAACACCTTCCCTCCGTTACCGAGGCTAAGGCAAATGCTGACATTAAGATTACTGGCTGCATTAATCAACTAACTGGTATTTCAGTCGATTCTGGTGGAAGGACTATCAAGGATGTGATACCTCTTCGGAAAGAAGATCTCGATGATTTTATAGACAGCGAGGACGGGGCTGATTACGTATTAACAATCGAAGTGGATGGAGATAAGACGTATTATGTCGAGAGAGTTACAATATCTGATGACGGAGAGTATTACCTATTTTCAGTTCATGAAAACCAGCCATTTGAATAAACGCTGTTCTTCTTTCGTACAGTATCACCTAGGACATAGACGACTCTCTGAAAATGGCTTTAGGAATGTTATAATGAATTGATTATCACCTCGATGATAATCGTGCTTACTCAATAGAATCAGGGCTTCTATTAACGATTATTGTTTATGCTAAAACGTGACTTCATCTACGACACAAAAGGTGGCCGCATATCTTTGGCTATTGTGGCTGTGTTCCTTCTGGTGATTGGCCTAATTCTGGTGGTCCTGAGCATTCTTCTCGGGCGCGCTGAAAAAGACGGCTTCTGGCAGACGCTAATCCTGGGCGTGGCATGCGTGGTGTATGGCATCTGTAACCTCATTGTCCTGAAAAAGCGCCAGCCTCGTGTACTACCTGATGAGGATGTCGCCGATGAACCGGAAATCTTTACCGAGCCCGCGCGGCTTCCGCAAGAACCGGATGACCTGATCGTCGTCAACCCAACCAAAGCCAACGAGCCGGAAGGGTCCATCCTGCTTTACCGGAAAGAGAGCGTTATCGTTTACGGTGACAAGCAGATACCATTGGACATGATTACCGATGTGTCTATGACCAATGTCTCGAATCCATACATCCCTGGAGCCTACCACTTCCTGCTGGTTCTCTCCGACGGCCAGGTCGTCCATATCCCCGCTGGTCAGGACAGAGAGTGGGCCAATGAAGCCTTGAAACAACTGCGTGAGGCCATTTGGGGTAAAACTAGTTGCGAATAGAAAGTCAGCGTCCCAGGCTGACTTTTTTTGTTATCTTTGTATTTGGAACAACACAAAAACCTTCTTTTACAGCCTATGATTTACATATTAGCCGGAATGATTGTATGGGCCATTGTTTTATATTTCTTCATGGGAGAGAAATATATGCGGTGGTACTATCGGCAATGTGGACGCAACTATCTGGATTACGATATGGGCAGATTCAAGGTTGCCCACGGTGTTTGCTTAGTCCTTGTCAGCTTGTTTGGCATGCTTACGCTTTTAGTGGATCGTGATCATGATGCAGTTTTCATCGTGTTGATGTTCTTGGCGCTGATCATGAATTATGTCCTCATCTTGACCTGGTGCAAGAAAAAGGATTCCTCGTCAAAATAGCTTTGTGATTATTAAAAACTGATACCATGGACAAATACCCCTGCGAAGAATGCAAACTTAGAGCGCATTACGAAAAGAACCCCAAGTCTTTCCTTGGCCGCTTCTGGCGGTGGCATATCAATTTCTGCCCGGGATTCAAGGCTTACTTTACCAATCAGGATGATGCGGTGAAGGCCGTGCTGCGGGAGAAGTACAACTTCAAAAAGTATCAGTAGACTAGCTGTTAATAATGGTTTTCCGCGGCGTCGCTGACGCAGGCGGAATTCAGATTTCAGCTGCTAACGAGCAGGCGGGAAGGTGCGGTCCCCGCAGGGGATGACGGCATCTGTTTGAGCGCTAGTTAGACCCGCTTGCGGGGCTAACTGAGCGAGTTCGCCGCTCAAGCGCCTTCCCGCCTACGCGAGTCGCTGAAATCTGAATTCCGCCTGCGGCAGTGATGCCGCGGGTATTTTTATTGTCTTTCTCCTAAACGGTTCAGTCAAAATCTCAATATGAATATTGTACAATATAAATATTGTTTTATCTTTGCGAAAGAGTTTTCATAACGATTACATCGACAATGAGCAAGGCAATTGAATTCTTGGAGTCACACCGGTCGGGGAACCCTTTCCATTGGCGCGTGGGTGCACAATGGCGTAAGGATAACGAGTTCTGGTTGACCTATTCCCGGTATATCACCCTGCAGGTACTCCGCGGGATGGACGAGCAGTCTGTTACGCAGGCGGAATTGGCTCGCCGGATGGGTTGTACGCAGCAATATGTTTCAAACCTGCTGAAGGGCAGTTCCAACATGACGCTGGAGACAATCGCCCGGCTTGAGGCCGCTTTGAATCTGGACATCTTGAAAACGGCCTTGACAGATGTCAACACCTACACTAGCGCCAATCACTCTCACACGCAAGGTTGAACATCCTGTTTGTGGAATGGAAGCATTGGTAATTAATTTAATTTCTTTACTTTTGTATACTTTATAATCTGCGTGTATATGATTACCGAATACATATCGACCACTTGTTTTAAAGTAGGTCTGTGTTTGGCTCTCATCTTTGCTTTTTCCCCTTCTCATGCGCAGTTTGTTTTCAGATATCAACCTAGCCTGGCGCTGACGACAAGCGTCAATTTTGGTGACCAGAATGCACAAGAAAGCTCGATTATGCTGAGGAACTCGTTCCGTTTTCTATCCATAGATCCTCCCACCCTCGTTTGTCTCGGACTCGGTTATGCTCGTAGGTCGTATCTGTTGGAGTATTCGATTCCGAATTACGGTACCCGGGAAGGAAATGCAATCCGTGATGCGTTCGTTTTGCAGGCTGGTCTCGAGATGCGTTTTAACAATATCAGGAAAATCCGTCATTACATGTATCCGTATCTTGGCTCGCATGTCCAATGGCAGTTCTATAAGCTTCCAGAAGATGACAGGGGAGCTCGAAGGATGATGGGAATAGAGGGCATGAAGATCTCTCCTTTCCATCATCTTTTCGAGATTGGTTGCGGATTCCCCGGGAAAGGGGTCACTTTTTATTTCGCTCTGCAAGCCGAGCTTCCTTTTCTTTATACCGTGGTGGAAGCTAATGGTGAGTTCCATTCTAGTTCTTCTGATTCCGACACCATGATATTGCGATATTGCTGGAAGGATTATACCTGTACGAAACTGCTTGTCGGAATAAGGTTTTAACCATATGCGTATGAGTAGTCATCACTATTCAAGGGGCTTGCACATCTTCACCTATGCCATTGTTCTGACGCTGCTCGTTGGATCGAGTATTGCTTTGGTCACATTCAATGGATACATCCGGGATTATTTGGAAGGTTTTTTGGGCGACAGGTTCCATGCGAACAATCCAGGTGCTCCTTTAAGACCGGCGCTCATCCATTCCGATGAAGTACAGGTATGGAACTTGGACTGGGCGGACAAGACGGTCAAGGAAAGGTCCGTCTTGCCTGCCATCATCGATTCGCTGATGAAGTTCAAACCACGCGCCGTCGGACTGGATTTCGATTTGGAAGAGCCCGGAGACCCCGTTACTGATTCCATCTTGCTAGCAACTATTTTGCGCTATGATAATATCGTCCTCAAATACGATCTTTTTGCGGATGTTGGGTTTGAATATCCACTGGGTTTGACGCCCGAGTCATACGACAAATTGGGCTATGTCAGTTTCGGCACAAAAGCAAACGAAGCACGTTATCTTGGTTCTGCCCAGACCGTCGGTGAGACGAAAATCTTTCCTTTCTGGATTAGACTTTGGACGGTAGGATCTTCTCAGGAACCAGGGTCTCTCTCGTCAAAACGTCGGTTCATCAATTACGACCTAAAACCGCTTTCTACCGACATCAGATTGATGGAGGACATCACGGGCGATTCGACGTATAGGGTAGCTTGGGGGAAGGTGGCGCATGACAAGATTGTCATCATTGGAAAGTATGTAGAGAACGATCTCCTGGCTACCCCTGTGCGAGATGTCAGGCATTTTACTATGCATGGGGCCAAGGTCATTGGAACTGCTACATTAACGGTGGGAGAGAATGAACTAACGCGTGGAATTCTCGACAGATTCCGATATCCCTTCGGAGCGCTCGTATATTTATTTATGCTTCTTATATTCATCCTGATACATTTTTGTAAGAAACCTTTCTTCCGTTTTGTCCGAAGCTATGGAAACTGCTTGCAGGCCGTAAGTGCTGTATGCCTGTATTTCTTCGGCAAGGCTCTCTCACCTTCTGCAGATGAGTACTTTCTGTTTTTCTGTATTGTCGCTCTAGTAATCCTATGGGCCCCGGCAACAGGGGAACTGGCCGATATATATCAACGTTCTTGCTCCAAAAGAAAAACCAGCTAATGAGACGTTTTCTTTCATATTGTATTCTTCTTGTTTCATTGGCTGCATCCGGGAGAGTCGTTCTTTCAGCGCAGTCATATCCGACGGTTGGCCTAACGCTGGGTAAACACGTCGGATCCATTCAGTACAAGGCTATTTCTAAGACAGACAGCCTCATTGCGACGGTTTCAGAGGACAGGACTCTTAAGATCTGGAAGTATCCTTCCGGCGAGTTCCTCAGAAGCATCAACATGCCCGAGATGAGAGGAAACAGCAGCCGCCTTGGTATATGCTGCATCTTGAACCGTCGCATTGTTCTCGTCGCAGATGATTCAGGATTCGACTACGAGTTCAAGCAACAGCAATGGAGCATTGATCGGGTCGCGAAAGTCACATATGGGAAGAACGGATCCATTTACCCGAACTTGCCGGAAAACGTCACGACTGACTTCTGCTTCTACGTTATCGACTGGCCTAATGGTGCCATTGTCGACCGAATTAGCGTTGGCCCACATTGTGTATTGGACTTCGAACTCTCTTCCGATCTGTCGACAGTGCTTGTTACCACTAGCGGTGAGAAGGCCCTGCTTTTCGATACGGCTTCGATGCGCCTGATTAGTGAAATGACCTTCGATGACGAAGAGATTCTGGCTGGACGGTTTCTGGACCACAATGAACTCGTTTTGTTTACGGATCTGTTCTATTATCGATTCCGCATTCGCAGGTATAGCAATGTTCATTTTGCAGAAAGGGAATTGCTTGACAAAAGACGTGTCACCAATGTCTTCAAACGGAAAATGGTCAATCGTGTCCGGTTTAGCGAAGACAATAACTATGCTTACCTCTTTGGCGGGAGCCGTTTCCTTTTTTCGATGAATCTATATGATGGCGGAAAGAGAAGGGACCTTCTCCCAGATGGGTATCATGAAGAGACTTTACTGTTAAGTGAGCCTGACAGCATCATTACGGCCGTAGGAGGAAGGGTAAAAACAGTGCCTGCAAAAGGGGCCCACAAAAGGGCTTTCAGTGGGATGTTGAGAAGGATTAATTCATCTTATTCCTTGGATTCAGATCAAGAGGGTTCCATTCCTGATTCTCTGTTCCTGTATAGGTCGAGTCCCGCACCAATCGTCACTCGGGATGCCGGCAGGTTGTATGTCAGATATGCTGGCCAGACAGGCTGGGAGTTCAGCAAAGATTTGCTGCTTACACCCTTGGAGAACGATTTGTCCAGACCTCTCGAACAGCAAAAACAAGAAGTCAAGTCGACAGTGTATTTTAAAGCGTGGACCGGCGAACGCGGTGATTCAATCTCGACAGCATGGATTCACACAAACTTGGGCATCCCCGGGCATTTGTTTTATATCGATGACGATAATGAAGTGCCTATGCTCAGGGAATGGAACCGGTTACACATTCATAATGTGCTTCCTGCATCGGTTCATAGGATGTACCCTTGGGTCAATAATCGTCATTTCCTTATTAGTTTGGAAGATGGTACCCTCCGGTGGTACAACGTAGAGACCGGTGAAGAAGAACTGGCTTTATTCATATCAAAAGATGGAGAGTGGGTCATTTGGTCTCCGGACGGGAAATATGACCAAAGCAGCACTAAGGCTGGGAACATGCTTGAATGGAGGTACCAGACTTATTCTAAAATCGATACCAAAAAACCCAAGGACAATAGGAAGGTATATTGCAGGCCTAACGCCATTAAGGAGATTGTCAGACAATTGTATGACGAGAATGTTTCTCAGATTGCGGTCCGCCGTTCGACTTCCCTGGAAGATGTAGTCCGCATTGATGCTGTTCAGTCTGACGACGATGGTAATCTAGTCATCCGATATCGATTGTCCGACTACAATCCTGTCGTTTACGGCCCATATTCTATAGAGGTTTTCATAGACGATACCCGTTATTCCAACCCCATTCACTACCCGGACAAAGATGGTGGAATCCTAATCATAAAGACCAATCCAAACTTTCAAATAATTGAATTGGCTGTTTCTACTGCGAAGAAGGGCTGGCTCCCCCCTGCGACTCACGAGAATGCTCTGGTCATCAACAACCTGTATGTCACATGCGCCGGCGTTGGAAGATTCATTTCATCACCGGGAAACAATCTGCTTTCTCCCGCCAATGATGCACGCGATATGGCAGATCTGCTCGAACTGAACGGTGTTTTACCGGTTCTGGGAAGAACGGAGCATACAGTATTGTTCGATGAAAAAGTGTCTCTTGCCTCCTTGATTTCCAGGATTCAGGAACTACAAGATAAAGTGTCAAAGAAGGATTTGGCCATCTTCTACTTCTCGGGACATGGGAACAAGGATGAGGACGGTTTCTCCCTAATGTTGTCCGACGGTACCAATCTCCATATGAACGTGGTACTGAACGCTATTCGGGATTTAGCTTGCCCCGTCCTTATCATCATTGACGCATGTTTCTCGGGCGAACTAGTTGATTCTGCTTCACAAAGAATGGCCATACTGACCTCTTCTGATGCCTTTACGAAATCTAGGGACGGGCAGGATGTCTATTCTGAGAGTCTATTTACCGCCACCCTAATGGACTATATTCAGCATTGCCTGCAACTGAATGACTCTTTGTCACTCGACGAGATGGTCCTTTACTTGGCATCTTCGCCAGCTACAGGCACCTTGCATCCTCAGTTTATTAACAACATCGGAAACATTATCATTGTCAAGTAATGAATAGGATTGTCACCATTTTCGGGCTCATTCTACAGTCGACCTTCAGCCTATTGGCTCAAGAGCCTCTTACAGAATACCGTGTTATGAACACTAAGGCCACATACGAACCGGCGGGGAAAGAGTATTTCGTCAAAGGTGATACAATTAAAGTCGTGAAGATATCATACTTCCTGCTTGAAGAAATCATCTTCTCTGACCATGTTTCCCAAGAGGAACAATTGGTCGAGCATCTTGAGGGCACGTATGAAGTGTCTGAACTGTTCAGACTAGCGAAGACGAAGCAAGCGATTAAAGATAATCAATACGCCAAAGAAAAGGGACTCACACCTCCGGCATCCACCCGCCTGGAAGGAGACAAGGCCCTCAATGATACATTAGTACTAGTCGTTGCTAAAATGAAGCACTTCCTTGACAACCCATCTATTCCCATATTCGAATGTGGGAGGATTGAGGCGACGAGAAAAGGCCAGATAATCACAGTTCAAAACATGGGAGAAAACAGCCTATACATCGACATCATCTGGGTTGTTGACGATCAGTGCTTCTCGGCCCTGTCTTATGCTAACGACTTCGTGTCTGACTATCCTTTATCGGGTGGTAATTCGTTGGATTTCTCCATTAGCAAATATGCCGAAGATGCTATATTATTTGTCATTGGCTCCCCAGTCCCTATTCCATACAATATCATCAATTTCGGTAAATTTGACAGTGATGGCCACACTCATGGAGAATCACTGCCTATCAGTATCTGTAAGGTTTCCATGCAGTAAAAGAATAAGAGACCGTTTTAACCCGGAGGTGGTGCAACATCTCCTTTGTCGAACGGATGAGCAGAATACGGCACTACGGTGCGCCTCCTAGCAGGGGATCCTTCGGGATTCCCTGTTTTTTCTCTTTCTTGCTTTTGATTTTAGTATATAATTGTATACCTTTGTGATGAAAAGGAGCGCAAAATGAATCAAACCATTATCGACATTGACTGGACAGAACGGAATTTCGCGGCGGGGCCGCGGGATGAGAGGATTGCGTGTGTAGCGACGGGGGCGACGCTTGAGAGTGTTCAGGAAGCTATCGTTGAGGCGATGAAGTTCCATCTGGAAGGGATGAGAATGCACGGCGAAGTCATTCCCGAGGAATTCCAGGGGGAGTGGGAACCTGTCTTTGTGCTTACGACGCGCGCGAAACTTCGTTATTCCGATAATTACATTACCCGAAAAGCGCTATCCAGAGAAACCGGAATCAATACCCGGCAACTGAGTCACTATGCCAACGGCTGGAAGCATCCCCGCCCCAGCACGGAGCAAAAGATTGCGGAAGGAATCCGTGCCATCAGCAGAAGACTGGCACTGATCTGACTAGGACCGTTACGGCCTCATGGAATCCCAGTAGAGGGTGTCGATGAAGTCTTTGTCTAAAAGGCCTTTGGTATCGTGGGGGCTGGGGATGGGGCTGGGGATGGGCTCGTAGTGGGACAGGATCGGCTCGAGTTCGTCGAGTTCCTTCACCAGGACTTCGCGGGGGAGGCTTCCGTCCATGGGCCCGACGATGCCGGCCGATTCGAGCTGGTCCAGGATCCGCCCGGCCCGGGCATAGCTGATTCCGAGTTTTCGCTGGAGATTCGAGCGCAGGCCGCTCTGGGAGCCGACCACCAGCCGGGCCGCATCCTTGAAGCACGCATCGACATCGAAGACCTCCTGGAACCGCTCCATCTCCTTTCCGTCCCTTTCCACTTTGCCGAAGAACATCGCTGCGGGCCTGACCCACAGCTGCTTTTCACCATATAGAGCCTGGTACACCACCATCTCTTCCAGGGTTTCACTGTCCTTTGCGGTGCCGATCAGCTGATAGAGCCCGCCTTTGAAATGCCGATAATACTTTTCCATGGGCACAAAGATAATGGATTTCGCGCAATTGCGCGTGTGCGCTGCAATTTTGCTATCTTTGTGGTTGAAAAAACCGGAAATCGACCCGCATTCACCTTGAAGAAGTTCCTGACAGTCCTGGCGACAGCCTTTTGCTTCCTTCCTGCCGGAGGGAAGGGGCTGAAGTACCGTTCTGTCAGCATTGACACGGCGGCGGGGAAGATGAAGGTGAAGGTCCTGCAGCCCAAGGAAGCCGACGCGCGCGTGCCGGGGATTCTCTGGATCCACGGCGGGGGATATATGACAGGAGGAACCTATATGGTGCGGGTGTCGTGCGGGAAGATGCTGGCGGAGCGCTATGGAGCGGTGGTGGTCAGCCCGGAATACCGCAAGGCCGGGGAGGCGCCGTATCCGGCCGCTTTGGAAGACTGTTATGCCGCGCTGGAGTGGATGTATGTCCATGCCGATGAGCTCGGCATCGACCGGACCCGGATCGTCGTCGGCGGCGAGAGCGCGGGCGGGGGACTGACGGCGGCGGTGTGCCTCTACGCGCGGGACAAGGGCAAGATTCCCGTCGCCTTCCAGTTGCCGCTCTATCCCATGCTGGATTGCGAGGATACGGAATCATCGGCCGATAACCACGGGCTGTTCTGGGGCACCGTGCGGAACCACAGGGGCTGGAAGCTGTACCTGGGCGACCTTTCCGGCACGGCCGATGTGCCCTCCTACGCATCCCCCGCGCGTGCGACGGACTACGCGAACCTCCCTCCCTGCTACACCTATGTACTGGACGGGGAGCCCTTCTATACGGAGACGCTCGCCTATGTGAAGAACCTCCAAGCCGCCGGTGTGGATGCCAAGGTCGATGTTTACCCGGGCAACACCCACGCCTTCGACATCCTCCTTCCCTGGCAGGACCGCAGCAAACGCGCCAAGCGCCGCCTCTGCGAAGAATACGAGCGCATTATCATGAAGCCTGCCTCCATGCGGCGTTGAGGCATAAAAAACCTCCCCCGACGGGGGAGGTGGCTTTGGCAGTCGGCACGCGGTGGTAAGGGGTGCGGGGTTAAATGTGCGTCTTTACGAGGTACTGAGCCAGACAATAAAAAGTTGCTTGGGAATGGCTCCGTTTCCCCGATCACCGAAGTGATGAAGTGGACGTTTTTACCTCCCGTCCGGAGGTGTGCCCGCCCTGCCTCGGCGCTTGTTCCCTTATTTCAGGTCCGTGGTCCAGTTCGCCTGCTGGAGCTGGGAGTCGAGTTGGCGGAGGTCGCGGGAGAGGTCATCGACCCGCTTCTGGAGTTTGTTTACGTCGATGGTGCGGATGAACTTGATCTCGTTGCGGGAGTAGCGGTCGCTGCGGACGTTCGCGGCGTCGAGGGCGGAACGGAGGGCGGAGATGTGCATGGACAGGGTGTCCTTTTCCGCGATCAGTTCGGTCAATGTCTTCCCTTCCCAGACGGTTTCCTGGTTGGTGCGGTTGATGCTGACAATCAGGTCCTTGAGCAGTTTCAGGGAGCTGCCGAGTTCCTTGAAGAGGTCCTCCGGCTGTTCGGCGGGCTGGTCGCCTTCCTGGACTTTGACGTTGTTGGAGAGGCGCTCCCGCAGTTGGGCGATCCTCCGCTGGAGGTCCGCCCGCTGGTTCAATGCTTCGGCCAGTTTCATATCCTTTCGGTGGTTGATTGCGGTTAATCTTCCACAAAAGTACGATTCCTTGTTGGGAATTCAAAGAATGTTGCTACCTTTGCCGCACCATTTCCATCGCACAACAGATCCGGGCGAAGGCCCAAGGCCTTGCAGGGCGTATTGTACCCTGCCGGCGGGCCGGGGACCCGGGAAGTTCATTGTCAATCTGTTGTGTTTCATGTCCAACAAAAAGTATTCGCTTGTCGCCTGGACCGAGAAGGGCCGGGTCCGGATGATTCCTTCCCTCGTCAACGAGGTGTCGATTCCGTATCGGGAGGCCATTGAACGCCTCAAAGACCGCGATGGCGTGTTCCGGGACAAGGTCGCGTGGCTGCACGCCCGGAGCCGGGCGCACGAGCGGTTCGCCCGCTTCCTGCTCCGCGTCGGGCATCCCCGGGAGGCCTATGTCGAGTTCGAGAACGCCGCCGAGGTGTGTACGCTGTGCCCCGACGAGCTCTGGAACCACGGCGACCTGGGCTTCTTCCCCGAGCTGTCGCTGTTCCGCCGGTTCCTGTCGATGCACGCGGAGTGCCTGCGCCTCGCGAAGGCGGACCGCTTCGCCCGGCTCAGTTACGAAGGAAGCGAGCTCCAGCGCGATTACCGCAACTTCACCCAGGACTTCCGGGAAATGGACCGGTAAATCGTAATTCTTTCTATCTTTGTAGTTGGAAATGATTTTGGGGGATTCCGAAATGACCTGGATCGACGCCAACTACCTGCGGCCCCGGCTGCTGTATCGCGAAGACGCCTCACACAAAGGCGATTACGGGCACCTGCTCATCGTGGCCGGGTGCCAGTCCATGCCGGGCGCGGCCGTGCTCGCGGCCGGAGCGGCGCTCCGGTCCGGGTGCGGGCTCGTGACCCTGCATTCCACGCCGCGGGCGCTGCAGGCGGCCGTGGTCCGCTGCCCGTCGGCCATGCTGTCCGAGGACCCGGGGGAGGCTTTCAGCCGCCTCCCCGTGTCCATGGACCGGTACACCGCCGTCGCGGTCGGCCCCGGGCTGGGCCGGCTGCCGGAAACGCAGGAAGCGCTCCTCGCGCTGCTTTCGGAGGCGATGGAGCGCCGCCTGCCCGTGGTGCTCGATGCCGACGCCCTGAACATCCTTTCCGAGCTTTCCGATTGGAAAGCGTATGTGCCCATGGGATCGGTCCTTACCCCGCATCCCGGGGAGTTGCGCCGCCTGTTCCCCGGGGAGGGGGACGAGGGGCGCGAGCGCCGGGCGCGGGAGCTCTGCTCCGGCGCCGGCTGTGCGCTCGTGTGGAAAGGCTTCCACACGAAGGTCTTCACCCCCGATGGGGCCTGCCTGGTCAATGCGACCGGCAATCCCGGCCTGGCGAAGGGTGGGAGCGGCGACGTGCTGACGGGGCTGCTCGGCGGGCTCCAGGCGCGCGGCTATGCCGCGGCCACGGCCGCCGCGCTCGCCGTCTGGCTGCACGGCCGCGCCGGCGACCTCCTGACGGAGGCCCGCACGGCGGAGGCCTGGTCCAGCCAGGACCTGCTGGACGTCCTGTACCAAGGATTTGTGGAACTGTACGATGGGGGAGACGCGCGGTAAACTCCGGTATCACCTGCTCGCGCTCGCCGTCGTGGCCGTGTGGGGCGTCACCTTCGTCAGCACGAAGGTGCTCATCGGCGCGGGCCTGCATCCGGTGGATATCTTCTGGATCCGGTTCGTGCTTGCGTACGCCGGCATCTGGCTGTACATCCTCCTTACCGGGCGCGACAAGAAGCTGTGGTACGGCTGGAAGGAGGAACTGGTGTTCCTGTTCCTGGGCGTTACCGGCGGCTCTTTCTATTTCCTGACGGAGAATACGGCATTGGCCTATACACAGGCCTGCAACGTGTCGTTCCTGGTCTGTTCGGCCCCGCTCTTCACCGCCATCCTGACCTTGCTCTACCGGCGTTTCGGCAAAGGCCGGTTCGCCCGGGCGCTCGAGG
>JAFYYM010000094.1 GCA_017557535.1 Bacteroidales bacterium | reverse complement strand
GTTGGATCCACCATCAGCCATGATAGGGGAACTGTACAGACCGGAACTCACGAGGCTGAGGGTCTCGGAGTCCTCACCCATGATGCTGTTGACATCGAACTGCTTGCTGTGCTTGTACAGAGGAGACCAGCACCAGAGGTTCTCGCCGGAGACATACAGCTTGACTGTCTGCATCTTGGCGCCCTCGATCCATTTCTTCGGGAGGCTGTAACCAAACTGAAGGTTCTTCAGACGGATATAACCCACATTCTGCAGGTACTTGGTCTGAGGGATGTGGAGGGTACGGGATCCCTGGTGGGCGATGTATCCGGTGTACCTCGGCCAGTAAGCGTCGGTATTATCCGGAGTCCACCAGTTACCGATCATGTCGGCGGGGATATTAGAGTAAGGACGGCTGTACTGACCCCAGAACATGGAGTTGTCACCGCCGGCCCACCAATCCTGATGACCGACACCCTGGACGAATGCGGAAAGGAATAGCCCGTTCCATCCAAAGTTGAGGTTGAGGCTGTAGGTGTAACGAGGAAGCTTGTTACCGATGACCTTGCGGTCGCCGCTGTCGCCTACCTTGGAGTTGCCGAAGTCGATCTTACCGTCATTGTTGAGATCCTTGAATTTGATGTCACCGGCCTGCCAGGTACGGCTGTTGTTGTTCTGAACCCATTTCTGGTCCGGTCCGGCGATCTGCTTACCGTTGGCGTCAAAGTCGGCGGTTGTGAAGTAACCGTCATTCTCGAATCCCCAGATCTCACCGAGGGTCATGCCGGAATAGTAGTTGAAATTCTGGATGCCGGTTCCTGCTCCCGCACCGATGTATTTCTCATCGTTGGGGTAGTTGTCGATGATGGACTTGGAGTCGGCGAGGGTACCCTTGATCTCATAGGTGAAGGGTTTACCGCTGAGGTTGAACTGATCCTTCCAGGTCAAGACAATCTCCCATCCTCTAGTGGTCATGTCGGCGTAGTTGCCCTTAGGAGCGTTCGCTCCGTAAACAGCAGGAAGCTCCGTTCCGGCGCAGTACATGCCGGTGGTCTTGCGGATGTAGTAGTCACCAACGAAAGTGAGCTTGTCATTGAACAGGCCCAGATCCATTCCGAAGTTAGCCGTCGTCGCGGTCTCCCAGGTCAATCCTGCGGGGATAGGTGAAGGAACGCTTGTGACAAGGTTCTTCGAATTGTTCAGGAGCCTGTCCTGGGTGCTGAGCGAGAAGAGCTCCTGGAACCTGTAGGCGGCGATATTACCGTTACCGAGGGAACCGTAGGAAACCCTGAATTTGAGGTTGGAAATGGCATCGGGGCTTATCTTCCAGAAAGGCTCCTGGGACACACGCCAACCGAAGGAAGCGGACGGGAAGAACTTCCACTGCTGGATGGTAGGGAACTTCGAGGAGCCGTCGTAACGTCCGTTGACCTCAAAGAGGTAACGGTCCGCGAAAACGTAGTTGAAGCGGAAGAAGCCGCCGCCGATACGCCACTTGTAGTAGTTACTGCTGATGTTCTCGGAACCGGTCGTGAGGGCGATGTCGTCAGCACCTTCAAACAGCTTCGCGTTCCTGTGCATGAACATGTACTTGTAGGTCTCCTGCTCATAGTTGGTACCTACCATGAGTTTCACCTCATGCTTCCCGAACGTCTGCGCATACTGGGCATAGAGGTTGGTGGCAATATAACCTTTGGTATGGTTGGAGGTGTAGATGCCGTCATATGCGCTTCCCATGTACTTGACAGCACCGTTCTCGGCAGTCTTGTAGGGAACCGGAGACTGGACACCGTTCTGCCTGTTGTCGGTGTAACGGACGGTGGCGTCGCCATTGAGAGTGAGGATGTCACGGAAGATATTGGCGACGAAGCTTGTGGTGTTGCGGACATTCCTCCTGTCGGTGTCCTGGTAGTTGTTCTTGTAATAGAAGGAACCAAGGATGGTCGCACCGGCCTGGGTCAGGGAGTTGTCGGGGTTGAACATCACGTTTACAGGCTGACCCTCGGACTCAAGGGCGTACCATACGGATCCTTCACCTACGTTCATGGGGTTGTGATAGGTCATGTTCGAGAACTCGGCATTGTTGCTGACCCTGAGCCAATCGGTCACCTTGACCGTACCCTTTGCGCGGATGTTGAACATCGAGTAGTCGTCAGGGTCATATTCGAAGATGCCTCCCTGATTATAGTAACGGCCGGAAACCAGGAAGTTGGCCTTATCGCCGCCGCCCTGGACGGTGAGGTTGTGCTCATGGCCGAAAGCCCTGTCCTTATAGAGCATGTCGAACCAGTCGGTGCTTCCGTAATATGAGTAGTTTCCGTTGGATTCCGTTACGACTCCGGTCGCTCCGTTGCGCAGGTTGTTGAGCCATGCGTCAGTGATCTTCAGAGATGAGTGGAATTTTGAAGGAGCCGCACCCTGCCATCCTTTGTAGGACTCAATGTAGAGCTCGGTGAATTCCAAACCGTCAGTGACGACATTAGGAACGACGGTGGGAGACTTCATGATGAAGTTTCCGGTGTAGTTGACAGAGACCCTTTCCTTGTTGGGCTCCTTGGTGGTGATGAGGATCACACCGAAGGTTCCGCGGGCTCCGTAGATGGCGGCTGAGGAAGCGTCCTTCAGGACAGAGACACTAGCCACATCACTGGGGTTGAGCAGGGACGGGTCACCTTCGACACCGTCGATGAGCACGAGGGCGGAACCACCCTGGCCGATTGATCCGGTACCACGGACCTGATAGTCGGAACTACGGGTAGGCTTACCATCGGCGAATGTGATCTGGAGGTTCGGGACAGCTCCCTGGAGACCTTGGGTGAGGTTTGACAGAGGACGATTGTCAAGCACTTCGCTTGTGACAACGTCTACCGCTCCAGTGAGGTTGACCTTCTTTTGGGTACCATAACCAACGAATACCACTTCCTTAAGATACTGTGAATCCTCAAGTAGGGTAATCGTGAAATTGCTCTGATCCCCTACCACGATCTCCTGGGTAGTGAATCCGATGAAGGAGATAACGAGAGTCGCATTAGAGGGGACAGTTAGCGAAAAACTTCCATTTTCATCGGTGATGGCACCGTTCAAGGCACCCTTCTCCATGACATTGGCTCCGACAACGGCAACTCCCTTGGAGTCTTTAACCACGCCGGTTACTGTCCTCTGCTGCTGAACTTCCGTTCCGCCTGGGATAGCTTTGGGACTCGCATAAGACGCCGCTCCCGCGAATGAGAAGAGCAGCGTTGTCGCGACGCAAACCCATAACAGATTCTTTTTCATTTCACCAAATGCTTTAGTTGATTAGTAAATAAGTGGTTATAAATTATTTATAAAAAAGCCTAAACGTTAATGATTTATTAAAAACAACCCGTTTAACCTTGTAAATATATAAAAAAAAGATTAATTGTTCAGCCAGAGCTTAATATCTGGCGCCTAAATAATCTTTGATGAAGCTGATTTCTTCTTCGCTGTAAGGCGTATGATCCGGGCGGAAAAGGTCGTGGAACCATAATTCCGGTTCCTCCGTGAAGGGAACAGGCTTGCCGTCGACCACAGGGTTCCATGGATACTGGCACTGCTGCTTACCGTTGACAAGGCCGTAGCTGAAGGAGCCTATCTTCTTCTCCTTAAACAAGGGCAAGATCGAAGGGTAATCGGAGCCCCGGGTCCTTGCCATCCACTCCGAGCAGAGAACCGGCCTTCCAAATTGAAGAGCATATTCCACGAACTGTCTGCACCTGTTGATATCATCATAGCAATGGAAGGAGATGATGTCGCTGTTCGCGCAGATGAAGTCGGAGATGGGTTTATTGTATGAGCGGGCATCCGGCAAAGCGCACATCGGGGAGGTCAGCGGCTGAGAGGGATTCACCTCCCTGGCCCAACGGTAAACCGCCTCGATGAAATGCAAGGTGTCGAAGCCATCGGTATGCTCCGGTTCATTATATAGACACCATGCCAGGATGCGGTGGTCGTTCCGGTAGCGCTTCATCACCTGCTTTAAGTAGCGCTCCATGATAGGCCACTTCTCCGGATTGTTGACAACGTCCTTGCCAGGCGACGACATCCACACGGAGTTGTGCACCCCCGGCACAGGCTGTGGCTGTGGGCCGGTGTAAGGGTTCTTGATGGTGCCCCCATTCGTGAAAAATGTCATCAGGATACGCATGCCGTGCTTATCCGCAAGGCGCACCGTCTCTTCCAACCTCTCCATAAAGCCTTTCGGATCTTCCTGCCAGACGACATCGCAGAGGAACAACCTTATGGCGTTGAATCCCAGACCTTCAGCCAGAGCCAGCTCACTGTCCACCACCTCCGGCTTGAAATAATCCTTCCCCCATATCTCCACGGGCGTCCCACCGTATGAGGGCATATACACGCACCCGACAGGCCAGGGCTGCGATGCATACCACTCGTTCGCCTTCGCCTCGCTCCACCTCTCCGCGACCGTAGCGGTACAGCTCGCGCAAGCCAGCGCAATCACAAGAATATTCAGAAGTCTGTTCATATTTATTTCTTTTTTTGTCCTTCGCGTCCCTTTCGTCGCTGTTCTCGATTATTCTTTTGTGATTCAAGAACTTCCACAACAGCGTCTGTCATCTCATCCGGCCAAGTCTCCCCTGAGACACAAGCATCCGACCAAGGACATAGTTTTTTATAATCCGAATCAAACACAATAGTGTAAGGGGGACCGCATCGATCATTAACGGACATGAATAACATACGTCCATCGTGGATCAGCCTTGAAGGCCATTCCAAATCGTGATCATCCACACGGTCATATATTTCCTTGGTTATCTCAAACAATGTGCAGTTCACCCCGCCTCCAACTTGAGCCGTGTATAATCCCGTTTCAGAATCAAAGCAACATTTCCATCCGCTTCCCTCTTTGAATTCCATATCTCTCCTCTGTATTTAATTGTCCTGACCTTTTATATTAGGAACGGTTTGGTCACTTCTTCTCGCCACAAACCAAAAATCTGGAGACAGCCAGAACGGCATACATAATAAACGCAGCGACCAAATACCACCAAATGGATTCCAAGGATCCTCTTTTCCAGTCCGCAAACGCTATTATCCCAGAGCAAACAGCAGAGGTAATCACCGGATAGAGCAAGTATTCTTTCAAATTATTCATTTGATGGAACTGTTTTGCACAAAAATAGCAAATCCTTAGTTACGGAAAACAGTATTGAAGAAGTGTCCCGGCAATTCTGCTGCACATGTGCCTTTGCGTTTTATGGAACCGCTTGATTTACAACACTTTGAGCAACTATGAGTGGTAGATATTTCCATGCACTCTAGGCCAATTACTTGGCAATTAGTCACATACGAAAAACGCACAGATTCTCACCCCCAGCACTCTCACTGATCACGCAGGCCTGTGGCGTCGGGCTATCGTGTAGGGAAGGTCAGGATTCTTACCGGGCCGAGCAGACCGGATGTCGGCAGCGGATCATCAGGAGAATAAAAATCCCATGAGGTCATGGTAGCACGCTCCTCCTTCGGAAGTGCGGAATCTCCGATGAGCCTGTTTCCCCAGGAGTTTGTGACCTTGATTTCCAGTGTGTTTTCTCCTTCCACAAGAGCCTCGGAAATGTCTGTCCTGTAAGGTTCCTTCCATAAAAGGCCAAGGTCATTGCCATTGACGTACACGTGTGCCATGTTGAACACTTGTCCAAGATCCAGCAAAACACCCGTGGCAATATGGTCAGAACTCAACTGGAAGGTTGTCTTATAGGTGGCTGTGCCGGAGAAGAAGCGGAGGAATGGATCCTGAGATTCATTCCATGCGCACAGGCTGTCAAAGCGATAATCAGCACAACGATCCGGATCAATAGCAGGAACAAAGTGGACGTCCCAGGCGGTTAAAGGCGTGATCTCCTCATTCACAAGCGTTTCCTTGCGAGTATACTCCTTCTTGGCCTTGCCTTGCAACACAACGAATACGGCATCATCCTTTTCCATGTTGAGATCAACGAACAGGCGTCCCTCCTCAACCCGATAGGGCACATCCTCTATAGTGCCACGATCGGCTCTCCACACTTCAGGCTTCAAAGCGCTCTTTCCCGCCCATTCCGACTTGAAATCCCGGAAGCCCAGATTAATATTCCTTGGCCTTGAACATATATTCGCCACCCAGTAGATTTCACCGTCAGAAAGTTTACGGTGGACAAAGGCCACACTGTCTGGAACATTTATCACATCGGCACTGATTCCTTCATTCTCAAGGATTGATCTTATATTCCCTCCTTCCCTGAGGTCACATACTGGTATACCCGCCTCACGTATAGCCTCGATACGAGTGGCAACCGCATCGGACATCCTCTCTATCTGGCTGTCAATCACAAGCATACGATAGCTTGCTCCTGATTTGGAAACCATATTCCCATCCTTTATCTCGAGAGCGTTCACGAGAGCATCCCCGTTCACGAAGTCATAGTTCCATCCCGCGGGAATCCCCGGCCTCTCCTGGCTGAATCTTGCCGTCGGATTGGTGTCCTCCCCGTACAGATATGCAATGTCAGCGACAAAGCGGCCCTGGCTGAGCATAAAGCAGCTCCTGCTTATGTAGTCTATCCATGGACGAGCTTCGGAAGCCCAGGTGTCGAACCTGTTGAACCACTGGCCGTAAGGACCAAGACCAAGGCCGGGCTTGAACTCTTCGGAAGGCTGATGTACGGAAGTGTGGATCACAAACCTGTTGAGCCCCTCTGCCATGGCCGCATCGGCGACCGGCTTGAGCTTGCCGGGATGGCACTGATATGCCCACCATCCATCCCATTTGCCGGGACGGCCGTTAGTGGTGAACGCTTCAGCGGCACAGATGTTCTGGCCATAGATATGGGCCACAGACGAAGACTCACGAAGGTCCGCCTCCATATGCGGCATAGTGGCATAGACTCCCGCCCGGAAACGCACCCAGAAGGCGCCCTGGGGCACGTCAGCAGTCCTTTTCATCATCATGCCGTCCCCTGTGAAGGCACGCCTTTCCTCGTGAGATTCACTGTAGCGCTTAATGCCATGGGAATGGAATATCTCAGTGGCGAGATCGTAGTGATTCTCGGCAAGCAGCTCCCCAAGAGTCTGACGCCAGTCGAAGAGGAAACGCTCGCAATCTTCATCGGTGCCGATCATCTCACCGGCAAGGGCTGGAAGCCATAGGGCCATCGAATAGCCCCTCCTCTTTTCGAACTCTTCCTCCATCAGCGAGGTCCATGTCCCCTTTCCAGACTCGTAGCTGTCTATGTCGATGTTGCTTATAGTCCCGGGACCAAGTTTGCGCCCAAGCGCCTCCTCGTACAGTCCCAGGTAGTTTTCCCAATACCGTCTCACAGCTCCCGCATCCAGCTTATCCACTTCAAGGCCAGTGGCTTCCGGTGGAGCGGGCCCATTCGTGGTTCCTATCAAGGTGTAGGCGAACCGGTAGACTGTCCATTCTCCTTCCGGAGCGGTCCAGTCAAGTATTCCTTCTCTATAAGATGCGGTAATATCCTCGACCACCGGGACAGGACTCTGTTTGACAGCAAGAACCCGTATCTCCTTAAGGTAGTCACGGACTATTCCTTCCCGCGCCGGAACAGCATGGAAAAGGCCAGTTGAGACAGTCTTTACAGGCAACGGCAGGTCCCCATGGAAGTGGCCGTGGACAGTGGTCACGCTCCAGACCAGCTTCTTCTGGGCGTCATCCTCGCTCACCCAAGGGCCTCCGGTCAGGCTCCATCCAGGAGAACTGGCGATGCCAACTTCAAGGCCGAGGGAATCAGCAAGAGCCACCGCATAGCGGAAGGCGTCCTTCCAGCCTTCGCTCATATAAGGAAGAAGAGTGTCAACCACCTGAGGTGTTGAATATGCCGCATCGAAAAGGAAAAAGCCTGAAAGGCCGATGTCGTGCATCCATTGAAGATCTTTCTTTATTCCGTCCTTCGTCACATTGCCGTTCATCCAATGCCACAAAACCATAGGCCGGCTTTCGTGGGGCGGGTTCATGAAACCAGCTTCAAGTTCTTGGCATTCTTTCCTGCCACTACAAGAAATCGCCAGTAAAACAGTGGCAACGTAGAGGAAAAGTCTTTTCATGACATAAGAATTAATCCTTTTCGCCTAGGATTAGTAAGCGTAGGATGCGGGACTTGCGAAGCATGCGAACAAGGTTGTAGCATAGCGCCAGCTCGGCGACCGCCAGGAGCGGGGCGACCCAATACGAGTGCGGAATCGGGACATAGACCTGCAGTCTGTTGACCAGGATCTCCAGCAGGAAGGTTTGCAGGAAATAAATGCCTAACGTAGCGGCTCCGATCCGGCATAGGGTCCCGCTCCATTTCCAGCGCCGGAGAGCCTCGTGGACTGGCTTAGACAGCAGATAGAAAGTCATGCTCCCGGCCATGCCCAAGGCCAGCCGGTATACAGTCAGGCCGAGATTACCCCAGTCGAAGGATCCAGTCGCGAGGTCGATTACTTGTGTGGGTCTCTCGTAAACGGTCAGATGTCCAGACCAGAAACAGAGCAGCACCACGAATACTACCGCGGACAGCACCAGCCAAATGATTCGATGCCGCTCAACCTCCTTCCTGCGGTTGCCTATTAGTATACCCAGACAGAAAATCGGCAGCATGAAGTTGAGATTGACAATCTCAGTTCCGGGAATCAGGATAACCAGGACCGTGGCCACAATCGCCGCGAGCCAGTCTTTCCGCAGCCAACGGCACAACGGATGCATCAGCAGGTAGCAGAACAACAGGCACTTCAGGAACCACACGCAATTCATAAAACCGGCGAAAGACCATTCACACAAATCCGCGATGGCCGTCACCCCGGCCGCGAGCATGATGATGCAGGCGATAGCATAAGCCGTCAGCGAAGGAATTACCAACTGCCGGAGTTTACCCAAGGCCATTTCCCCATAGCCTCGTCTCAAAGAAGAAGGGAAGAAGAAGCCACAAACGAACATGAACAGCGGCATGTGATAGGAATAAATGAATTCCCAGACCGGATGGTCCCAGAACAGTCCTCCGGACAACTGCTCTGTCGAATGCCCCAGCAGTACGGAAAGGATCGCGAAGCACTTCAGCAGATCCATGTATTCCAGTCTCTGTCTCATATCGCGGATATAGGGTGGCTTATTTGGCTGCGTATTTCCATAAAACACTAATAATAAATCGCTTACAACAAACGCTCCTGCTGTCAATAAGTGAATATCGTATTCACGGCGGCATGGTCTGAAGCCCAGACGTCATCGATATCCGGCGCCGTGCGTATTATTTTGGAGTGCAGCGCTTTAAGTTTCGGGCCTTTATAGTAAATGAAGTCTATCCTGTTATGCTGAAGATGGCCGAAAGTGACCGCCCATGTACCCTCGCTGCGGCTAACCTCATCGGGATTCATCTCACGGAAACTGTCTTTGAAACCAAGTTCCCGCATATAGATGGAAACCGGGAACTTGATGTTGCCATAACCGTTGTGGATGGACGGGTCGGTCCAGTCAAGGTGGCTGCTTGAGTTGAAGTCTCCGGCGAGAATAATGTCAGTATCCGGAGTCACATAAGGCTTGGTATCATTGTCTACGATAGCGGTGATATCCACGAGTGCTCGGGTCCTATCCTCCTCAATCCATTTTCCGGTATCCTGACCGGGAGCCATATAATCTCCAGCATATGTGGGATTTACCGCATATCTGATCCAAAGGCCATTAACGAAGAGCCTGTTCCCACCAGGAAGCTGGATAAAAGCAGGATTGGATTTGAAAACATCGCTGGTTGGAATGGGCTCCATCGGATATCTGCAGAGCAGCGCCAGGTTAGTATTGTCCACACGGGTAAGCAGATTCATCCCCAGAGCCTCGGAGATTGTTCTTTGACTTCCGTACCCTTCCTGAATGGTAATCAGATCGGCTCCTGACGCTTTCAGCAGCTCGGTTATACGGGCGACTCCCTCATTTCCCACATGCTTTCCACCTTGATAGATATTCCACTGTACCATGTTGAGGATGCTGGGGCCGCTTTTCCTGATGATCTCCTTCGGGAGAGTCTCATCCGTGGTCACCGGTCTCACGTTCCGGCGGCCCAGTTTGAAAGACGGGATGCCGTAGCGGATTGTGTTCCCGACTTCAGCGTCCTGAGCAATGTCTGCCGTCAGAAGAATATAGTTCACGCCGCTTTTGAGCTCAAGTCCCTTGCCCGGGAGTACCACTTTATTGGACTTTGAGGGATTGTCGACCGTGCATAGAAGCTTCTTCTCTTTGCATCTTGGAGCTTGCCCCGCATCCCAGATCTGAAGCCTGGAAATGTCCTTCAGATTCACGTCTCGAGCATCCAACTTGATGGATTTTATCTTGAGAGGATGGGATGATCCCGTAACAAACACTCTCAACTTGAGAATCTGATCCTGCAGCGCTCCACTCTCCGTATCCCACTCACTCTCGACGACCACGGCATTGAACAATTTCTGCCGGTCCGCACAACGGCTCTTAAAGGCGGGATTGTCATTCTGGACTGAATATGCGATGGGCAGTGTCTCGTTGTAGACATCTATCCTTCCGCTGCGAAGGTGATATGGTTGATGGCCTGTGCCTGCAGGATTGACCGCATGATCGACCAGTTCCGAATCAAAATTGAAATATATGACAAGGTCATCGAAAGAAGGATGCCTCGGGGTGATGTCCCGGCCTTTCCACTTCCTGAGCGTCTTTTCCGGTATAGCATCGTTCCATATGCGGAACTCGTCGACCTGGCCGGCAAACAGAGTCTTTTTCTTCCCGTTATATTGATATCCGATGTCACAGGGAAGAATGGAAATGACTGTATCTTTCTTTGCGGCCAGATTCCCGTCATAATAAAGCAGGGTTGAGCTCCCGTCGCAGACAAGGGCCGCGTGATGCCACTCCGGCGTCGATACCTCTCCGGATGAAAGGCCGGTGAGAGGATTGGTTAGAACGCCTTTTTCAAGTGTCAGAGGGAATATGTCGACATCACGCAATCCTTTACCGCCCACGAGGACCTCCCTTTCCTTGAACTCGGAGTCATCCGGCTTATACCACATCTCAAGAGTGAAAGGAGGCTCAATTATCTTGCAGCCTATACTCATCACATTATCAATACCATCCAAGTAGACAGCCTTATTTACAGGCTGGACAGGATTTGATTGCAGGCCGGCCGATGCGAGGAGGGCGATGACAGAAAGAAAAACAGACATTGCCATATCAATCAGTTTATTACAATTTCATCAAGCATGAGACAAGAATGGCCGGGAGCCGGATCACGGCGAGCGACGTAGCGTACATATCGGGCTTCCACATTGACGGGTGCACCAAAATCCATAAAATCCCCTGAAACCTGGGCGCTATCCCTCATACGATATGTGGATTCCCCGCACTTCTCGAAGTTTTCACCATCCTTTGACACGAACATCTCGACCTTGACTGGGAAGGCCTGGGAATGGATACGCTGAGAGAAGAATGTCGCACCGATATAATGAATCGGCTGAATCTCCTCGAGGTCAATCGTCACATCGATATCACAGTAATATCTCTGCCATATGCCATCCTTGAACGCCCATGTACCGAATCTTCCATCCGTGAGGGCAGACTCTCCCGTAGAAGGATACCATACGGTATCCCAATGACAGCCTTCCGCAAAGTAGACCTTCTTTCCCACCGCAAGATGCCTGACAGGATGTGTAGCCTCATAGCGGTCACCATATTCATTTCTGATGTCAAAGCAATTGTATCCCTTGGACTTGAACAACTCCGACAACAGGATCACCCTTTCTTTGAAATCCGCATACTCCCTTTTATCCTGAGGAGTCCATCCTATCTCCGCTATGGCGAAGGTCCTCGGATAGATCATGTATTCCGAATGGTCGGCAGACGTGATATTCTCGTACCATATGCAACTCTCCACGCCGAGCATATGATGCATGTCCTCCGGTTTGATAGAAGGATCCTGAGGATTGTATGCATAAACCACAGAGAGAGGAAGATAACTACCGAAAGCCTCCGGAACCATGAACGGAGCATCCTGAGGGAAGACAAAGAAACACCTCGCCGCATCTCCCATAATGACATCATGACCATTTTCCATCATATCAAGATCCGGGTTGGACTCGCGAATCATGACAGCCGCACCGGGAGCGAGTCCTCCCTGAGCTATCTCATCCCAGCCGAGAAGGGTACGCCCTTTGCTACGGAGAAACTCCGCAAACCGGTGGGTCATATGGCTCTGAAGCTGTGCCACATCGGTAAAACCTTCCTTTTTCATCAGATTCCGGCAATGGGGACAGGTTCGCCATCCGCTACGATAAGCCTCGTCACCGCCTATATGGATCATGCGTGACGGGAACAATTCCATAACCTCGTCCAACACATTTTCATAGAACTCGTATACGGCAGGATTGGATGGGCACAAGTCTCCATTCATAACCTTGTTGCCTTCGGCGTCTTCGCATGCGAGATCGGGAAATATATTCAGCACCTCCCTATTATGACCGGGAAAATCTATCTCAGGAATGACTTCGATGTGAAGCTCGGCCGCACGAGCGACAATCTCTCGGCAGTCACCCTTCGTCAGATATCCGCTGTTGTCCTTGAACAGTTCCGGGTATCTGTCGACTTCAATCCTCCAACCATTATTGTCCGTGAGGTGAAGATGCAGGACATTCATCTTCAAGAGGGACATGGCTTCCATCTGTTTCAGGATATACTCCTTTCCATAGAAAAGGCCTGCGACATCAAGCATCATCCCCCTGTAGCCGAAGCGAGGCCAGTCGGTGATGGTGCAGAACTGAAGAGTGTCTGACAGCGCCTTCATCTGGGCGAGGCCTTGACAGGCATAAAAAAAACCGGTCTCAGAGTTGGCGATGATCTCTATCCCTTTCTTACCTATCGTGAGTCTGTAGGCGGCATTCCTCGCATATTCGGGAAGGCCTGTGGTCTCACGGGCAAACTTACGGTCAGCAATTCTGGTTTTAACTTGAACCTCAGAGGTGTACACATAGTTGCCGGGACTAGTCGAAAAGTCCACCGGCTTCGGAATGATCACCTGAGGTCCCACCGAAAACAGAATGGCCATAAGTATTGAAAGGACAGACATGGTTATGTGGAGTGTTTCCTACAAATTTATAAAAAAGATATATAACCCCTCTTGGATGGTCTGCTGCCGAATGAATAATCGCCCACCGAAGTGAGCGATAAAATTGGAATTCAAAAGCCTACCGGTTGGGGCGATTATTTATGACCAGGACAGTGGCCAGAAGTGCGGCGACCCAATCTATCCGCAGCCAACGGCACAGCGGATGCATCAACAGGTAGCAGAACAACAGGCATTTCAAGAACCACACGCAATTCATGAAACCAGCGAAAGACCATTCACACAGATCCGCTATGGCCGTCACCCCGGCCGCGAGCATGATGACGCAGGCTATCGCGTAAGCCGTCAGCGAAGGAAGGCCCAATTGCCGGAGTTTGCCTATGGCCATTTCCCCATAGCCACGCTTCAAGGAAGAAGGGAAAAAGAATCCGCACACGAACATGAATAGCGGCATGTGATAGGAATAGATGAATTCCCACACCGGATGGTCCCAGAACAAACCTCCGGACAACTGCTCGGTCGCATGCCCCAGCAGCACGGAGAAGATCGCGAAGCACTTCAGCAGATCCATGTGTTCCAGCCTCTGTCCCATATCGCGAATATAGGAAACTTACCGTGAAAAGAATGTCAAACCAAAACGTTCGCCTCTATATGCTGAGAAAACGCTATCTTTGGGCCAAGATTAAGGGATTATGCATTTTCTATTCAAAACCATGCTGCCGGCCCTGATTCTAGCCACAGCATGCGGGACCTCTCCCGCAGCCCCTTTCGAACCCGCAAAGGATGCCCGCATCATCCCCTTCCGGGGAAATGTGTTCGTAACGGCGACTAATGGCCCCCTTTACGAAGAGGCCCCAAAGATCATCGACACATATGAGAGCACGCTCAAGTCCTGGAACGACCCCGAAAGCATCCTTTCGCTCTATTTCCGGACCGAGGGCAAAGGCATATTACACCTGGCTTTCCAGGCCACGAAACCATCCGGAACGGAGGCCCATGAATTCTCCTTCACTTGCGGCGGTCAGTCGCACCGGGTCAAGGTCACGGAATCCGGCACTTTTGACATAGGCGATTTCGACATAAAGGACCCCGGCTATGTCCGGGTGGACATCCAGGGAAGCGCGGCGAAGCCAGACAGGGCCGATTTTTCCCGGATCAACCTCTTTTACGCTAGCGGGACGGCAGTATCCGGCAAACTGAACTACACCCCGGAAGACAAGGGAGACGACAGCTACTGGTCCCGTCGCGGACCATCCGTGCACCTGTTCTACGATTTCCCGGAGGGCGACGCCGAATGGTTCTACAATGAAGCCACCGTCCCCGAAGATGGTTATGTCCCTGCCACCTACTATATGCTTACCGGCTTCAGCGAAGGCTATATGGGCATCCAGACTCATACGGACGGCCCAAACACTGTCCTCTTCTCCGTGTGGAGCCCCTACCAGACTGACAACCCCGGGGCCATCCCAGAGGATATGCGCATCACGACCATCCGCAAGGGCGCTGGCGTGACGGCGCAGGACTTCGGTGGAGAAGGCTCCGGCGGCCAGAGCTTCATGACATATCCATGGAAGCCCGGCAAAACCTACGGGACACTAGTCCATGTCCATCCGGACGGAGAAGGAAATACCGACTACACCGGCTATTTCCGGGATGAGGAAGGACAGTGGCACCTACTCGCCTCCTTCCGCCGTCCGCAAACCGACACATGGTACAAGAGTGCCTATTCCTTCCTAGAATGCTTCGACCCCAACACCGGCTTCCTAACCCGAAGCGTCCGTTTCGGCAACCAGTGGGTTCGGATGACAGACGGAACCTGGAAAGAGGTCACATCGGCCAAGTTCTCCTGTGATAATACAGGCCGGAGCGGAATGCGAGGGGACGTGTTCGGCGCTTCCGAGGGTTCCTTCTTTCTCCTGAAGAACTGCGGGTTCTTCAACGAACGGACGGAATATGGCACAGCCTTCACCCGCACCGGCGATGGTTCAGCACCGGCAATTGACCTGGAATCCTTAGAGAATCTCTGATCATCCCGGAAAAAGTATTGTGTATCTTTGTCGTTCAATAACAAGCAACCCATGAATCCTGTTTCCGCCAGACTCCTGAGCCAGCAGCTGATCTGCCCTCAGTTCACCTCGCCTCACGACGTGGTGTCCTGGATGGGTGCCATGCAGGCACAGGACTATAAGATGATTAGATGGGGTGTGGCGATGCGCACCAAAAAGCCCTCAGCAAAGGCATTTGAGAAGGATTACAACGACGGGCGGATAGTCCGGACCCACCTCTTCAGAACCACCTGGCAGCTGGTGGCCGGAGAGGACCTTGGCTGGATGCTGGAATTATGCAGGAAACCAGCCATGCGGGGGCTCCTGGGCTGGATGAAAGCCAACGGCATCAGCATACCTGAGGCGGAGCAGGAAGTCGTAAGTCAGATATTCTCGGATGTCCTCACAAAGAGCCGGATCGCTGTCAAGAGCGATTTCGCGGCTGCACTTGAGGACAGGGGGATCCAGATGGATGACCACAGGCTCTCGTATCACATCCGTCTGGGTGAATATTCAGGGATGCTTTGCAGCGGCGTTCTTCTTCCAAGGAAGCACAGTTACGCCCTGGTCGCCGACAAGCTCCCTAAATCGGAGCCTATTCCCAGGGAGGAGGCCCTAGCCCGCCTTGCGGGAATATATTTCCGCAGTCACGGCCCGGCCACTATGGAAGATTTCGCCTGGTGGTCAGGATTGAACGCTGGTGACTGCCGGAAGGGGATGGACGCCCTGGGAGACGAACTTGTGGAGGTACGATGGAAAGGCCTGCCTTTTTTTGTCCGCGAGGGTTTCAGGACCCGTGGATTCCGAAGTGGATGCGTCCACCTGCTTCCTCCTTATGATGAATATCTGATCGGCTACAAGAGCCGTCAGGTGTCTCTGAATCCCGACCATAGTCACCGTGCCCACAACAACACCGGAAACTTCTGGCCTGTGGTCCTTCAAAACGGTCAAGTGGTAGGTAACTGGAGTGCCCCAGGCGGCAAAGTGACAGTGGACCTGTTTCATCCTGATGCTGACCTTGATGAGGAAGCGCTCCTTGGTCAGATCAAGAAGTTTCGTTTTTCCGTGTCGCAATAATACTCGAAAGAATAATCTTTTTTCAAAATATGAATACTCCTGAAAAATATCTGTTCCGTCTGATCTCCAACCAAGTCCGCTTCGGTTACGGCTACCGAGAGTACGAGGGCCGCATCCAATATTTCGCATTCCACGGCTATCCGAACAGGAATGACGACTTCTTCACAACCGCGGAAATAAATGAAGGTGAATTCTTCCAGATTGAGAAGGAATATCCCGGAGAGTTCTCCGCCGACTGGGATCAGGCAGAGGTTTTCCGTTCCAAATACGTGGACGGCCACCCCGTGATCCTCGAAGGCTGGAATAAGTTATTGTAGAGGAATTCGCTTACTAGTCATCAGTTCATTCGGGCAGGTTCACCCAGGTCTCGTTTGCCCAGCCGACCGTGCGGCCGATTCCCCGAACCTCACCGCGGACGCCTCGCTCCTGTAGTTCACGGAACCCCTGTTCACCGGGCTTCAGGTCAAGGAATGGAAGTAGGTAGCATCCGTGGTCCAATAGCGTTGACTGTACTTCCTCTACAGGGACTTCCGAAGGATGACGGCCGGAACGGGCAGCGATCGCTGCAAGTGCGCCTGCGGCCTGCCCGAGTCCGAGCAGTACCGGCTGCAACCGTACCGCTCCATTCATCTCCCAATCCACCGACACCGCCTTGTCAGCAACCAGGAGATCCTCCACCGAGACCGGTATCACGACACCCAGGGGCACGCTGAAAGAAGGTATGGGGCCGAAGCCAAGATGTGACAGTTCCCTCCATCCGGAATTGGCATAGTGGTGGTGATCGACCGGATAGTCACCAACCGCCACAGCCCGCGTGTAGCGGTCAGAGGAATAAGGATGACGCGCGGCATCGACCGTCATGGTGTCGCGGCCGGCGATACGCCGAGCCTCTCGGAAGTATGGGTAGAAAGGAAGCCCGTCCACGGTCGGGAAAACGTCGTCGGCAACGCCGATCCTTGTATATCCTAACTCGTGCTGAAGGAAATAGACGAATCCGAGAGTGCGCGATTTTGCCTGTCCGAATGCCTCGGAACGCTCCTCGGGCCTCATGGCCAGGTAATCCACGTAGTAGTCATTGCCGTATATGGGCCAGTTGAGCATAATGTATCCGTCCGGCAAGCGGCCGTACGATAGCATCTGCTTAGGACTCCATAGTTTCTGTCCCTTCGGGTTATTCCCATCAATATCCTCTGCCAGCGGGTTCAGACAACAATTCCGATAGAATTCGACGTCATAACCTTCCGGCATTTCCATCAGGACGTCGTGGTCATATTCCTTCAGGACCGCGACATAGGTCATGTCCTGGACGACGCGGCCGTCATCCAGCGCTTCCGCACCCAAGGAGCGGGCCACATCTCCGAGTTCTGTGCCGTCTACCAGGATCCGCGCCCTTATGCGGCTGCCATCCGAGAGACGGAACGTCCAGTATCCACTTCCCTCTTTGCGGCCGATGTCCGTCACCGTGGTTCCGAACTTCACTTCCACACCGGATTCCTCGGCGATGTCGCTGAAGATCTCCGCCCCAATGCGAGGGTTGAAAAGTATGTTTGACACCCAGCCTGAGCGGAGAGCATCATAGCTACCGTACCGGGCGGCCAGCGAGTCGGCGAACTCTCCGAATATCCCTCCCCGCAGGCGGTAGTTGCCGTCCACGGCGCTGACTCCCGCAGAGGTCAGCACACCTCCAAGCCAGGCTCCTTCTTCAACAACAAGGGTCCTGGCGCCATCACGTGCCGCCTCGATAGCGGCGGCGGTCCCTCCGGTACCCCCACCCGCAACCACGACGTCATAAGTCCGCGTACAGGCGGAAAGAGCCAGCAGGATAACCGAATCCAATAACAGCCTTTTCATACTAACACAAATATAGCAAAACCCGCAGAAAAACGAATTTGGGCCGGTGATAAAAACGCAACCACTTATGTTTTAACTGGTTAAAATTGTATCTTTGTAACACAACCATGACCACGGTACAATGAAAAGACTAACCATCTTACTCCTCATCACCCTGCCGCTTTTCTTGTCCTGAACAGAGAAGGAACTTGAGCCGCAGGCGATACCCGTTGAGTCCGTAGACATCAACAAGACAATAGCGAGCATTGCTGTCGGAATGACGCTGCAGCTTTCGGTGTTTATATCTCCTTCTACTGCCACCAACAAGGAGGTCTCATGGTCTTCCTCCAATCCGGCCGTCGCATCCGTCGACGCAAACGGCCTGGTGACTGCCGTCAGTGAAGGAACGGTAACGATCACGGCCAAAGCGGAAAACGGTGAATCCTCCTCTTGTATTGTTACCACACTGATTAATGCTCCGAAGAATCAGATATGGTATACGACCGCCAGTGGAAAACCAGTAGAAGTGAATAGTGGTTGGAGCAGCTATCGCGTTGTTTCCAATATATATGAGAATGGAAGAGGCATCATTGTCCTGGACAAGAGCATTGAAACCGTCCCACAGTGTTTCTTCCAGCGCACCGATATCAGTTCTGTAGAGATACCGGAAGGTGTGACCTCGCTGTCATCTGGAGTATTCGATTCATGTGGCGAACTTGTCTCCGTATCGTTACCAAGCAGTTTGGAAGTCATTGGTGCTAACGCATTTAGCTTTTGTAACAAACTTGAGGAAATCACTCTGCCCGATGGGTTGAAGGAGATAGGTCATGAAGCTTTTTGGTCAACCGGAATCAAGTCCTTCATCCTTCCTAAAGGAGTGGAAGAATTACCCAATATGGTTTTTCATGAATGTCACAATCTGAAATTCGTAACACTCCATTCCAATCTGAAAGTCATTGGTTCTGGTGCGTTTGAAGGATGTGAGATTATCGAGAGAATCGACCTGGAAGCGACAGTCCCCCCTACATTTATTATTAGTGGAGCTGATACCCGTGGTTATGGCCCGTTCGGACGGCCCTACGAAAATAACTATTATTGGCCGATTTATGTCCCTGACGAATCCGCGGAGGAATATGCCAGAGCTGTTGGATGGAGAGATGCTTCTCTCCTGGCTCTTTACTAAAAGCGGCAAACCGTTAACGTCATTTGTATACAAGTCGACGGATTATTCCAAAGACGGCGAGGTCGTCTTGCTCCAGAAGGCGACAGTCGGGAGGGGCGTCAATATTGTGTTTCTTCTTCTAATTCCTATTGTTTACCAGGCGTGGACAGATACTTCTCCACGGATATTGTTGATGAAAATTCAAAGGTTATCATAAAGGAGGATTATTCTCGCATCATTGCAATGATTGAGATAATTCCCAATCCAAACAATACGCCGACAAATTTTGTCGTGCTGTATAATTCGGATCTTTGGCTCAGAACGTCCCATGCGTCGTGGCGAGAGGCTTGGGGTGTTGCACAGTGTTATACGGTAGATGCGATTGCTCACGAGGTGGGTCATAGTTTTGGCTGGCTCAATGATGAATATATAACCAGCGACAGCATAACGGATCCCGATAGACTAAAAACCGGAATGGACCAACATCACTCAGAAGGCAATTACACTAATGTGGATTATCATAGTGACCCCTCTGAGGTTTTGTGGTCGCGCTTCATCGCCGATCCCCGTTATTCCGATGAAGGTATAGGTGTTTTCCAAGGAGCAAGTAGTTCCAGTAAGTATCTTTACCGACCTACGTTTGACAGCATCATGAGACTCCATGGACCTTTTAACGCCCCTTCCCGAGAGACAATCTATAAGCATATCATGCAGTGGTCTGAAGGAGAATCCTGGACCTATGATTATGAGGAATTTGTCAAGGCAGATGCGGCAGGTCACAAGCAGTGGATGTCCCACTTGAAACCTGACGGCACGATGACTGATATAGAATACCCCTAATAGGGAAGTCCTTGCAGAGATTCACAGCTTTACCTCCTTGCCGCGACCACAACCCTGCAATTGACGGGGTCTCCCGAATAATAGGTAATGAAATGACGGGACTTTATGGCGACGGCATTGGCATTCCCGGAATCGTGCGGACGTTCACGCCCTCCTTCGGCCAGAATCCGCGGTTCCGGCCAGGCCTTCCCATTCTCAAGGATATCCTTCACTGATGCCGTACGCACTTTCAGCAAACCGTCCCCCCGTTGATAATAGTAGTTGTAGATCAATTCCTTGTTTTTGTCATAAATCAGTGTCGGCGTAGATTGGAGGACATCACCTATGTTTGTCGTTGTTTTGTTCCAGGTCTTCCCCCAGTCATTTGAAGTGAGCTGGAACTGGCATCCGCCCATCATCTCGCAACGCGCGATGGCAATCAGGCACCCATCCCCAATAACCGCCACGGATGGCTCTGTTGGCCAATCCTTCTTCGGAAGATCCTTTTCAATGACACGTTGCTCCCAGTTAAGTCCATTGTCCCTGCTGATGAGCACACCCCAGCTCTTATTGTCATGAATGTCACTGTAATCATCGGAGAACCAAAGGCATTCAAGCCCTTCCGGAGTTTGGTAAATGTCCGTTATCTGCATCGGATTCGGATCGAGGTGAGGCGTGCTTATCAAATCAAACTTCTTTCCGTCGCTGGTCCTGTACAGCGCCATACGGGGATCCGCATTCATCCGGCGTATCCAAAATAGAGCGTTGCTTTCCGAATCGGACCCTTTCCCGATGGAAGAAGTTCCGTACTCGGGATTCTCGTCAACCAAAACCCTTTCCGACCATGATCGAGCCCCATCATCGGAATATCGGGCATATGCCCCCCGGCCTTTTTCGGACGGATCATGGTATTTGCCGACCGTATAGACGCACACGAGCCTGTCCCCGATGTTCTGGATCATTGGCCAGCAGTTGTAACCGGGGGCATCTTCCACGGCGTATACAACCGTCCCTCTTTGCGAGCATGCGACCATCAGGGAGCAAAACGCCGTGAGGAGCACGGCAGAAAGAATCTTGTTCATTTATTTCCTTTTGAAACAGCCTATTGTAATATAATGCATTTGAAGGGAGTGTTTTGAACAAAAATAGTAAATCCTCTGTTCAAGAAAAAGAAAAGCACCTGCGTAATCGCAAGTGCTTCATTTAGAGCGTGGTCCCAGTAGGGCATGATCCTACGACCCCCTGATTATGAGTCAGATGCTCTAACCAACTGAGCTATGGGACCTGGTTTCCCGACTCAAATGTCGGGAAAAAAATCGGAAAGTGCAATTAAACTCACACTTTGATCTCGACCTCGACACCTGAAGGAAGCTCGAGCTTCATCAGAGCGTCAACCGTCTTGGCGTTGCTGTCGTCGATGTCAAGAAGCCTGCAATAGGCGTCGAGCTCGAACTGCTCGCGGGACTTCTTGTTGACGAAAGTGGAACGGTTGACTGTGAAGATCTTCTTATTGGTGGGAAGCGGAATAGGTCCATTGACCTTCGCACCCGTGGCCTTCACGGTGTCCACGATCTTGGCGGCTGACTTGTCAACCAGCATGTGATCGAATGATTTGAGTTTGATTCTGATCTTTTGACTCATATCAATAATTGATTTTTAACAATTTCTAAAAAACTTTGTGTTAATCCTCATCGTCGAAGTGGCGGGTGCTGTACCCACTCTTCTCCACAATCTCCTTGGCAAGGTTGCCGGGAACCTCGGAATAGTGGTCAAAGGACATCGTGCTGGTCGCTCGGCCGGATGACAAAGTCCTGAGGACTGTGACATATCCGAACTGCTCAGCGAGAGGCACGAACGCCTTCACTATCCTTGCTCCGTTCGAAGTCGAGTCCATAGCCTGGATCTGACCGCGGCGACGGTTGAGGTCTCCAACGATGTCTCCCATGTAATCCTCAGGGGTCACGACCTCCAGGGACATGATGGGCTCAAGCAGAACCGGCTTGCACTTGGGGCACGCATGGCGGAATGCCATACGGGCGGCCATCTCGAACGAGAGCTGGTCGGAGTCAACAGGATGGTACGAACCATCCAGGACAGTGACCTTCATCGACTGGACCTCGTAGCCAGCCAGGACACCATTGGCCATGGCTGACTTGAAGCCCTTCTCGATGCTAGGAATGAATTCCTTGGGAATATTACCTCCCTTGACCTCGTTGACGAACTGAAGACCGCTCTCCCCTTCGTCGGCGGGACCGATCTCAACAATGATGTCAGCGTACTTACCGCGACCACCAGTCTGCTTCTTGAACACCTCGCGGTGCTGGACAGTACCGGTAATAGCCTCTTTGTAGTTGACCTGGGGAGCTCCCTGGTTAATCTCGACACCGAATTCACGACGGAGACGGTCAACGATAATATCCAGATGAAGCTCACCCATACCGCTGATGATTGTCTGGCCAGTCTCGATATCAGACCTCACCGTAAAGGTGGGATCCTCCTCGGCGAGCTTGCCGAGAGCGATACCAAGTTTATCCAGGTCGGTCTGGGTCTTCGGCTCGACAGCGATTCCGATCACAGGATCGGGGAATACCATCGACTCGAGGATGACGGGATGGTTCTCATCACAGACGGTGTCTCCTGTACGGAGATCCTTGAATCCGACAGCCGCACAGATGTCTCCAGCCTCCACGAAATCGATGGGATTCTGGTGGTTGGAATGCATCTGGTAAAGGCGGGCGATCCTCTCTTTCCTCGCGGTACGCACGTTATAAACATACGAACCGGCGTCAACGCTGCCGGAATACACCCTCAAGAAAGCCAGACGACCCACAAAAGGATCAGTGGCAATCTTGAAAACGAGGGCGCAGAACGGCTGGTCGGCGGAAGGAAGAAGATCCTCCTCTTTCCCTGTCCTGGGGCTGGTTCCCCTTACCACTCCCTTATCGAGGGGAGACGGCAGGTAACGCATGACGGCGTCGAGAAGGAACTGTACCCCTTTATTCTTGAAAGAGGAACCGCAGCAAGCGGGAACTATCTGCATTGAGATGGTTCCCTTGCGGATAGCGGCTATTATCTCCTCATCGGTCACTGAATCCGGGTCCTCAAAGAACTTCTCCATGAGAGCCTCATCGCACTCGGCAGCGGCCTCGACAAGCTTCTCCCTCCAGGTCTCGACATCCTCCATCATGTCGGCGGGGATATCCTCAACCTTATAATTGACAAGCTCGTCAGATGAATCATAAACAATGGCCTTACGGGAGATCAAGTCGACTATTCCCTGGAACTTATCCTCCGCACCGATAGGGAGGCAGACCGGGACAGCGTTGGCTCCGAGTTTGGTGTGGATCTCCTCGACACAAGCGAGGAAATCAGCACCAACACGGTCCATCTTATTGACATAGGCGATCTTGGGAACGCCATACTTGTCAGCCTGACGCCAGACAGTCTCAGACTGCGGCTGGACCCTACCCACGGCGCAGAAAGTCGCTATCGTGCCATCAAGGACACGCAGCGAACGCTCCACCTCAACCGTGAAGTCGACATGGCCGGGAGTGTCGATGAGGTTTATCTGGTACACCTTGCCGTCATAGTGCCAAAAGGCGGTGGTGGCGGCCGATGTGATGGTGATACCCCTCTCCTGCTCCTGGACCATCCAGTCCATCGTCGCGGCGCCGTCATGTACCTCACCGATCTTGTGTGTCTTGCCGGTGTAGTACAGGATACGCTCGGACGTGGTCGTCTTGCCGGCATCGATGTGAGCCATGATGCCGATGTTCCTGGTGAAAGTCAGATCCCTGCTGGATGCCATCCGTGATAAAGATTAGAAACGGAAGTGGGCGAATGCCTTGTTGGCCTCCGCCATCTTGTGCATATCCTCTTTCCTCTTGAAAGCGCCACCCTCATTGTTGTAGGCGGCGACTATCTCCGCACAAAGTTTTTCTGCCATGGAGTGGCCGGAACGTTTGCGGGCATAGCCGATCATGTTCTTCATGGAAAGCGAGACTTTCCTCTCCGGACGCAACTCTGTAGGCACCTGGAAGTTGGCACCTCCTACACGACGTGACTTGACCTCGATCTGAGGGGTCACGTTTTCGAGAGCCTTCCTCCAAATATCTAGAGGAGCCTTGTCAGAATCTTTCATCTTCTCGCCTACCATGTCGATGGCATCGTAAAAAATAGAATACGCGATACTCTTCTTCCCCTGCAACATAAGATTGTTCACGAAGCGAGTCACCTCGACATCATGAAACTTAGGATCAGGAAGTAGAATTCTCTTCTTAGGCTTCGATTTTCTCATTTT
>JAFYYM010000093.1 GCA_017557535.1 Bacteroidales bacterium | reverse complement strand
TTACATTCCTTCGATCATCTCAGAGCAGCTTTCAGAAGTGAGGGACAGGCTGTCGCTGGTCAGGCTGTTCATGCTGCTGAGCCTGCTTCTTTCGGCTCTTGGCCTGATTGCGATGAGCGGCTATTATGCCGACGAGAACTCCCGTGACATCGCTGTACGTAAGGTGTTCGGCAGCACCGTGGAGGGAGAGGTCAAGAAGACTGTCTTTGAATATCTTATATTGATGGCGATCGCCACTGTTATCGCTGTGCCGATATCAGTCTGGCTTGCCGGGAAGCTGCTGGAGCAATATTCCTACAGGATTTCCGGCTATGGATGGGTCTTCATTGTCGCGGTCATCGCCGCGGCCATCATCGCCCTGCTCTCCGTCCTCTGGCAGACTCTCAAGGCCGCCCGCACCAACCCCGCCACCGAACTGAAAAAGGAATAGATTATTTGCGACGCTCAGAATGACATATTATTTGAAACCTATACGTGGCCTTGGCTCATTCTTCTTCTCCTCAATCTTTGAGGAAAGCTCGCCTATTGCCAAGTATAGGTTGTCAATGTCTTGTCTTAGATCTTCGGACAGGTCGTTCATGGCTTCCAGATTTTCTTCCTGCTCTTGTTTCAGTAGGTCAACTCTAGCCCTGAGCTCCCTTAGTTCCAAAGAGACCGATGAAGCCGCAAGCAAGTACTCTCGAACTCGGACGAACGCACGCATGATGGCGATGTTGGCAGCAATGGCAACATCGCTCTTCAACAATCCTGAAAGCATCGCCACGCCTTGCTCGGTGAAAGCGAAAGGCGGAGCGGAGGTGTTTCGTTTCAATCCGGTCACAATTTGTGACCGGATGGCTTGGTATTCTTCAACGGTCAATTGGAACATAAAATCAGGAGGAAATCTCTTGATGTTCCTCTTAACAGCTTGGTTCAGTACTTTAGTTTCCACTTGGTACAACCTTGCCAGATCGAAGTCCAGCATCACCTTTTTTCCACGGATTTCGTGGATAAGGTCTTGAACAAGAATTAATTCGTCTTTCATAATCAAACAGTTTAGATAATAACACTACAAAGATAGCGTAATCCCGTCAAAAATGAGAAGTTACCTGAAGTTCTTAAGCAGGAACAAAATGTATACTGCCATCGAGGCAGCCGGGCTCATCGTGAGCCTCGCCTTTGTGGTTATTATCGCCTGTTACACTTGGCAGCAATTCGAGATCACGAGGGAAGCTCCTGACTATAAGAGGATATGCGCCCTGTCCGGAGCGGGAGATAAATACCTTTCCGCTTATCCAGGACAGTTGTCGATGGTTCAGGACAGGATCCCTGAGTTTGAGAAGGGCGGAAGGATAAGTTGCTATGGCACCAATGCCTATTTTAATGGCAATAAGATTCCAGGCTATCTGGACATCTGCGATGTGGATCCGGAGATCTTCGAGTTCCTGCCCCAGAAGTTCATCTCGGGATCGGAAGAGGTGCTGAAAGACAGGAACCAAGTCATTCTTGGGGAAACTTTCGCGCGGAAACTGTCTCCGGACATGGATCCGGTCGGTAAGACAATCATTTTAAGGAAAGACACTTGCTTGATCGGAGGTATTGTCAGAATCTCCGGAAACTCGATCCTAAAAGAGAATGACATCTACCGGGGCTTCGATGAGAAAGACGCGCCAAGCACATCCCCGTTTATCTTTCCAGTTGACCTTGTGCTTGTCCAGTTTAGAGAAGGGACTGACTTACAGGCAGTAAGACCCCTTATCGATACTCTGTTCAATAAGGAATTCGCTGAGTCATTTTACAAGATAAACAAACCAGAACGTAGTTTGACAGTCCCCTTCAAGGAGTTATATTTTTCGGAATTCACGAGCAACTCGCTGAAAAAAGGCAATCCGACACTTGTCTATGTGCTGATAGCGGTTGGGATCCTGCTTCTGGTCTCAGCCCTGTTCAACTACATCAACCTTAGTGTTGCCCTTGCCGGAAAGAGAGCCAAGGAGATGGCCATCAGATCAACTCTCGGAGAGTCCAAAGGCAAGGTGTTGTGGAGATATGTTTCTGAAGCAATCCTATTCGTGGCCGTATGTCTCACCCTGGCTATGATCCTGGCCAAAGCCATGGAACCGACATTTAACAGGTACTTGGCAGGGGACATCGGACTTAAGGTGGCGTTCTCGCCCTGGTATCTTGCGGTTTATGCCTTGCTGGCTATTCTGATCGGGCTAATCTCCGGACTGATCCCGGCATGGATGACTCTGAAACACGATCCGGTCTCCATCATAAAAGGCGAGCAGCGGCGCCAGACAAAATCGGTGTTCTCGAAAATATTCATAATCATCCAGAATGTCATCACGGTGGCGCTAATCTCCATGGCTCTCGTGATGGAGTTGCAGTACAACCACCTTATGAATATGCCTATAGGAGCCAATGTGGATAATATGTACTTCCTCTCCAGCGGTACTGTGGGAATGGATGCCTTGGCCGTCAAACCCTACGTGAACAGGATTGGCCGGGCCGAAGGATACCCCGGTAACGGTAATATGAGTGTTGGAACAACCGTTGAGGGGAAGAAAGTCGATGTCAGAATACTGCGATGTGATGAGGCTGCTTTCGAAATGTTCGGTTTTGAGGTTTTGAAGGATTTTAATCTTCCCCAAAAGAGTGGCTTATGGCTTACCGAAACCGCTGCGAATGTGTTCTCTTTTGACGAGAAGAACCCGACTGCGCCCAACTTTGTCAAAACGATATGGGGCGAGACGGAAATCGCCGGAATAATCAAGGATTTCGCCCTTAAAGGTCCCTCGGAAATCAATGGTAACCAAGTCGGTATGGTCTCTGTCGGAGACATGGAAGGCAGTGGGACTTCTGTTGTGCTTGAACTTAACCGGTTCGATCGGGAAATCAGGGCTGAATTGAAGGAGATCGGCCGCCAGGAGAGCCTTAGGATCACGGGAGACGAGGATTATGGCGAAAAGGTTTACGGATATATTCCTGAACTGATTGAAAAGACCTTGGAGAAGACGCGGAACTTCATCAGCATGATAGAGTTGTTCATGCTGCTCGCGGCTTTGATCTCACTTCTCGGACTGGTGGCTATGAGCGCCTACTACGCCGGGATGCAGACCAGAGACATCGCCGTGCGCAAGGTCTTTGGCGGAACGATCGCCTCTGAGACCCGCAGGGCAGTCTCTGAATACCTGATCCTTGTCGGAGTGGCTATCCTGATCGGGGTGCCGATCGCCATCTACCTCGCCGAGCGCTACCTGAGGCAGTTCTGGTACAGGATAGATGGCTATGGCTGGGTGTTCGTCACTGGAGCCCTGATCGCCCTTGTGATCTCCTTCCTCGCCGTCCTCTGGCAGACCCTCAAGGCCGCCCGCACCAACCCCGCCACCGAACTGAAAAAGGAATAGAAGTGTAAAGTATAATGTAAAAGTGTAAAGGTCTTTACACTTTCTTTACACTTTCGCAAATTATGGAAGTTGTTGTGAAATAGCGAATTAACTAATATGGCACGGCAGGTGATAACAAGTGGTGCAGAATAATTAAAAGAAGATGAATAGACACAGTGACATCCTTATCAAGGTTCTTTCTTTAGGCATCGGCCTGGCGGTGGGAATTGTCCTCATCGCCAAGGTGTTCTTTGAGTTGAGTTACGATAGTTTCTACAAGGACATCGACCGGGTGTACAGCATCAGGACGTGGATTTCGCAAAACGGAGACGAGAAGGATTACGGTCAGGTCAGTGGCGCTGTGAGTGTCGGCTTCATGAACGAGGTTCCGGGGGTCGAGACTGGCACCAGAACTACCTACGTGTTCAATGGTGACACCTATCTTGACGAGGACGGCAACAAGCTTAAAGCCACCCTGGTTTGCGCAGACACCTGCTTTTTCAAAGTGTTTGACAGGCCGATTCTGGCCGGTGATCCGGTGAAGGCTCTAGGGAACTGGGGCTGTGTGATGGTAAGCCGGTCCTTCGCGGATAAGATGGCCGGGGATATCTCTGCCGTCATCGGCAAACAGATTTACAACGAGGACATGGCCGGCCTCAAGCTCACGATTGAAGGTGTGTTCGAGGACTTTCCGAAAAACGGAAGCATTGACTATGACATCCTCCTCTCGATGGAGACCTACGGCAAGCAGAGCACTGACAACTGGCTCGGAAACGACCGGTACAAAGGCTATGTGAAACTGATGCCAGGCGTGGACTCGAGTACCCTGAAGGATGCGATCAGGAAGATGCAGGAGGCCCATCAACCTTTGGAGCAGATTGAGGCTAACGGCACGAGTCTCAGGTACTTCCTGAGCCCGTTCAGTAAGATTCACACCTCACAGCCTGGAGTCAAATCTCAAATCATCCTGTTGTCAATCGTGGCGGCCTTGCTGATCATTATCAGCTTGCTGAACTACATTTTGATCGTTATCTCATCTATGGTCAAACGATCAAAGGAGGTTGGTGTCAGGAAGTGTTACGGAGCGGAAAGCAAGAATATTTACGGTATGCTGACGAAGGAAGCATCTATTCACCTTATTCTCTCCCTTGCCCTTGCCGCTGTGATTATATTCGCCGCGCGAGGCATCATTGAGAACCTTCTCGGTGTGCCTTTCACTACTCTGCTGGTGCCGAAGAGTGTCGCCGCGATCGTGGCCGTAATCCTTTTCGTGCTGCTCATCTCCATCGTTGTCCCGACGGAGCTCTACCAGAGAATCCCTGTGTATGAGGCACTTAAGAATTATACCGAGCATTCCCGCAACTGGAAGCTCGCCCTTCTGGGAGTGCAAGTGCTGATTAACGTGTTCCTCGTGGTGATGATGTTGATTATCGGCCGCCAGTACCATATGGTGTCCAACAGCGATCCAGGCTATGACTATAAGAACCTCTATTACATCAGCATGTTCGACGGCGACCGTCAGGCGGTTTCAAGGGCGGTTTCAACCCTTCGAAGCCTCCCTGAGGTGAAGGGCGTGGCCGCCACATATAACCTGCCCTTCGATGGATCCAGTGGCGACAATGTCTATCTTCCAGAAGACGACCGAGAACTCTTCAACATCGCCGACCAATACGAGTGCTCGCCGGAGTTCTATGAATTGATGAATATTCAATTTGTCGATGGACGAGCTCCGAGAGATTCCTCGGAAATAGTTGTGGATGAGAAGTTTGTGGCAAAGATGGCGGATTTCGCGGATTGGAGCGACGGCGCGGTAGGAAAGCAGGTCTGTATCACCGGTCACGGAAGTGCGATTGATATGGCCACGAAGCCGTTCACCATCTCCGGCGTCTATAAAAGCTATCTTATCGGCAGTCTTGTCGCTGCCGACAGTCGCCCCAGCGCCCTGTTCTACGGCGAGATAGGATCCATGTCGTCTTGGATGCCACATATCCTGTTCAAGATTCCAGGTCTTGCCGGGAATGACGGCGGCCATCTCGAAAAGGTAAAAGAAGCTCTGGAAGGGGCTCTGGAAGGCCGTGAGATCAACATCATATCCTATGAGGAGCAGATGAGGGCGGACTATACCGATGTCAAGAAGATAAAGAACACGTTGACAATCGGAGCCATATTCTCACTCCTTATAGCCCTTCTCGGTTTGATTGGCTTCATCCGGGACGAAAGCTTGAGGCGAAGCAAAGAGATGGCTGTCCGCAAGATCAACGGAGCGACATCCAAGGATATTCTCAGAATATTCGCGGCCGACATCCTTAAGTTGTCCCTCGTGATGGCTGCCCTTGCTTGCGCTATCACCTTCTTCGTTGCCCGCAGGTTGCTGGAGATGTTCGCCGAAAAAGTCCCTCTCACCCTGTCCTATTTCCTGACCGGAACATTAGCGGTGCTCCTCATTGTCCTTGTCGTGGTCGTCCTCAACACCTGGCGCATTTCCACGTCGAATCCTGTTGATTCACTGAAGAATGAATAGATCCTTCGCTAACGCTCATGATGATATGGTGCTGTCATTCTGAAGAAGCGAAGCGACCGAAGAACCTAATAACAAATGATTATTCAGCGGGTTTTCTTCAGTCGCCCGCTTTTTCTCAGAGCCTCGTTGATTATCCATTGAAGCTGTCCGTTGGTGCTGCGGAACTCGTCCGCAGCCCAACGTTCCAAGGCTTCCATTGTCTCGGGATCGATCCTGAGAACGAAGCTCTTGATAGCTTCCTTTTCTTTGGCCATATTAATACAAGCTACCGGAGTTGACCACTGGCTGGGCGGGCTCGTCACCGCAGAGTACCACGAGCAAGTTGCTGACCATGGCGGCTTTGCGCTCCTCATCGAGATCCACGACGCCCTCGCTCTTCAGTTTGTCAAGAGCCATCTTCACCATGCTGACGGCACCGTCAACAATCTTCTCACGGGCTGCGATGATGGCGTCCGCCTGCTGGCGACGGAGCATCACGGCCGCGATCTCCGGGGCGTAGGCCAGATAGTTGATCCTTGCCTCGACGACGTGTATTCCGGCCATTGACAGGCGGTCATTGAGGGTTTTCACCAGGCGTTCATTTATCTCCTCCGCATTTGAGCGGAGAGTCAGTTCATCGGCCGAGTCGGCGTTGTCGTAGGCGTAGCAACCTGCCACTTGGCGCAATGCGGCGTCACTTTGCACTCTAACGAAATTCTCGAAAGCCTGAGAGAGAGAGCGTATCACGCCTCCTCTGGCGGTGGTGGTCACAATAGGGGCGAGAGACTGGCTGTCAATCTCAAAGAGGGCTTTGTAAGTGTCCTCAAGTTTCCAAACCAGCACCATACCTATAAGGACCGGGTTACCAGCCTTATCGTTGACCTTGATCGGTTCGGGGTTGAGGTTTCTGGCCCTCAGGGTGACACTCTTCTTACTTAAAAGAGGGTTGACCCAGTAGAATCCGTTCTTGAAGAAGGTCCCGCTATATTTTCCGAAGAACACGAGAACCTTGGCCTCATTAGGCTCGAGCTTGATGAATCCGTTCATTCCCAAACTGAACAAGAGTATCATGATCACTCCAGGAATCGCCATGATAGAGTTCTTATCCGCGAGGGAGAAAAAATAAATAGCGGCTGCTATGACGACAAGAATGAGAAGAATTGCAAGGAAACCGTTGATAGTTAGGCCTTTGTAAGTAAATTCTTTGTTTTCCATGATTATTGCTTTGATATCATTTTGATATCGCAAAGATACAATAAATAATTATCGTTCCAAATAAATCCGGTATTTTTTTTCGTATATTGCGGGAAAGATGATCAATATGGAAAGAATCACTTATGATGTGACGCTTTTGAACGATACCACGGAAGACGGAATCAGGAAAACCTTTTTCAGTACTTGCCCTGTCGTCTGCTCCGAGGCGATCTACATAGAAACTGAGGGAGATATCATCCGCAAAGTCCAGTACACAAAAGGATGCAACGGCAACACCCAGGGGGTATCTGCCTTATGCATAGGCCGTAAGGTCCAGGATGTCATAGCCCTGTTGGATGGCATCGACTGCAAAGGACGGGGTACAAGTTGCCCCGACCAATTGGCCAGGGCACTCAAACAACTCTGATAACAAGCTATTTCACTTCCAGTACAACCACTGATGCCGGAGGCAGGGTGACTTTCACAGTTTTTCCTGATGTCTTGAAGTCCTTGAAGGCGACGGGAGCGGCTTGGACCTGTCCTCCGAAATCGTTGTGGGACTTGACCGCGTCTATTCCTTTCCCCTTTCCGACGAGTACTTCCCCAGTCACTTTGGAAGGCTTCAGGGCGTCGAACTCAATCTCGACAGTCTTCGGTTTGTCTACCGATGGATTGGCGAGTGATACATGAATAGCATCTCCCTTGGAGGCGCTGACACTCAGCTCAGGATAGATCCTTCCGGATGGGGAGACGCTTGATCCGGCGGAATATGCCACAGGCACGGAGACAGCATCCTGATGGACATTGTACATCCTGAACACATGGTAGGTGGGCGTCAAGACAACCTCCGCGTCCTTGGTCAGGATCATCGCCTGCAGGACGTTGACCATCTGCGCGATATTCGTCATCTTAAGACGCTCGGTGTGCTTGTTGAATATGTTGAGCGACATCGCCGCCACCATGGCGTCCCTCATGGAGTTCTGCTGGAAAAGGTGTCCCGGGATAGTGCCGGGCTCAGGAGCGAACCATGTTCCCCACTCGTCCAAGAGCAGATCGATCTTCTTTTGAGGGTCATACAAATCCATGATGGCCTCATGGTTCTTAAGAACCTCATCAATCTCGACAGCCTTCGCGATCAGGTTGTAGTAACTATCATCATCGAACTCGAGAGCCCTTCCTTGGCCTCCTGAGTAATAATGCAGGGAAAGCCCGGAAAGTCCGTTTCTGACTTTGCTCATCAGGACCCTGGTCCAGTTGTAGTCGTAATCAGTGGCTCCGCACGCGACCTTATACAGCATGTTACCGTCGTAATTACGGCAGTAGGTAGCATATCTCTTGTAGACGTCGGAATAGTACTCGGCAGTCATGTTGCCTCCGCATCCCCAGTTCTCGTTTCCGACCCCGATATATTTAACCTTCCAGGGCTCCTTCCTTCCATTTGCCGCTCTTTTCTCCGCCATCACGCCTTCCTTCGCTGTCATGTACTCGACCCATTTGGAAAGCTCCTCGACTGTTCCGGACCCGACATTGCCGGAAATATAGGGCTCGATTCCGAGCATCTCGCAGAAGTTGAGGAACTCATGTGTGCCGAAAGAGTTATCCTCCAGCGTTCCGCCCCAGTGGGTGTTGATGATTCTGGGTCTGTCCTTCTTGGGGCCTATTCCATCCATCCAGTGATATTCGTCGGCGAAGCAGCCGCCCGGCCATCGGAGAACAGGCACTTTCAGCTCCCTGATGGCTTCCACAAGGTCTTTCCTGTAGCCATTTATATTCGGGATTGGAGAGTCCTCACCGACCCAGATGCCATCGTAGATGCATCTTCCGAGATGTTCGGCGAACTGGCCGTAGATTTCCTTTGGGATAACCGGTTGGTCCGGGGCTGTCTCATGGACAGACACTTTAACCTGTCCAGAAAGGGTTGCGCCGATAATAGCCGCAAGTATTGTGGTCAGAGTTCTTCTCATAATTATGGTTGTTAGTAGTATTTCTTTTCTTGCCTATACAAGGCTATGAATATGAATATAAGCACAGTGAAAGCCCAAAGGGAGGAGCCTCCATAGCTTAGCAGCGGGAGAGGTATGCCGATCACCGGCATCAATCCTATAGTCATCCCGATGTTGATGAACAAATGCATGAATATGCAAGATGCCACGCAGTAGCCATAAATCCGGGTGAAAGCTTCCCGGCTTTTCTCGGCGTCAACGACTATTCTCCAAATCATGAAGACATATAGCAGGATCACGACCAGGCATCCGATAAAGCCCCACTCCTCTCCTACCGTGCAGAAGATGAAGTCAGTACTCTGCTCTGGCACGAAGCCGAAAGTGGTTTGGGTGCCGCCCAGGAAACCTTTACCCTTAAATCCGCCAGACCCGATCGCGATCATGCTTTGGTTGACATTGTAGCCGACTCCAGAAGGGTCTTCTTTCATGCCAAGAAGCACTTCGATTCTCTTTCGCTGGTGGTCCTGGAGTATATTGTTGAATATGAAGTCGGTAGAGAACACCAACGCTATTCCGGCTATCAACCCGAGGGCGGATAGCGACAGGTGTCTTTTCCTATCCCTGTAGCCTTTGATCAGAAGTGAGACGATGGCTATCACGCAGACCCCAAGAAGGATGTACATGGGTTTGATTCCGGCCAGGAAACTCTCAGGAGCCACAGTCTTTCTGAGAATCAACGGCAAGAGGCTCATCAGAAGCAGAGAACCCAAATTGATCCAGAACAGATGATCTATCTGTCCTGAACCTATGGCACCTGAGATCGCTATCAATCCCAGAAGTGTCAGAAGCGATACGTAAGGTGATGCGGTGAGAGTGAGGATGAACAGCAGAATTGCTGCTATGATGCTGAATATCCACCATCCTGAGAATCCTTCCCTGTACATTACGAACAGGAATCCCACATAAACCAAGGCGGAACCAGTCTCGCTCTCGGCCAGGATGACCAGCATCGGGATGGCGATGATCAGGGCGGTCATCATAAAATCCTTCAGGCGTGTGATCCTGTAGTTGGTCTGGCTCATAAAGGTGGCCAGAAGTAGCGAGGTCGTGATTTTGGATATCTCCGCTGGCTGGAATTTCACCGGACCGAACTCAAACCATGAGTGGGATCCCTTGACATCTTTGGACACGAATATGACCACCACAAGCAAGACCAGTACAAACAAATACAATGGTATCGCTGAGCTTTCCCAGAATCTCGGGTTGATGGCGAACAGGATCAGCAGGGCCAAAGCCAGGGCGGTCAATATCCACACGAACTGTTTCCCGCTGCGGAAGTTGAAATCAAATATGCTGGAGGGTTCCGACGAGTGGATTGAGGCATAGATGTTGACCCAGCCGATAATGATCAGGAGCAGGTATGAGATCACCAGCTTCCAATCTATCGATTGCTTCACGCCTCTGTCGGAAAAGTTACCCATATCCCAGCCTTAATTATAGGTTTTGACTCTGGACATAAGGTCTCCTTGCATGACCCTGGTCTCAAGATCGGGTCTGGAGATATCCCCATTGAGGTATTTCTCGATAAGGAGCGAGGCGATAGGCGCGGCCCAAGTGGCCCCGAATCCGGCGTTCTCGACATATGCGGCCACTGCGATCTTCGGGTCGTCTTTAGGGGCGAAACAGATGAACACTGAGTTGTCAGCTCCTCTCGGGTTCTGGGCGGTTCCTGTCTTTCCGCATATATCCAGGCCTTTGACTTCCGCTACCCATGCCGTGCAACCTGTTCCGGGGCCGTTGTTGACGGCTCTCCACATACCGTTGATCACTTTCTTGAAGTTGGTCGTGTCAACCATCGTGTACTGGCGCTCGTTGTATTTGGGGTCGATCTCCACGCCCTCGGATGCTTTGACGATGTGAGGAATCTTGTACCAGCCCCGATTCGCCATGATGGCGGCGAGATTGGCTATCTGGAGAGGGGTGACACCGACTTCTCCCTGGCCGATGGAGATGGAGATGATGGTTGTGAATTTCCAACCGCCCTTGCCGTATCGCTTGTTATACAGCTTCGAGGTGGGGAGGGTGCCGCCGAGCTCTGACGGGAAATCGCTTCCCAGTTTATGTCCGAAACCGAAACTCTGGACATATTCGTTCCATTTGTCCAAGGCCTCGTCGATGTTCTTGTACTTCTTGTTTTCCAGGATGTTCCTGAGAACATAGCAGAAGAACCCGTTGCAGGACATCATGATGGCTTCCTCGAGCCTAAGAGGGGACCAGTGGTTGTGGCATCCGAGCTTATGGCTTCCGAAATGGTATCCTTGGTAGCAAGGATAGGCCATATCCATGTTGAGCGTGCCTTCCTGCAGGCCGATCAGACCGTTGACGAGCTTGAAAACGGAACCGGGAGGATAAGGAGCCTGCACCGCCCGGTTGAACATGGGCTTGTGAGGGTCCTTGATGATCTCGTTGTAGTGCTGGCTGATGTCGGCGAGCATGTTGACATCGACTCCGGGGCTTGAGACAAGGGACAATATCTCACCGGTTTTAGGCTCTATCGCCACGAGACTACCTACCTTGTTCCTCATCAATTCCTGGCCATATTGCTGAAGGTCGGCATCGATTGTAGTCACGATGTCATGTCCCGGGACCGCCTCCTTGTCCATTTCCCCGTCCTTGTACCGGCGCTCGATCTGGTTGCGCGAGTTGCGGAGGTAGATATGGTAGCCTTTCTCCCCCCGGAGGTCTTTTTCCCTCGCCGCCTCGATGCCGGTCTTGCCCGCATAGTCACCTGGACGGTACTCTCCGGGATGTGCGTCGATGTATTTCTGATCCACTTCGGAGACATATCCAAGGAGGTTACCGCCAGCGTTCACTGGATAATCCCTGATGCTTCTTACCTGTCCCCGGAACCCCGGGAAGTTGTATTGGATCTCGGCGAACTTCATGTAAGTCTCCGGCTTGATCTGCTTGAGCATGACCATGCTCTGGTAGCCGATCTTCTTCTTGTTCCTGGAATACTCTGCCATCTTATCCCGTATGAAGTCCGGTGAAGTCTCCAGGACTGAAGCGAGCAGCAAAGTGTCGAACGGAGTGACTTCCCTTGGGGTGACAAGGATGTCGTAAGTGACTTTGTTGCTGACGATTATCTTCCCATTTCGGTCGTAAATAATCCCCCTCGTCGGGTAGATGATGTCATACACCATCGAATTATTCGACGCATTGATCTTGTACTTGTCGTCTATGATCTGGATGTAGAACAATTTGCCAAGCAATATGGCAGCCACGGCAACTAGTCCGGCAAGCAGGACCCTGCTCCTGTTGTTACCTTCTGTCGTCATAGCTCAGCAGATTGACAAGAATGGCGGATACAAGATAGCTGGCCATCAGAGAGATCCCCAGTTTGGAAGCCATGAACCAAAGCGGCCTGGTTCCGGCGCAGTCAGCCGCTATGTAAATCATCAGGAATATGGCCGTCACTAAGATTATGGCGAAGGACACCCTGGTGAAACCGTATTTCCTTGAGGAGATATTTTCCTTATGCTCAAATGGTTCCGAGCCGAAAATCATATCTATCAAGCCCTTTCTGACAAACGCGATAGGGACGAGGGATAAGGCGTTGAGTCCAAAAACTCCTTCGGCGAACAAATCCACGGCCAATCCGGTAGCGAAAGCTATCACCATGGCCCAGACCGTCTCAACTTTGGTGGGGATGCAGAGAACCATCATCGGAAGGATGGTGACCATGCAAAGGGTGGTGAAATGGAAATAATTGGTCAGCAGCATCTGAGCCACCACCATCAGGATGTATGTCACCGTGAAAGTGTTCCTCATCGCTTGCCCTCCTTGACTTTATTGTCCATGCTCTCAACTTCCTCAATCTCCCTGATCCTCGTGTTCTCGATGATAGTGACATATTTGAGGGCGCTGTGATCCTGGAACAACTTGACTTTGATCTCGTTAGTGGCCCCATTAATGATTTTCGCCTCTCCGGCCACACCCAATGGGATGTCGGGAGGGAAAATGGCAGAATAGCCACTTGTGTAGATGGTGTCTCCAGGATTGTACTTGAATTGAAGTGGAATCTCGCGGAGAACACCCTCGTCGGTCTTGATCCCGTCCCAAGCCAAGGGTCCCACGGCGCCCGAGGAGTCAATCCTCGCACTGATGTTGAGCTCTTTGTTGAGGAATGAGATGGCGAAAGAATAGTGCTTGCTCACGGCATCCACTATCCCGATCACTCCCTTTGAGGTAATGATTCCGGAGTTCTCAACCACCCCATCCTCGCTTCCTTTGTCCAGGATAAGGTAGTTGTGCTGGGTGTTGGTTCCGGACTTGATGATTGTGGCGGGGATATACCTGAACCCATTGTCCCTCATGACCGGAAGTGACGATGGATCAGACTCTTTGGCCGCCAGTTGGAAATTCCTCAACTCTTTCCTGAGGCTCTCGTTTTCCAAGGCGAGCTCGTCATTCTGCTTCTTCAGGGCGAAGTAATTCCTCACCGACTGGGATGTCCCCCAAGTCTTGGCCATGAATCCATGGGAGATTCTGGCGACCCAAAGCCTTTGGAGGGTGTTGTTATTGGAGAGCATAAGCAAAGCGGCGGTCTCCAGCAGGATGAAAACCGCAAGGTTGATGATTCTGCTTGCCAGTGGTCTCTCCTTTGGCATTATCTCATCAGGAATGAGTAGTTGGATGTCTTCTTGAGAGCTATGCAAGTGCCTCTCGCCACAGCCCTAAGCGGGTCTTCGGCGACATGGAACTGGATGTTGACTTTTTCGGTGAACCTCTTGGCCAGTCCCCTGAGCAAGGCGCCACCTCCGGACAGGAAAATTCCATTCTCCACTATGTCCGAATACAACTCGGGAGGGGTAAGTTCCAGAACATGAAGGATTGAGGCTTCAAGTTTGGCCACCGATTTGTCCAAACAGTGGGCAATCTCCTGGTAAGTGATAGATGCCTCCACAGGATGGGCGGTCATAAGATTCGGGCCGTTCACCACGAACGGTTCGGGTTCCTCGTCAAGGTCAGGAATGACCGCTCCGACAGCTATTTTGATTTTCTCCGCCGTGGTCTCACCGATCTTGATGTTGTGCTGCTGGCGCATGTAGTACTGGATGTCCGTGTTGAAAACGTCTCCTGCTGTCTGGATACTCTCCTGCTCAACTATACCACCGAGGGATATGACCGCGATCTCAGCGGTACCTCCTCCTATATCAACCACCATATTGCCTTTCGGGGCCTCCACGTCAAGCCCGATTCCGAGAGCGGCGGCCATCGGCTCATAGATGAGGTAAACATCCCTGCCTCCGGCATGCTCGCAAGAGTCGCGCACAGCCCTGATCTCAACCTGGGTACTGCCGGAAGGGATTCCGACCACGATTTTGAGATTAGGCGAGAAGAGGGATTTCTTCTTGTTGTTAACCTGCTTGATAAATCCCTTGATCATCATCTCAGCAGCGTTGAAGTCGGCTATAACGCCGTTGCGGAGCGGACGGATGGTCTTGATGCCGGGATTGGTGTGCTCATGCATGAGCTTGGCCTGCTGACCGATAGCTATGCATTTCTGGGTATTGTTATCTATAGCCACAATGCTCGGCTCGTCAAGCACCTTCTGGTCATTACGGAAAATGACGGTGTTGGCGGTACCGAGGTCCATTGCTATTTCTTGCGTCAAAAACGAAAATGCCATATAAATCCAAGTCTTTATTACAACTTGTAAATATACAAAAAAAGTTATATTCGCGAGGATAATCATGGCCAAGGGAAACAAAATATTGATAGCGATGGCTGCCGGCAGCGGCACCCGTATGGGCTCGGTCACTCCGAAGCAGTTCCTGGACCTGGGTGGCAAACCTGTCCTGAGGAGGACCATAGAGGCTTTCATTGCCGCTGAACCAGATATCCGCATTATTACCGTTCTTCCGAAAGAGCATATCTCATTTTGGAAAGAATACTGCCTGGCGGCTGATTTCTCATGTCCGCAACTGCTCGTGCAGGGAGGGTTCACCCGTTTCCATTCAGTTAGAAACGCCCTCGAGAAGGTGCCGGACGGAGCCATTGTGGCCATCCATGACGGTGTACGCCCCCTGGTGTCTCCAAGTCTGATCAGCCATATGTTCTCCATGATGGCCAACAGACGTTGTCACGCTCTCATCCCGGTTCTCCCTTCAACCGACACATTAAGGCTTTTGGATAAAGCTGAGGGCGCTAAAGGCGTGGAGACACTCACCGCTTCGGCGGAAGTGATTGACCGTTCGAGGGTTTATCGTGTACAGACTCCCCAGATGTTCAAGTCCGAGGACATAAAGGAGGCATATTCCCAAGCGTTCGACACTTCATTCACGGATGACGCGTCAGTGGCGTATAAAAAAGGAATACCTCTCTCGTTCTGTGAGGGAGAGAGGTATAATTTCAAATTGACTTCTCCAGAGGATCTGGAGATGGCGAGAATGATTATTTCTTCTTCTCCCCGGTAGTCTGATAGCTTGTGCTCTTATAATCCTTTACCCATACCTGCCTTTCTATAGCCTGGTCGAGAGAGATCATAGTGTCTGTCGATTGGACAAACGGGATGTTCTGCATGGTGTTCAGGAGCACCTCCATAAGATGGTCATTATCAAAGCAATATACTTTGACAAGAAGGGCGGCGCTACCTGTCACGAAATGGCATTCCACAATCTCCGGAATTTTCTTGAGGTTTGTGACGACCTCGGGATATTTGTTGGCTTCTGAAAGCGTCACGCTGATGAAAGCGCAGACATTCAGTCCAAGAGCTTGGGGTTTGACAAGAAGACGAGACCCGGTGATGACCCCATTTGCCTCCAAACGCTTGACTCTCTGGTGAATAGCTGCACCTGAGACGCCACACTCGCGGGCGATCTCCAGGAAAGGCATTCTAGCGTTCTTTACCAGGAAAGACAGGATTTTCTGATCGATTTGATCAATGTGGTAAGTTGCCATCGCTTTCAAATTATAACTTATTGATGGCAAAAATAATAATTATTTTAGAAAAATCAAGTCTTTTTTATGCGTCTGTGACTCTTGGCCGTCGGTTTTGATTTGTCGACGATCTCCTTACACAGCGATTCCGTAAGCGAGGCGGCGTCAGTGCCCTTCGGGATCCTGTAATTGGAACTTCCAGATTTTATGTATGGGCCATATCGTCCATTGATCACCTGGATTCCCGAATCCTTGAACTCGGCGATCAGGGTGTTGGTCTCGGTTTTTCCTGAGGTGGCCTCGATGAGGGAGACACATTCCTCCAGGCTTATTTTCACCGGATCTTTCCCCTTGGGGATGGAGACATTCTTGTCTCCGTATTTAAGATAAGGGCCAAAACGTCCCTTCATGGCGATAACATCAACGCCCTTATACTCGCCGACGGTCCTGGGGAGCTCAAATAGTTTCAATGCGTCCGCGAGAGAGATATTCTCGATAAGTTGTCCCTTCGCTAACGATGCGAATTGAGCGGATTCCCCTTCTCCCTTTTGGATGAAAGGACCGTATTTCCCGAATTTCGCGGTGATTCTGTTGCCCTCCGAATCCACTCCTATCTCCCTGGAGACCCTGCTGAAGTTGCCGTCATGAAGAACCTCTTCCACCTTCTTGTGGAAAGGGGAATAGAACTCACTGATAACCTTGACCCACTCCTGATCTCCTCCGGCTATCTGGTCGAAATCCTTCTCCACATTCGCCGTGAAGTCGTAGTCCATGATGTCAGTGAAATTCTTCTCCAGATAGTCAGCGACTATCATTCCGATCTCCTGGGGGAGGAGTTTGCCTCTCTCTGCCCCTACGGTCTCTGTCTTGGATACCTCGGAGATTGTGCTCTCCTTAAGAGACAGGTCGGTGACCGGAATCTTGCGGCCTTCCTTGTCGCCTTTTACTATGTAACCTCTACCTGAGGTCAGGGTGCTGATCGTGGATTGGTAAGTTGAGGGACGACCTATGCCCAGCTCTTCCAGTTTCTTAACCAAAGTGGGTTCTGAATACCGGGGAGGGGCGACGGTGAACTTGCACTCGGCCTTTATCTCACGCCTTTCCATCACAGTGCCTTCCTTGAGGTCCGGGAGTATTGTCTCGCCTTCCGGATCCTCTTGATCATCAGTTCCTTCCATGTACAGTTTTAGGAAACCGTCGAAAAGCACCTGAGTGGCTTGGACGCTGAATTTCTCTTCCCTCTTGTCGGAAGAAACTTTCATGAGGGTGTTGAGCACCTTGGCGTCAGACATCTGCGAAGCCACAGTGCGCTTCCAAATAAGATCGTAAAGTTTCTTCTCCTGGGCTGTGCCTTCTATGGAAGTGTTCTCTATGAAGGTTGGGCGAATCGCCTCATGGGCTTCCTGGGCGCCTTTGCTATGGGTCCTGAACTGCCTTGTCTTCTGGTACTCGGCTCCGAAATGTTCAGTGATATATTTCTTGGACGTCCCGAGAGCCAGTGACGAGAGATTAGTCGAGTCGGTTCTCATATAAGTGATCAGACCTCTCTCATAGAGGGCCTGAGCCACTCTCATCGTGACACTCACAGGGAAACGGAGTTTGCGGCCAGCCTCTTGCTGAAGTGTCGAAGTGGTGAACGGGGGAGCGGGATATCTCACCGCCTCTTTCTTCTCAATACTGGCTACTTTGAATTCGGCTCCAATGCAGTCTTCAAGGAAATGACGGGCTTCTTCGATGCCACGGAACTTGTTGTCCAGCAAAGCCTTGACCTTCACGGATGCGGGCTGCCCCACAGGATGGAACACTCCCTCTATCCGGTAAAACGGCTCGTTCTCGAAATCCATGATCTCTTTCTCCCTCTCGACCACCAGTCTCAAGGCGACAGATTGCACGCGACCAGCGGAAAGCTTAGGTTGTATCTTCCTCCAAAGCACGGGAGAAAGCTCAAAACCAACCAGCCTGTCCAGAACTCGACGAGCCTGCTGGGCGTTGACCAGATTCATGTCTATGTCACGTGGATTATTGACGGCATTGAGGATGGCGTCTTTCGTGATCTCGTGGAAGACGATTCTGCGGGTGCTTTCTTTCTTGAGTCCGAGTGTCTCAAACAGATGCCATGATATGGCCTCTCCCTCACGGTCCTCATCGGATGCGAGCCAGACTGTGGAGACTGAATCAGCCGCTCTTTTCAGATCCGCCACCACCCTTCTTTTGTCTGCCGGGATGACATATTCCGGAGCGAACCCCTTCTCGACATCCACACTCAGTTTGTTGTCCTGCAGGTCCCTGATATGCCCGAAACTGGATTTGACCAAGTAGTCTTTCCCTAAGAAGTTCTGAATTGTATGGGCCTTCGCCGGAGACTCAACAATAACTAGATTCTCTGCCATAGTCTTTTAAATTGCAAGTAGTTCATAGAATGTTTAAAGTTTCGTTCCGCAAAGTAAAGCACAAACCGGGCAATTTTCCAAATTTTGTTATAAATTTGTCTTTATTATGACCGAAGAGACTAAAAAGAAAATAACCAAGTGGTTCTGGATCCTCATCACGTTTCCGGTACTGTTCCTCATATTCATGATCCTGCTCGTCTGGATATTCGCCGACATCCCTTCTTTCAAGGAGTTGGAGAATCCTGACAGCAAACTGGCGACTCAAGTCCTCGCGGAGGACGGGGAGATACTCGCCACCTTCCATATCGAGAACAGGACTTTCGTGAATTACGATGATCTCTCCCCCAATATCGTCCATGCGGCAGTCGCTACTGAGGACGCCCGGTTCTACAAGCATTCCGGTATTGATTTCAAGGGTTTGGCCAGGGTTTTCGTCAAGACGCTGCTTCTTCGTGACTCAAGCCAGGGAGGTGGTAGTACCATAACCCAACAGCTGGCCAAGACTCTTTACCCGAGAAAGGAAATGGGGCGGAAGATTCCCGGTATCTATCATATGAGAATGGTCTGGACCAAGCTTAAGGAGTGGATCACCGCCGTGAAACTTGAGAGGGACTACACCAAGGACGAGATCATGACAATGTATCTCAACTCGATCTTCTTCGGAAGCAGCGCCTATGGAGTACGTTCCGCCGCTGAGACTTTCTTTGGCAAGCTTCCCTCAGAGCTGACCGTCGAGGAGAGCGCCATGCTTATCGGCATGGTCAATAAGCCCACGAGATACAATCCTGCCATCAATCCGGACAAGGCTTTGGTCAGGAGGAATTTCGTCATCGGCCAGATGGAGAAAGCTGGTTATATCACCAAGGCGTCCAGGGATTCCATCCGCCAGATTCCCATAACTCTCAACTATGAGATCCAGGATCATAATGCCGGAAGGGCTCCCTACTTCAGGGATATGATCCGCCGTGTCATGATAGCCCAGAAACCACGTAGGAGTGACTATAAGGTGCGTGAGGACTATGTCGCCGATTCGCTTGCCTGGGCTGACGACCAACTCTATGGGTGGCTGGAGAAGACCCATAAGGCTGACGGATCCAAATATGATCTGGACAAGGATGGTTTGAGGATATACACCACCATCAACTACAAGATGCAGAAATATGCCGAGGAGGCTGTCTCAGAGCGTATCAAAGCCCTTCAGGCTGACTTCATGAAAGACTTGAAGCGGAAGACGAACGCTCCGTTCTCTAACGATATTGATGAGGCCACCCGCAACCGCCTTATGAACCAGGCCCGCCGTTGGAGTGACCGTTGGCGCATTATGAAAAAGAGCGGCAATTCCGACTCACAGATCCTGAAGACATTCTCCGTGCCCGTCAAGATGAGGGTGTTCGCCTATAATTCTAAGGGATACGTTGATACCACCATGACTCCCGACGACTCGATCCGTTATTACAAGTCGATGCTCCGGACCGCTTTCGTGGCTATGGAGCCCGGGACTGGTCATGTGAAAGCTTATGTCGGCGGGCCGAATTACAGGTATTTCAAATATGACAATGTCCGTCAGGGAAAACGTCAGGTGGGATCGACCATTAAACCGTTCCTTTATACGCTGGCGATGCAGGAGGGCATGACCCCTTGCGACAAGGTGGTTGACCTGCCTCAGACTTTCGAGATTCCCGGAGGATCCACGTGGACTCCCCGAAGCACAGACAGTGAGAAGTGGATAGGAAAGACAGTCACCCTCAAATGGGGTTTGACCAACAGTTCTAATAACATCTCGGCCTACCTCATGAAGCAATTCGGTCCTGAGGCGATGGCTGACATGATGCGCAGGATGGGTGTGCAGAGCCATATTGATGAGGTTCCCGCCCTTTGCGTTGGCCCTGCGGACATCTCTCTATGGGAAATGGTCGCGGCGTATAACACATTCCCTTCAAAGGGCGTATATGTTTCTCCTTTGTATGTGACCAGGATAGAAGATAGTCAGGGGAATGTCATAAGCGAGTTCAACGGCCGGAAGCGTGAGGCTATCGGTGAGAACACCGCTTTCCTTATGGTTAATCTTATGCAAGGTGTTGTGCAAGGAGGTACCGCCAGCAGGCTTCGTTACCGTTATAACCTGATGGGAGAGATCGCGGGCAAGACCGGCACCACCAATGACAACTCGGACGGTTGGTTCATCGGTTACACGCCCACGCTGGTAGCCGGCGTCTGGACCGGAGCTGAGGATAGGCAAGTCCATTTCCAGTCCGGTTCTTTGGGCCAGGGAGCCAACATGTCACTTCCCACTTGGGGAATATTCATGAAGAAAGTGCTGGCTGACGGGACTCTCGGCGTCACCGCTAATGACAGGTTCATAGCCCCGGCCGGTGTGGTCGATGGACTTGGTTGCACCGGAAGCGACGATGAGGTCTCAGAACAGCAGGCTAAGATAGAGGATTATTATTTTGAATGACGATATGGGCAAGTACAAGAGAATCGCTGTGATTTATGGTAGCGATTCCTCCGAGTGGGAGGTGTCGTGCCGTAGCGGAGAATTCGTGGCCTCACGCATTGACGGGACGGAATACGATGTGTATGAGATTTTCGCCCGTTTCGGGAAGTGGCAGCTTGTGGCCATGAAGAAACGTGATGCCATGAGGGTGCCTTTCCCGGAAGGATCCAGGCCGGAGATCGACAAATCTGATTTCTCCGTCAAGGTTTATGGTGAGAAGATCAACTTCGACTATGCCTACATAGTCCAGCATGGGACCCCTGGCGAGAATGGTCTTATGCAGGGTTATCTCGAGATGCTCGGAATACCTTTCAGCAGCTGCGGGGCTTTCGTGTCCGCTATCGCTTTCGACAAGTTCGCATGCAAGAGTTATCTGCGTGATGTGGATTTCGTCAAGTGCTCCCCGGACATTTTCGTCCGTTCGGGAATGGATCTGGGCAAAGTTGTCGAGAAGGCCGCCGCCACTTTGAGGTTCCCGGTCTTTGTCAAGCCCACTGATGCCGGGTCCAGTTTCGGCATAACCAAAGTCGCGAGGGCGGAAGACTTGAAGGAAGCTGTCAGTTTCGCTTTTTCTGAAGGGCCTACCGTGATCGTGGAACAAGGAATAAAGGGACGCGAGTTCACCTGTGCCGCATATTCAGACGCCGAGGGCGTAAAAGCCCTTCCCATCATCGAGATTGTCACCGATAATGACTATTTCGACTATGACGCCAAATACAATGGCAATAGTCAGGAAATATGCCCGGCCCCGGTTGACGAAGCCTTCAGCACTCAAGTCCAGGAGGTTACGAAGCGGATATATTCCCATCTCGGTTGCAAAGGTGTGGTCAGGATGGACTATATCAATGGCGATGACGGCCTGTACTTCCTCGAGGTTAACACTATTCCGGGAATGACCAGCGCCTCGTTGGTCCCCAAGATGGTGAGGACCGCCGGGATTGATATCACCGACTTCCTTTCGGGAGTAATTGAGAATTCTTAATGCTTCTGGGGGATTTCCTAAAGGAGGGAATCTCCCGTCTAGTGTCCCTCTATCCGGTCTCGGAGGCGAGGGACATTGTTCTTTCGTTATGCGAGAGCCGCCTCGGTATAGAGAGGTACACTTATGCCACAGAACCGGGGTATTCCCTTAATCAGGAATCCTTTGACACTCTTTCCAAAGACATGGACAGGCTTTCCGCAGGTGAGCCGTTGCAATATGTCTTAGGATATGCCTGGTTTCTAGGGCGTCGATTCAAAGTGACTCCCGATGTCCTTATTCCCAGGCCAGAGACGGAAATACTTTGTGATGAGGCTGTTAAGTTCGGCAGGGACCTTATCAATGCCCGTCTTACCCAAGGCGCTTCTGCTCCTGTCTGGGTCCTGGATCTATGCACAGGTTCCGGTTGTATCGCCTGGACTCTTTTTTTGGAAGTACCTGGGACTATTGTCTACGGGGTTGACATCTCAGAGGAAGCCCTCTCTGTCGCTTCTGGGCAAGATCTATTTCCAAAGATTGACGCTTCTTGTCAAGGTTGGCCAGATAGGCCATCCCCGGTATTCCTTCAGGCCGACATCCTGTCTGACCCACCTATTTTCCCTGGCGGACAGTTCGATCTGGTCGTCTCCAATCCTCCCTATGTCTTGGAGTCTCAAAAGGGAGACATGCGTCCGAATGTGCTGGACCACGAGCCGGCGTTGGCTCTATTTGTCCCCGACGATGATCCCCTTGTCTTCTATAGGGCGGTCGCCCGTTGGGCAAGAGAACTCCTATCCCCTGAAGGTGTTGGAATCGTGGAGATAAATGATCTGCTTGGCTCCCGGACAAGGGATGTGTTTCTTGACTCGGGCTTCAGGGCGGCGGAGCTTATCAATGATTATTCCGGCAAAAACCGCTTCGTGAAGTTTTCCCGATAGTCATTTCGGGTGTGTCTGAGGCCTTTTTTCGCGATTATCCGTTGAATGCTTTGTCCAACGGATATTATTTTGTCACTTCGCGTCAAGGAATTATTAACAACTAAAAACTTATTCAAAATGAAAAATTTCATCATCAAGAGAAAATCGCGGCGGCCGCTGCCTCTGGCGATCCTGTTTGCGGCGATCCTGTCTTTCCAGGCCTGTGACAAGACGTCTCAACCACTCATTTCTCCCGAGAAACCAGTCAGGTCCGAGGAGGTCACACCTGCCTCTGTCGCCCGAGCGCTGTCTGGTATTCCTTTCACGCTTGACCAAGTCCGCGAGGTCTGGGATGGAGTCAACGCTTCTTCCGCTAACGGTTATGATGAGGAATATACCTTCAAGGATATGTTCGTCTCTCCTGGAAAAGGCGTTGGTGACGAGCTCATCGGGACCAGATCGGCCAAAGAGTATCACGAGCCTTTAAATGGTCTGATATCCCGTCATCTTGGAGACATTTCAGCCTCTGGTCTTCAGATATATTGGCCGTATTCCGAGGATTGGGACGGGATTTCGATGCCTGTTATCACCTTTTGTCCTGAGATTGCCCTTGAGACGAATGTTGGTTATCTGAGAGAGGAACTTCCTGGAAATAAATGGATTGTGAAAGAGATAGCGGTCGATGAGGATTATGCCAGGGAGCATCCGGTCTGGGTGGTGGGTTGGAATGAGGATGCCGGAGCCATGACTCCGCAAATCCTGGAAAAGACTCTAGGAGAGAAACCGGCCACTCGCTCCACTTCTGATTTTAAGACGCTGAGGATCAAGGAATTTAAGGCCCATGTCCAATATGATCCATGGCTTTCCGGCGCCAGCGAGTTCTTCATAAAGTGTGGCTCAATCAAGGCGTTTACCGCATCAGTAGCGGCGGACCTTACCCAATACACTCCGGAAATCACCGACTTGATGATCAAGGTGAAGCGCAAACAAGTCGGCACAGCTCTGAGGCTCAACACTGTAGTTGTCTCCGAGTGGTCGCCTCAACTGTCTGAGTGTGTGTTCCTTATACATGAGTACGATGGAGGGAAAATGACAACATGGAAAGCAAGCGGGGAAGTCAAGATCAAGGCCAAGGCATATGGTTTCTCGGTCGAGTTCCCTTACCATCGCAACGACGATATTGTCTGGCGAGGCAAGCTTTCATCGAACTATTTTGAGAAGTACAACGGTCTCGCCAATCGCTACGGAGACACTTCAATCACCTTTGTGTTCAATTAATAGCCAAAGGTTTCTATAGTGTTTTCTGCTGAGGCTGGCCATTCCCGGCCAGTCTCTTTTCATAAACATTAGAAAGGGGAAAACTAATGCCAGGTTTTCTTGGGGGGGCAAGGTCGAAAATAAGTGTTTTGACCTTGCCCAACCAATTGGCCTCCCACACCCATCAAAGCCACATTCCCTCGGCAAGGTCTCCTACCTGAAATTCGACCTTGCCCGTTTTGAAAGCGGAAGTCAGGCCTCGGAGACGATCATTTCGCAGGTGGAGCAGTGGAAGTCCAGGCGGTAGCGCTTGCCGTTGTTAATAAGGAATAGCGGTCCCGGAGCCATTCGGCCACCTTCTTGTGCCATTCCGGGGCCTTCCCCTGTCATTCTGAGGCCGGAGGCCGAAGAATCTGTCCCCTGCCGGACTCCTTTCGGACATATGCCGAGCTCGTGTCGGATGCAGTACTTAGTCCGCATCAGCTCGGCTCCTTTTATGTGCGAGATCTCAAAGGCATCCTCGATCTTCTCAGCGCCCAAACGCTTTAGGACTTCACGTGCTATATTGTTGGAGATATTGGATTTATAATCAATTATTTCCTGGATGTGTGGGGTGGATTCTTCAGCCTTCGGCCTCAAGTGGCCACGTCCGCAATGTGTCTTGTCCAGCCTCTCGGCGATATCCCGCCGGATACCGTTAATCGCCGAAGCTGACAAGAATGGCAACTTGCCATAAGAAGCTCCGGAATCAAGCCTGGCAAGGGTGAATGAATATACCCCGGAGGATTTCTCAATCTGGCTCTTGAACATCGCTTCCATTCTCTCAACATTGTTCGCATCCTGGTTCCCGGCCTCCACCTCGAACTCGACAAGTCTTCCATCCTCACTCTTAGCCTCAACTTTAATGACGTACGCCGGGACTGCCTCCGAACTTAGGCGATACTCAGCCGCAGCGAAGCGAGGATGGACTTCGCCGGGTTCGGACGGCGTCCCGGCGTGATCAATCTTCAGAGAGACTGATACGGGTATGCGGCGCTCCGGGAGGTTGCCGTCAATCTCTTTCTCGAAGGCCGAGCTAAGGTTTCTCCTGAGTCTGGCACCCACATAAAGTCCCGGAACATCCTTGCAGAGGATTCTCTCGCCACGGCAGATGTCCCCTCGGAATCCTCGTATTTCATTATGGTCTTTAGACACGAATGTGAACCCATCTCCGTTGCGCAGCGCTGTTGCCGGATTATCCAGATCGACAATCACTTCCACAATTCTGTCCGCCCGGATGTCCGGACCAGGCCGCGTCCATCCTCGCTTCGCTGCGGCCATACCTTTGTTGTCAGGGCGTCCTTGGCTGATACGGATCACCGTGCCGATCTCTTCGCCGACGGACTTCGGAGCGTCCATCGAGGACCATTTGCCTCTTTTGCCGTCAAGGAATAACTCGGTGTATCCACGATTGAAAGTCTTTCCAAGGTCGGGAGTGAATCCACCCTCGACCCGTCCGAAGGAGGCACGGCGATATTTCTCCGGGTTAGCCGCTACCAGCTTGTCCAATGCCAAGGAATATGCCCGGACAGAGTTCCTGACATAAGAGATATTCTTAAGTCTTCCCTCAATCTTGAACGAGCATACCCCCGCCTCGGCGAGGTCAGAGAGCTTTCCGGAAAGATTGTAATCCTTGAGGGAGAGTAAGGCCTTGTCTTTCAATAGTTTCTTGCCTTGGCTGTCTTCCAGGTCATATAGTGACCTGCAAGCCTGTACACAGGCGCCCCGGTTAGCGCTTCTTCCCGCCACAGCCTCTGACATATAGCACTGCCCGCTGTAGCAGACGCAAAGAGCACCGTGAACGAAGAACTCAATCTCGCATTTGACGGCCTCCCGTATAGCCCGGATCTGTTCCAGGGAAAGTTGACGCTCCAGGACAATTCTTGAAGCCCCCAGGCTTTCATAAAACCGGGCCTGATCAGGAGTGCGGATGGCGCACTGTGTCGACGCATGGATCTCCATGCCATCTTGTGCGGAGCGAAGGATCTCAAACACAGCCAGATCCTGTGCTATCACAGCGTCCACTCCCACCTCCGCGGCTTCCTTGAGAATCCTAGTGGCCTCGGGAATCTCCGCATCGAAAAGTATTGTGTTGAGAGTCAGGAATATCCGAACTCCGAACTTATGAGCATAATCACATAGACGCCGGACATCCACCATCGAATTGCCGGCATCCTGCCTTGCCCCGAACTCCGGCCCTGCGATATATACCGCATCGGCACCGCAGTCAATGGCCGCGATGCCGATGTCAGCGTTTCTCGCTGGAGCGAGAAGTTCGAGTTCAGTCATTATTTGCCACCAAGAGCAGTGATCTGCTGCTTGGCCTGTGCGCCGAACTTGGCGTCATTCTGAACTTTCTTGTAGTATTCAATCGCCTTGGCGTTGTTCTTCTGTCCCTGATAGAGGGCAGCAACGGTGTAGGTGATAGCGTTGGCGTTGGAAGCGGTGGGCTTGAGCTCAAGATACTTCTCAAAGTTCTTGATAGCGTCAGCGTTCTTGTTCAGCTTCTGTGATGACTGGCCGGCGATCAGGTAGGCGTTGGCGTTCTCAGCATAGGTGTTGGCCTTGTCGGCGGCTTTGACAGCGTCGGCATATTTCTGAGCCTTAAGGGCGACATTCGCCTCTTTTACATAGATGTTGGAGATCTGTCCCTTGGCTGCCTCCTCCTCACCGTTCCAAGCGGCGTGATGGAAAGCGTCGATGGCTTCATTGGTCTTGCCAAGCTGGCTGAGAGCCTGTCCAAGATAGAGCGCTGTCTTACCGGCGGTTGTGTCAATGGCGTATGATTTTGAGAAACCATCGACGGCGGTGGCGAAGTCTTTCAGCTTGAGAGCGTCGACACCCTTTTGCATCCACATCTGGGGTACAAGCTCTTTAGCCTCGGTAACGACTTCCTCATTGCCATATTCCTCGGCTATTTTGGCGGCGGCGTCTAGTTGTCCGGCGGCCTCATCGTATTTGGCGTCCCTGATTAGATCCTTGGCAATGGCCAGGGTCACGCCGGGGATAGCAGTCTTGCAATTCGCCACGAGCTCGTCAGCTTCTTCGCCGATTTCTGTTCCCATGGCAAGGGCTTTCTGGAAATAATCCAGGGCCTCGGTCCAGTTTTTCATAGAGATAGCTGTGGCTCCATTGTTGTAGAGTTCAGTTGCCTGAGCCATGTCCTGGGCGGAAGCTATTCCGGCGGCCATGACCAATGAGGCGATAGCTAGAATGACTTTTTTCATCTTTTTCAATGTATTTAAGTTCAACTTTTATACACGGCGAACGGGGACAAATGTAATAAAAAATTGTGTCAATAGCACATTATTGATTAATTTTGCGATAGGAGGCACTCATAATGCGACGTTTTCTCACATATGTCCTTTGTTCTGTGCTGGTTGGTTTTTCAATAAACATGCCAGCCCAAAATTTGCCTTCTTTGCAGAAGGATGCCTCCATCACCCAAGGTGAGCTCTCAAATGGCATCTCATATTATCTAGTGACCAATTCCGCGATGAAAGGGGTGGCGGATTTCGCCTTGGTCCGCAAAGGCATGACAGACACCCTCGCGGCTCGTTCGGAACTCGTGTCACTACCCCATTTCAATAAGACAATACCATACAAGTTTTTGTCACGCAAAGGTATAGGCAGCCGTCCGGAAGGTTATATATCATTCAGGGATGACGCCACGCTTTTCCGTTTCGACAATGTGCCGATGTTCGATGTCGCAGCGGCGGACACGACCCTTCTCATGCTGTTTGACATCATCGCCACCCAGCCTTGTCCGCATGCGGTCATTGTCTCCGGGGACATCAAACCTGCGGAGATAATCGAGAAGATGAAAGTCTTTTCCCTGATGGTTCCCTCAAGGGTAACCTCTTATGAGGGTAAAGCCTATTCATGGAAGCCGACAGCGGAGACCCAATGGTCATTCACGCCTTCCGAGGTTTCTTCTGTTGAGGTGGCTTTCCGTTCTCCAAGAACTCCGGTGAACCAGATGAACACGATCCAGCCATTCATCTCCAAACTTTTTTCCATGGAGCTTGCCGATGTGCTAAGGAACCGTCTGTCTGAGTCACTTTTCTCAAGGGGGATTCCCGTCTCCAATATGTCATTGGATTATTCCGGCAGCGCTGACTCTTCAGGAGATGAGCGTTTCATCACAAAGCTGGAAATGCCTGAGGAGCAGCTTATTCCAGCCACAATGGCCCTTTCTTCCACTTTGGCGGAAATAGGATCGAAAGGCATTGGAGAGGATGAATACAAGACGGTTCGCGAGGATGTTCTCAGGATTCTCTCGGAAGCCGGGTCCAATGATGACATGGTACGTCAGTGCATTTCCAATTACCTCTTCGGGGCAGACCTCTCACTCTCGGCCACAAAGGCAAAGTATTTCTCTTCAAGGAATATGTCGTTGGCGGTCGAGTTAGGGCTTTTCAATAATTACATCTCTGCTCTGTTGGGAGACACTGATAATGCGGAGGTCAGTTGGACCGGGAGTCCGGAGGAGTATGATGAGTGGGTGTATCAAATGATGTTCAAGGCCACATGGAATGGAGTAGCTATGTTGGACAAGCCCACTTATAAATGGAAAGTGGCCGCCAAGGACACTACAGCTTTCGCTTCCGACAGAAGCAAGTCCAAGCTGAAGTCGGTCTCAACAGAGCCTGTCTCAGGAGGGGAGATGTGGACATTCGCCAATGGCATGAGGGTGATATATAAGAAGATGGCCGCAGGAGGGAGGTTCTCTTACTCGATGATGATTAAAGGTGGTTTTTCCACAGTCAAGAATCTTCCGAGAGGAGAAGGGGCGTTCTTCTCCGATATGATGAGCCATCACAAGATAGCGGGATTCCGTGGGGGAGACTTTGAGAAGGTGCTGAAAGCCAATGGAGTGGATTTTGAGACGAAAGTGTCGTCTTCGGATCTGAGGATATGCGGCTCAGCGCCGTCCAGACATTATGCCCTCGTGATGAAGGCTCTGCTCTCCGTGGCCAATGACCGTAAAGCCGACATCTCCGATTTCGAGAAATACAGGAGCCTTGAGAGCGCCCGTCTCAGACCGGCCACACTGGACAGCCTGATGTATCCCGACAACAATTACACAGAGATAAAGACCCCTTCAGGACTCACCCCGACCACGCTCTCTGATGCTGAGGCTTTCTTTTCCAGGGAGTTCATTCGTTGCGGCGATGGAGTTATCGTTATAGTCGGGGATCTTTCTTCTGATGTGTTGCAGAAATATCTGGCGAAGTCTATCGGTGGGTTCCGGGTGAGCAAGTCCGTCCCTCCACGGGCAACTTCAACACTCTCTTTACGATCCGGAACCACCACTTACAACCACAATGGGACCCCTGCGGGTTTCAGCATAGGAATGGCTGCGTCATATCCCTTCTCCACAGAGAGTTACATGGCATTTAAAATCGCCGGGCTCTCACTCTACAGGCGACTTTCCGGTGCTATGGCGGAATTGGGTTTCCATGTGGATTTGGAAGACCGGTTCCATACATACCCCCGTGAGGTCGCTGATTTAAGGTTCACCTTCACTCCGGTTCCGTCTCACGGGTTGCCGGAGGGCATTGAAAGTGGTGATGCCAATATTGAGTCAGCAGTCGAGGTGGCCGGTAAAACCATAGAGGCCGTATTCTCCAATCCCGTGTCAGCGGCTGAGCTCGCGTCTTGCAAGTCACTTCTTTCGAATGAGTATTCGATGGCTTTATCTGATCCATCTAAATACGCTGACGCTATCTTGATGAGATATTCTTCAGGGAAAGATGTGCTGACGAATTACGCTGAGAAAATCAATGGAGTATCAGCCGACAAGGTTAAAGAGGTCTTAGGAGTTTTATCCGAGGGAATGAGGATTGAGTATGTCGTCAAGCCGGAATGATCACGGAACAATAATCCAGATCGGAGATATCTTGGTTTCTGAGGAGGTCGTGACAGAGTTTTTCGCTTGTGACTACCCCCTTTGTAAGGGAGTATGTTGTGTCATTGGCGATAGCGGTGCCCCCCTTGAAGAGGAAGAGCTGGATGACCTTGAAAGGGAATATCCTGTGTATTCGGAACTTATGCGACCTCAAGGACGTTCGCAAGTGGACAAGGACGGCTTCTTTATCATCGACAGGGATGGGGATATTGTCACTCCTGTCGTAGATGGTACCGGGGAGTGTGCCTTCACGACTTTCTTGGAAGATGGAAGTTGCCTTTGTTCGATTGAGAGATGTTTTTTCGCCGGCACCTGCTCCTTCCGTAAGCCCAAATCCTGTTGGCTATATCCGATCCGTGTCACCAAGTTGAGTAATGGAGGCCAGGCTCTCAATCTCCATCGCTGGCATCTTTGCGAGGACGCCTATGCCAAAGGAAAACGCGAAGGCACCCGTGTGTACGAGTTCCTTCGCGAACCATTGATCAATATCTATGGGAAAGAGTTTTACGAGGCTCTGGAAGCCGCGGCAAAGATTATCCTCGGTTAGGCCTCTTCCTCTCCTTCCTCCAGACCTTCTTCTTCAATATCTTCCGCTGGAGTGTTGATGAGCTCCATGGCAGCGTCGTAGTCAGCGGCATTGACCTTCACGTCGATGTTCCCGACTCCGTTGAGCATGGCAGTGGAGTCAGCTCCGAACACCGCCGCCGGAATCCCGTTCTCAATAAGCATCCCGGCCACCATCTGTGCGCTGATGGCATCATTGACCGTGATGACGGTCTTGAAATCTTCTTCTCTTTTCATGATGGTTTATTTTGAATAATCATCCTGCCCGTTTTCCCTGATAGCATACTCGAGGGCCCTGACGATTCGGACGACGATTTTTCGCAGTCCCTCGACCACAAATCCACCAGGTTCCCGGGTGAGTGTGATTCTGTCCTCAAACATCTTAAAAGCTCTGGCCGCTTTTGAGCGAAGACGGAAAGTCATGTTCTCACCATCCTCCGTCTCAAGAATATAGCCCCTGGAGGACATGCATTCGATAATCCTGTCTCGTATCTCATTGTATTCTCCAGGGATGATGGCCTCCTTTTTCATGAAACCGCTCAGCGGGTATATGAGTGAGACGGCGACGAACAAAATCGCTATTTGCCACATTGATTTCACACCGTCCCTGAACATCAAATCCGGATCCGGGTCGACGATGTCCATGACCGCCATTATCGCCAACATCAGGCAGAAGACCACGCAGAACCAGATAAAGAATTTTACCGCTCTTACAATGTATTTCATACTTTGCCCATTTTTTGCTGTAATCACAAATATAAGAAAAAGAAATAGTTTTCGTAATTTTGCAAGTTGAACCAAGAATTCGATATTATGGCAGAAATTGATCCCATCCTGGAGCGCCGCCAGCGCGAAGAGCAGGAGCAGAAGAACAAAAGTCTGAAGAACGTGATGTGGGCGCTTGTCGCCGTGGCCGCCCTTATGGCCGCAGGTCTCGCCTATGTTTGGACAACCAAGTCTTCCCTTGTCAAAGACCTTAACGCTGAGAAGGAAGATCTTACCCAGCAGATGATAGCCCTAAAGGGAGACTATGACAGCCTTACCTCTGAATATGAGTCTGTCAACAGCCAGTTGGATTCCTCGAGGGAGGAGGTCAACCAGCTGATTGAGAGGATCCAGAAGACCGAGGCTACGAACCGCGCGAAGATGCGCCAGTACGAGAAAGAGTTGGGCACCCTCAGGAGCATCATGAGGAACTACATCGTCCAGATTGATTCCCTTAACACTTTGAACCATAAATTGACAGCCGATGCGGCCGCCGCGCGCAAGGAGGCGGCTTCCAGCAGGGCAGAGAATGCTGAGCTCAAAGGTCAGGTTGAGAGTCTTTCCGGCCAGGTGGCAGCCGGTTCGGTCATCAAGTCCAGGGGCTTGAGCGTGGCCGCTTACAACAGTTCTGACAAGGTCACAGACCGCAGTAGCAGGGTTGTCAGGTTGCTTGCCTCATTGAGCCTTGTGGAGAATGATCTGGCTCCTAAGGGACCGGTGAGGGTTTATCTCCGTGTCAAGGATCCTGAGGGCATTCTTCTCACCAACAGTGTACAGACTTCTTTCAACTATAATGGTCAGACGATGGTCGCCTCCGCTTCCCGCGAGGTCGATTATCAAGGAAAGGAGGTTGACCTCAGCATCTATCTCAACGATATCCCGACCTATCAGCCTGGCATCTACACGATCGAGGCTTACACGTCGCAGGCTTTCCTCGGCAAGACCGAGCTCCTGCTCCGTTAGGCGGTGATCTATCTCCACGTCCCCTTCTGTGAGAGTTTCTGCACTTACTGCGGATTCTACTCAGTTGTGTGCACACCTTCCCCGGCTTATACGGATGCTGTGTGCAAAGAGATAGAGGAGAGGCGGGACGAGATTGCCCAGACACTGGATGTCAACACTTTATACATAGGCGGAGGCACCCCTTCGGTGCTTCCGCTTGATGTTTTATCCCGAATCGTCCACACCCTAGAAGCGGCGGTTACCCGCCCCGGAAGGGGCTATACCGCCGAACCCTTCGCGCTTCGCGCTTCGTCCCGTCTCGCCTGCGGCGAGCCACCCGTTCATGAGGCCACGGGCGGCCACAGGTTCGGCCGGCATACCCCTTCCGGGGCAGGCGACTCTTCATGGGAGGAATTCACGGTTGAGGTGAATCCGGAGGACATCGTTGAGAACGGTGAGGAATATGTGAGGGGACTTTTGGCGCTGGGGGTGAACCGCATCAGCATGGGGATCCAGTCCTTTGATGATGGAATCCTGAAATGGATGAACCGACGCCATGACTCAGCCACTGCGGTTGAAGCTTTCCGGATTCTGCGCCGCTGCGGGGTCGGGAATATCAGCATAGATTTGATATTCGGCCTTCCGCAGTTGTCAGAGGAGCTATGGTCAGGGACATTAGGCAGAGCTTTGGAACTAGAACCGGAGCATATCTCCGCATATCAGTTGTCAATTGAGGAGGAAAGCGCCCTTGAGAAACTGATAGCCCAAGGTAAATTCACAGAGGCTGCCGATGAGCAGTGCCGGCGTCAATATGACATTCTTTGCCAGAGGCTTGGTGAGGCCGGTTACCATCATTACGAAATCTCCAATTTCGCTCTTCCTGGCCGTGAAGCCGTCCATAACAGTGCTTATTGGAGGCGGGTCCCTTATGTGGGTCTTGGGCCGGGAGCGCATTCATTATCAGCCAGTTCCGTAAGGTCTTGGAATAGCGAGACTCTCATTGGATACTCCAGGGAAGAAGAATTATTGACCCCGGAGGACATCCGGGTAGAGCGGATCATGCTGCCTCTCCGAACCGATGTTGGCCTCCTTGAGTCAGAGCTACGTTCACTTGCGGGTGATCAAGTTGTGGATTCTCTCCTGGCTGAGGGAGCTTTGGTCCGGATTCCCGCAAATCTTCCTGAGCGAAGCGAGGGGCATATCCGTATCCCGGAGGATCATTTCTTCACCTCCGATGACATTATTCGTGATCTGATCTGATATTCCTTGTCAAGGATGCGTGACAGCACCGGCGACTATGTTGGCGACTTGGGCACGGAGTCTGGCCAGGCTACCCTTATCCTCTGGATGGACCCTGTTGGTCAGGATAATGAGAGCGGTTTTAGTCTTCATGTCAATCACTACGGAAGGACCGGTGTATCCGGTGTGCCAGATACTGGTCTCCGGGTCAAAAATATCCCCTCTGGTACCAGGGTTCCACCCGTCTTTGTCCCAACCTAAGGCACGGCCGACCATAGGGTCATTCTGTATCGGAATCTCGCACATCAAATCGATGGTCAACGGACCGAGAATCCTGGTTCCGCCTTTAGGCAGCTCGCCACCGTTCATGATCATCGCGCAAATGACGCTGAGATCTCTGGCGTTTGAGAACAACCCGGCATTGCCGGAGTTCCCGCCCATTATCCTGCGTGCGAGAGGATCGTGGACTTCTCCCCGGAGCGGGAGCCCGTCAGCCTGAACCTCAGTCGGGGCGCACATCTTTTTGAGCTCATCATCAGGAAGATAAGTCGTGTGCTTAAGGCCTAAGGGAGTGAATATATGGCTTTGGGCATAATCACAAACACGCTCACCGGTCACTCTTTCAAGGATTCTTTGCAATGTCACGAAGTTGAGGCAACTGTAGAGACATTTGGTTCCCGGTTTGAAATTCCTATTGACCTTTGTGGCGATATAGGTCTCGAACTCGTTTGGAGTAAGCTCCCCATATTCAGCGACATAGTCATCCACCACGACATAGGCGTCCAGCCCGGAGGAGTGTGTCATCAGATCCCTGATCGTAATATCAACGCTCTCACCCGTCTCAGGATCCACCCATGGCTTGAAACCTGGAATGTACATGTCCACCCTGTCTGTGAGCCTGACGAAACCATTCTCAATCAATTGCATGAAGGACAGTGTGGTCCCGACACATTTGCTCACGGAAGCAAGATCGAACATTGTTTCCTCTGTCATTGGCTCAACCTCGGGGACCAGAGCCCTGTTCCCATAGGCTTTGAGGTAAGCTATCTTGTCACCCTTGACGACGGATACCACAGCACCAGGGATTGTCTTATCTGATATGGCTTCCTCAATGACCCGGTCCACCTGTGACAGCCTCCCTCGGTCAAATCCGCATCTCTCCGGATTCGCCATCCTCAAAGCTCCTTGAGAATAGCAGCATAGCGGAATAATCAGGCTGATAACAAATACAAATAACCTTTTCATTTTTTATTCTTTCAGTCAAGGGGTTCACTTGCCGAGCCACTGCCTCCCTCGGCATGTTAAAAGAGGACATGAATGTTCTAAAAGACTAAAGTCGCGGTGACTGGATAGTGGTCGGAGATGAATTTGCGCTCCATGTAAGGCTTGGTGATTGTCTCGTATACCGGGCAAGAACTGAAGCCTTTATACCAAATGAAATCTATGATAGAATCCGGGCTGGCTTTCCCCCAACCATTGTAAGTCTGGTGGTGGTCGGTCTTGGCAGCCTCCTCACGGGCGTTTTTCATCATTTTTTTCATGTCGTCGAATTCAGGGCGGTCATAAGTCATGTTGAAATCACCTGTGACAACCATAGGAAGTCCTTTGGGATTAATGCTGTCAATCCTGTCGACAATGAGCTTCATTCCGTTCTTCCGTGCCTCCCAGCCTACATGGTCGAGGTGGGTGTTCACATAATAATACTTCTTGCCGCTCGCCTTGTCTTTCATCAGGGCCCATGTCGCGGTACGGCGGCAGGCGGCATCCCATCCAAGGGAAGGGACATCCGGAGTCTCGGATAACCAGAAGGTACCCCATTTAAGAAGCTTGGTTGTCTTCTTGTTGTAGAAGATAGACATGTGCTCGCCCTCATGTTTGCCGTCCTCACGTCCCACGCCTACACTCTTGTAGCCTGGACAGTACTCCTCGAGGTACTTGACCTGGAAGTCGTAGGCTTCCTGTAGTCCGAAAATATCCGGCTTCTGGTCCACTATCATCATTGCGGAGGCTGGATAACGGAATTCCCAGGAATTGGTGCCATCCTTGGCCACACCGAGACGGATATTGTAAGAAATGACTTTAATGTCTGAACTTTTTTTCTGGGCGGACATGCTGCCTGGCAGGATCATGAGCGTCGCCATCAAGAGGAGGAGAGTTCTTTTCATCAGTGATAGTGTTTCAATACCACAAATTTAACAATTTGTGCTAATTTTGTGATATCTACCTATTAATATGGATCTCTATGGCTGAGGAATCATTCAAAGAATACGGAAAAGAGGAGGCGATATCATTGCTTTATGAGAGCGCTGGCATTGACAGGATCTCGAATCCCTCATACGAGCCGGCTTCCGGGAGCGAGATTGTCTCCGCAAGTCGATTGTTCGTGGAAGGAATCGATTTTGACCTCACTTATTTCCCGCTAAAGCATTTGGGATATAAATGCGCATCAGCTGCGGCGGGGGAGATTTACGCCGCTATGGCTCATCCCAAGTCTCTAGTGATAAGGCTTGGTGTTTCGGCCAAATTGGATTTCGGCCACATCAAAGATCTTTGGTCGGGAGTGATCGTGGCGGTTAGGGAACACGGATTCAAAACTGTTGACCTTGACTTGGTTCCTTCACCTAACGGGCTTACAATCGCTGTGTTCGCCAATGGTGAGAGACTTAAGCTGACCAAGGGGCGCACAGTCAAGGCCAGGAGCAAAGATTTGGTCTGCGTGTCAGGCAGCCTAGGGGCGGCATATCTGGGGCAGCAGATCCTGGAGAGGGAAAAACGAGGCTTCGAGAATACTGCGGACGATTCGTCACAGCCGGATCTCGAGAAGTATAAGATGCTTATAGGAAGTTATTTGAAACCGGAGATTCCGGCTGGTGCCGTGGATCGTCTGGAAGAGGTCGGCATCTATCCCTCGCTTGGTTTCCTTGTCTCTCACGGGCTATCTGACTCTTTGAAGAAGCTTGTCAGGGATTCCGGATTAGGGGTGAAAGTTTATGCGGACAAGATACCGTTTGAGGGTAATAGCTTCGCTTTCGGGAAAGAGATGGACATAGATCCGGTTTCAGCGGCGATGAATGGAGGCGATGACTTCAGGTTGCTGTTCGTGATTCCTATCCTTTCGGCCGAGAAATTCCGCCGGGAATTCCAGACATTTGATATCATAGGCCACATGGCCCAGCCGGAGGTTGGGGCGGTGCTGGTGACTCCGGACGGAGTGGAACTGCCCGTCAAGGCCCAGGGTTGGAACAATGAATAAAAAACGTGGAAAGAAAGCGTAATTGCCTAATAAAGAGCGTGTTTCAAATCATGCTCCTCTTTGCTTTGACTGCGTGCTCCACTGGTCTGGACACCCAGATGGGAGCTTTGCTGGACAGGATGGAAGAGGACATGGGATATGTCAACACCGTCAGCTCCAGCGATGTGGCCAAGGTCGCGGACTGGTTTGTCAGAAGAGGGGACGACAGTCAGAGGGCCAGGGCTCTATATTGCCTGGGAAGGTCGCAGTTTAACGAGCGTAGTTATTCGGCGGCTATCGTCTCCTACACCAAGGCTCTTGAATATGCCGGGAAGGCGGGAGACACTCTACGGGAAGGGCTTATCTGCCGTGATATGGCCAGAACCAACGGAGTGTCTGGTAATTCTGCGGATGAGATATTATATCTTGCCAGGGCGTCAGAAGCTTTTAAGGCTGCGGGAGAGGAGGGAGAAAGCCTGAGGACCCTTCTGGAGATAGGGAAGGCGCATTCCGCGGCGGGAAAATTCGAGGCGGCAGAGGAGATATTCAAGAGCGTACTCTATGACTCTCACGAGTCAAGGGACACCCTTCTGGAGGCTCGATGTCTGGAGTCGTACGCGTCCCTCGCTGTCAGCAAGGACGTCCCTGATCCGACACTGGCGATTGACATGCTGGGAAGGGCGGCGAATGAGCTTCATTATCCCCTGAGTTCAACCGACAAGGGTATTTTGGCATATTCTTATTCATTGGCGGGCGACCAGAAAGAGGCCTTGAGGTGGCTTTCAGAGGCGAAGGCTTCTGTCGAGAGTGACGAGGATGCAGCCGATGCTGATTTCCGGGAATATCAGATCGCTTCCCGTTCCGGTGATACCGCCAGGGCGCTGAGGGCTTTGGAAAGGGTCTCCGAATATGGTGACAAAGCTCAATCTGAGGCTCTTGAAGGGGCGGTGTCAGCGAGTCAGAGGGATTATATCCAAGGGCAGGCTGACATTCAGGCTGAGAAGTTGCGCTCAGCTCGGCTTAAGATGTGGCTTCTGTCTCTCGCGGCTTTGCTGATTGTAGGAGGCGTGGTGGTGGCTTATCTGTATTACCGTTCGTCGCAGAGGCGTGTTCTGGAGGCGGAAGTCGCTGAGAGAGAAAAGTATATGACGATAGCGGAGGATTTGAGGAAGAGGTTGGCGGTGAAGGAGAAGATGGCCGATCAGGCCCAGAGCCCAGACCCGACGGAAGGGCCCGGATTTGAGGCGCTGGAGAGGCTCTGCGAGCAGTATTACATCTACGAGGGTACGGATAACCTCCAGCCTAGGATCCTGAAGGAGGTCAAGTCGATAGTGAGCGGCCTCAGGAGTGACAAGAAGGTACGCAAAAGACTGGAGGACACTTTGGATAAGCGTGAAAATGGGGTTATGACAAAACTTCGCTCCGAATTCCCATCCTGGAAGGAGGAGGATTTTCAGCTTTACGCCTTCACTGCCGCCGGGTTCTCAACCACCACGATCTCAGCCCTAATGGAAAAAGAGAAAAGCGTTATATACAACAGAGTGTGGCGTCTCAAGGGAAGGATCTCCAATTCCGCATCTCCAGAAAAGGAATTCTTCCTGGCTTGTCTTGATAACTAATATCGCAATGAAAAGAGTCTTTCTTACCTTAATCGCTTGTTTATTAGTCGGTTCTGTTTATTCTTCCACTCCTCGTAAAGTTAAGGTCGCCTGCATCGGTGACAGCATCACCTACGGGGCCGCGATAGAGGATAGGGAGAACTACTCCTATCCTTCCCAGCTCCAGGCCATGCTCGGAGACGGTTACCTGGTGGGTAATTTCGGAAAGAACGGGGCTACGCTGATAAAGCGCTCCTACAGGCCGTATTTCGAACAGGAGGAATACAGGAAGGCAATGGACTTCGCGGGTGACATCTGCGTGATCCATCTCGGAGTCAACGACACCGACCCCCGCTCATGGCCGAACTACAGGGATGATTTCGTGGGAGATTATCTCGCCCTCATAGACTCATGCAAACAGGCGAACCCCAAGGCGAGGATTATCATCGCCTTGCTTTCTCCTCTCGCCGACCGCCACCATCGTTTTATGTCCGGGACGAAACAGTGGCACGAGGATATACAAGAAGCTATTAAAGTGGTGGCGGAAACGGCTGGCTGTGAGCTTATTGACTTCCACACGCCACTCTATCCGTATCCCTGGCATATTCCCGATGCCATCCATCCTGACGAGGTTGGATACGGGATCCTGGCTAAGACGGTGTATTCCCGGATAACAGGCGACTTTGGCGGGCTGGCGGTGTCCCCTTTGTATACCGACAACATGGTCATACAGCGCCGATGTCCGGTAACTATCGGCGGTACGGCGAATGCTGGAGACAAGGTGACGGTAAAGTTCGGGCGTAAGACTCTGAAAGCTGTCACGGGTTTGGACGGGAAATGGAGCGTGGAGTTCCCTTCGATGGAAGCATCTACAGGACTGGAACTCACAATCTCAACTAAGGACGAGGAACTGAATTTCTCAAACGTCGCGGTTGGTGAGGTTTGGCTATGCTCCGGCCAATCGAATATGCGTTTCAGGCTATCGAATGCCGATGGTGGAGCCGAGGCTGCCGCTGCCTCGACCGATCCGGATCTTCGTTTTTTTAATCAAGAATGCAATTGGGCGACGAGTGATGTCTCATGGCCGGAGTCCGCTGTGGACTCGGTAAAGAACCTGCTTTATTTTCGCCCGGCGAAATGGGAAATAGCCTCTCCGGCGACCTCGGCAAAAATGTCCGCTGTGGGCTATTGGTTCGCGAAAGAGTTGAGGGACAGTCTTAAAGTCCCAATAGGAATCATTCACGACGCTGTCGGTGGGTCCCCCGCTGAGGCGTGGATCGACAGGAATACCCTCGAATGGAAGTTCCCGGTGATCCTGAGAGACTGGATCAACAACGATTTCATCCAGGGTTGGGCCCGAGAAAGGGCGGCCAAGAACATCTCTTACAAAAAGGGCGACAAGTTTGCCCGTCACCCCTATGAGCCCTGCTATCTTTTTGAATCAGCGATACTTCCGCTCGGTCATCCGGCTATCGCAGGTGTCATCTGGTACCAGGGTGAGTCCAACGCCCACAATTTCGAGGCTCATGAATATCTGTTCCCTCTTCTTGTTGACAGTTGGAGAGAATGGTTCGGTGATCCGGAATTGCCGTTCTATTATGTCCAGCTTTCGAGCTTGAACCGTCCTTCCTGGCCTTGGTTCCGTGACAGCCAGAGAAGGCTTTTGGAAAGCCGTCCGAATCTCGGGATGGCGGTCTCCAGCGACCTTGGAGACCCTTCCGACGTGCATTACAAAGACAAGAAGCCCGTGGGGGAAAGGCTCGCCAGGTTGGCCTTGAGTGGAACCTACGGCTTCGATCTGGTGCCTTCCGGGCCGCTATTCAAATCGGCGACCGTTTCCGGCAGGGAGGTAACGGTCGATTTTGAATACAGTGCCTGCCTCAAGGCTTCCGCAGGTACGGAAGTCGTTGGCTTTGAGCTTGCCGGGAAGGATATGCTGTATCACGAAGCGACCTGCCGCCTTGTGGGCGACAGGGCCGTCTTGACTTCTCCGGAAGTGAAGGAACCGGTCTATGTCCGTTACGCTTGGAAGCCATATACCAGGGCCAACCTGGTCAATGGCGCCGGACTCCCAGCTTCGACCTTCCTGGCTGTTCCACGAACGGAAAGCTTTTAGGAGTCTTCCTTTACGGAAAGTTAATATTTTTCCTTAACTTTACAGAGATTAAGGATTTACGGCATGAAAAAGGATCAAAGATGGGTCGTGACGCGGATAGACGGAAAGATTGCGTCGGTGAGTGCGGATTTCAGGGGACTTGCAAAGGTCTCTGAATATGTCTCGAAACTGCCTGCCGACAGCATTTCGGAGATCACTGTCACCAAGGTGGATATGGACGGGCTCGCCGATTTGTCCCTGACCACGAAGTGGGAAGACATGAGGCTTGCCGGCACCCCTTTCCAACTCAATGTCTGGCAAAAGCTGTATTTTCTTACCCACCATGAAGACGGGACTCCCATCATGCCGGGAGAAGGAATAAAGCTCCTGAGCTACAGCCAACTCGCCGACCTCTGCGAGAATCCCCGCGGAGTCCGGGCAGTCGCCCATGCGGTTGCCTGCAATCCCGTAGCATACATCATCCCCTGCCACCTTATCGTTCCGAAAGAATCCATAGATAAGATACTCGCGATCCGGGCGGTGGCCCAGGGAACCATATTCAAAGGCACCGACCTCTACCTTTTGGATTCGATAGAGGTCGGTGAATACGAGTATGGAAGCGAGCTGAAACGCCGCGTCATCGAGCGTCAGCTCTATAGCCGGTGACGGGGCTATAGAGCTAATCGTTATTTAGTTGGACTATGTCCACTTTAGAGCGCTGGGTGTCACCGATGAGCCACTCGGAGTAGTAGTCAGCCATTCTCCAGAAGAAATATTCGTTCATGTCGCCGAAGCCGTGCCTCTGGCCTGGCAGGATCAACATGTCGAAACGCTTGTTGGCCTTGATGAGGGCGTTCACGACACGGATCGTGTTGGCCGGGTGGACGTTGTTGTCAACATCACCGTGGACCAGCATCAGGTGGCCCTTGAGGTTTTTGGCCAGCTCCTGGTTGGTGTCGATGTGATAGACAAAGGTGGTGTCGCCCTTGTCGATCTTCTCCAGTATACCATGGTGCTGCTCGCTCCACCAACGGTTGTAGATGCTGTTATCGTGGTTGCCGGCGCAGGAGACAGCCGCCTTGAAGAAGTCAGGATATTTCAGAATCGCCGCCGTGCTCATGAATCCGCCGCCGGAGTGGCCGTGGATGCCGACCCTGTCGAGATCGACGAAGGGGAAGCGGGCTCCGATCTGCTGTATGGCATATTTCTGATCCTCGAGGCCATAGTCACGAAGGTTACCGTAGCCGAAGTTGTGGTACCATTTCGAGCGGTTGGGGTGGCCGCCGCGGTTGCCCACTGTGATGACAATGATGCCTAGCTGCGCGAGACGGTCAGTCCTTGTGAAACCCTTGCTCCAGGAGATGTTGTTGGCCTCCACCTGAGGGCCGGGATAGACATAATCACATATCGGATATACCTTTGTGGAGTCGAAGTCGTAAGGCTTGTACATAGCCCCGTAGAGGTCGGTCACGCCATCCGCCGCCTTAACCTTGAAGCGCTCAGGGAACTTGTAGCCGGCGTCGAAAAGGAGGCTGAGGTCGGCGGTCTCAAGGTCGAGAATCTTTCTTCCGGCAGCTCCGTAAAGAGCGACCCCCGGAGTGTAATCTACCCTTGAATAGTTGGCCACGAAATACTTGGCATCGTCACTGGCGGTCGAGAGGACGTCCATGTCGTCCATGTCGAGTTTTTGGAGCGCGCCGCCGGTGAGAGGAACCCTGTAGGTGTGCATCTGGTAGGGGTTCTCGTCTTTCTGTACCCCGCAGGCGCTGAGCAGGACATAACCTTCTTTCTCATTGACTCCCAGCACGTTCTCAACGTGGAAGGCTCCATCGGTGATCTTGCGGATAAGGGTCCCGTCGCTCTTGTAGAGATAGAGGTTCGCCCAGCCGTTACGCTCGGACCACCAAATGAGCTCCTTGCCGTTTTTCATGAGGAAGGGGGTGCGGCTCTCGATGTATGTGTTTGAGCGTTCCGGGATTATGACCTTGGCGGAATCCGCGTTGACACCTACCCAGCAGAGATCGATCCTCTTAATGTCACGGCTCTTGCGGAGCAGGTAGAACCCTGTCTCGTCTCCCAGCCATTTGCTTGGGAAGTAGTCCTTGTAACTGTCGGCGGCAAGCCTGCGGCCCCGCTCGATGTCGAAGTCCTGGTCCTTAAAAGCATCCACCTTGATTTGCTTGCTGGTGGCCACCGCGTCATTGCCGGCCTGAGCGGGAATCCCATTGATCGTGAACACGTACAAATAGCCCTTAGGTCCTGGCTCGCCAGGCATTTGGTACTTGTAGGTCTCAAGCTTCGGGCGCTTGTCGCTCACGGAGTTGATAACCCACAGGTCTTTCAGGTCCCTGGTGTCCCATTTGCTTGTTGCGAAACGCTTTGAGTCAGGCGACCACAACAGCTCTCCGGGATTGGAACGGCGGGTGGTGTCTGTCTCTGTGTCACCGGTGTAGTTGCCGTAACCAAAGCCGAACTGCTTGATTCCGTCAGTCGTAAGCTTGAACTCAACGATGGTGCTGTCCTTGGGGTCCTTGGCCGCCTTGCGAAGGTTCGTGGAGTCCATTATCCACAGATTGGAGTTCTTGGCGTACACTCCCATCGTGCCGTCAGGGGAGACTGACGCCCACATGGGATATTTCTGCTGCTCTTTCTCCTTCTGTTCGGTGACGTCCTTCAAGGATCTGGCCGCGAAATCGTATTCGAAATGGAACACTTTTTTCTCAGGTCTTCCGGCCGCGGCTCCTCCCGGTCCACCGGGTCTTCCGCCTTCCTTCTTGGCCTTAGCTGTGTCAGGCTCCGCCGGTTTATCCTGGGTGCTGCGGATGTCGAAAGTGAAGACCTTGTCGTCCTTGAGCTTCAAGTTCGTGATGGGAATATGCTGAGCATCGAACGGATCCTTCACTATCTCAGTTAGTTCCATGGCCAGCCTCTCAAGGTCGAACACCTCGGTCTTGGTTCCTTTGACAGGATCGACGATGTAGTAATTCGTGCCTTTTGGTGACTGCCATTCGTACCAGAACCGGTCACCTTCCTTGAACCATCGTGGCTGAACCCTTGTAGAGAACACCATGCTGTTCACTCTTTTGGCGGAGAACCTCTCGGCCAGGGCATAGTTCGCCTTGGTCACCTTCTCTTGGCCGGCAGCGGCAATGCCGAATACAACCGCCGCTGCAATCAATAAAGTCCGTTTCATACCGTAATATGTAATGTGTTTATAATCATATAGTTCCTATTAAGTGCCTTGGTTAGGTTACCTATGCATTTCCCTGTAATTGGCTGATTGTTTGCTACTTATGGAAAACGCTGCTTCTGGGCTTGATCTTTATTCTATCTTTTTTCAGCCCCTCGGATGTGGCGGTAACGACAATCCTGCCGCGTGCACCGGGCTTTGCCTTGACTATTACTGAAGCCAGTCCGTTGAAGGCCTTGATAGTGTCGCTGTGGAATGGTGTAAGGCAAGTCGGGTCGCCGGCGTCGACAGCGAAGATCTCTCCAGGACCTTTGACGCTGAATACAAGCTCATCGGAACCGGTGGGAACGATGACTCCCTTCTTATCAGCCAGGGCGGCGTCCACATAATACAAGTCGCCCTCTCCGAATCCTTTCTCAAGACTAAGCTTTATCTTCTTTGTCTGACCGGCGGTCTTGACGGTCCCGGTAGCAACTTTTCGCCCGTTCTTCCAGCCCACGGCCTCGACCTTGCCCGGCTGATAAACAACCTCGTCCCAACGCAGCCGGTATTGCTTGTCGGCTCTATCCAGGACTCCTTGGGAGACCCCGTTCACGAACAGCTCGACTTTGTCGCAGTTTGTGTAGACATGGACGGGAGTCACCTCACCTTCACGTCCTTCCCAGTTCCAATGAGGAAGCACATGAAGCACAGTCTTATCCGACCAGCGGGCTTGGTACAGCCAGTACCTGTCCTTAGGGAAACCGGCGAGGTCTATGATCCCGAAATATGAGCTTCTGGAGGGAGTCGAGACAACACCTTTCTCGGCGATCTCTTTCTCCGCCTTAGCCTTGGCCTCGGGATCGTGGAAGTTGGTCAGTATAGTTATGTCCCGGTTGTATGGCGTAGGTTCTCCGAGGTAGTCGTAGCCTGTCCAGACAAACTCTCCCAGACAGGATGGATTGGCGTCCTCAAATTCCCATTCTTGCTCTGGAATTTGGCCCCAGGGGACTGTGTGGAGGTCGTAGGAACTGACTTGGAAGTCTTTCTCGCATTGCTCCTTGCCTCTGGGATCCTCCTCTATGGGGAAGAAATACACGCCTCTGGTGCTTATGGTAGAGGCGGTCTCGCTGCCGAGATACAGCTTACCGGGGTTAGCTTCGTGGAACTGGGCGTATAGGTGAGGCTTGTAATTGAACCCATATACGTCCATGGTGTTGCGGAATTCCTGCTCCGAGGCCCATGGATTGTCAGACCCGAAGGTTGTTAGCCTGGTGGGATCCTCATTGTGACATATTTCCGTAAGGTGAGCGGGAATGTGGTATAGATCGGGATAGCCTTGCTCTCCCGTCTCGTTGCCTATGCTCCAAAGAATTACTGAGGGGTGGTTGCGGTCACGGTGGATCATGGCCTTCAGGTCTTTATCCGCCCACTCGTTGAACAGCAACGCATAACCGTTAGGCTTCTTCGGGATTGTCCAGGTGTCCGTTAGTTCGTCCATCACGACGAAGCCCATCTTGTCGCAGAGGTCTAGAAGCTCCGGGGCTGGTGGATTGTGGGAGGTCCTGATGGCGTTGCAACCCATTTCCTTGAGCATCTTGAGTCGACGTTCCCATGCGGTATTGTTCCAAACAGCGCCCAAGGCGCCGGCGTCGTGGTGGAGGCAGACTCCCTTAAGGAACGTCTTCTCTCCGTCGATGAATATTCCATCTTCCCGGTACTCGATGTCTCGAAGTCCGAATACGGTGATGTAAGCTTCGTCTGCCGGAGCAGCCGTCGAGCCACGGTCGTACTCAGCCGCAGCGAAGCGAGAATGGACGCGACCGGGCTCGAGCGGCTGTCCGGCAGAGCCGGCAATCACTGTCGTGACGGCGCGGTAGAGATTCGGATGGTCGGGACTCCAGCGGGCGGCGCCATGGAGGTCGAATTCCTGGGTGACTATGGTGGAGTCGGTGATTGCCTCCACGGGGGCCTCGGCAGAAGCTATGGCCGTATTTCCGTCATATTCAAATATTTCCGTCCTGACAATTCCTTTCACCGGCTCCCCGCTATTGCGAAGGCTGATTCTTAGGGTGGCCTTGTCGCCCTTTGTGGTCATGAAAGTGCCCCAATGTGCCACTCCGACTGGTTTCGCCACTGTGAGCCATACATTCCGGTATACTCCTCCGCCTGGATACCAGCGGCTGGACTCCTCGGGATTATCGAGAGTGATCTTGATCTCATTGTCACCGTCTTTCATGAATGGCGTCAGATCCGCCCTGAAAGAGGCGTACCCGTAGGGCCATTCTGTTACCAGATTCCCGTTGCAAAAGACCTTGGCCCACGACATGGCTCCGTCGATGTCGAGGAAGTAGCTGTCCCCGGTTGACTCCGTGACGGTCAGGGTTTTCGTGTACTCCGCCTTTCCCCACCATTCCAGTTTACCCGTCTCGCCGGGATAATTGATATTGAAAGGGCCGTCAACACCCCAGTCGTGGGGAATATCAACTATCCTGGAGTTCCCGTCTTTCGTGAATGTCCAACCATCGCCGAAGAATACCCTCGCGGAGGGTTGGGCGGTTGTGGGGAGGTAGGCCGCGGCGAGAAAGGTTGCCGCCAAAATGATCTTTGATCCGAGTTTAAACATATTCAAAGATAGTGAAAATCCGTCAATTGCAAATTCCTAAAGGGTGTTCAAAACGGAATAAAACTTTGGTGAATTGAAGATTATTCTGTAAATTTGCAGCCCCAAAATATTTGGGAAAAAACATAAATAAAAGATTTACAATCATTTATGCCAACAATTCAACAGTTAGTTCGCAAAGGACGCGAGAGCATTGCTTCTCAGAGCAAGTCTCGTGCTCTGGACGCTTGCCCTCAGAAGAGGGGCGTATGTCTGCGTGTTTACACGACGACTCCCAAGAAGCCTAACTCTGCGATGAGGAAGG
>JAFYYM010000092.1 GCA_017557535.1 Bacteroidales bacterium | reverse complement strand
CCCTATGCTGGATTCACCTTGAAGTACAATCAGGACCATTATTTCATCAGCCTGGAGGCCAACACCCAGGGACGCATCGCCCGGTACTCGCTCGATCCAAGCATCAATATGAATACCTTGGATACGAAGATTACGGCCCGTGGTTCGTACACCACCAAGCATGAGTTTGAGTTCAATACCGACATAAGCTACGTGTTCTACAAGGGGTATGCAGCCGGATACGGAGATCCTGAATGGAGGTGGTATGCCTCGGTATCGAAGAATATCGGCGCGTTCAACCTGAGTGTCAAGGTTTACGACATCCTGAACCAGACACGGAGACTGACGCACACGGTCACGGCCAACTATGAGGAAGATTCCTATCGCCTGTGTATGGGCAGGTATATTCTCTTTGGAGTGAAGTGGAACTTCGGCAAGATGAATGCTGTCCACAGTGCAAGGGCGCAGCAGGCAGCGTGGAATATGCTGTTCTAAGGTAGGCTTTCATAAGCACGGTTAAACATAATTACTTTCTATCCGGATACCAGGTGGGGCCTGGGAAGGCCCTGCCTGGTGGAAAGGGAAAAAAGTGTAACTTTGTAAGCAGTATTTCGGCCCTCCGTGTGTTTAATAGTAAAAACGAGGACAAAAGATGAAAAGCATTCTGAGAATATCGATCTTCGCGGTTCTGCTGGTAGCGGGGCTGTGCGGATGTGAGAAACTTGATATGAGCAAGCTGGAAGGCACCTGGTCTGAGCAGTATGACCCGACGGTCTTTGCGATGGACGGATCCGTGGAGTACACCTTTGACGGGAACAATAATTACCAGCTCCACATTTATGTGCTGGGAGGCGAATCACACGATTACAGCGGCAGGTATGCCATCGACCTGATCAATAAGGGCACCATCACGATTAATCCGCAGATGTCGGACTTCAGTAATGTCACATATACGCTCGTTAAGTTGACGTCGAAGGAAATGGTCTGGCAGAAGGAAGGGACGACGTACTCCGTGGGCACGTGGGGGTCAGACTATCGGCACTTTGTGAGGGTTAAGTAGATTTCGAGCGAAATAGGTAGATAAAAGAACTGCCGTCATCTCAAGGGAGGTGGCGGCCGTTCTTTTCTGGTCTAAGTTCTCTACATCCTCCTCCCTCTGTCTTTCTTCTTCGTGCCATCCCAGTTAGTGAGATCGTCGTTGGAGCCACCACCGCCACCTCCGACACTGACACCGCCCTTGCCCCCAGCGGCGAGCATTAGATCAGCCACAATCTCCCTGGAAACACTCATCTCTTCACAGAGTTGGCCGGTGCGGATCTCGGCCAGGTCGCAACTCGATTGATATGTTCCTGTCCAATCAACCTCGCCTAACAGGAATCCTGCGGCAGTTTTCCGCTGCTCCTCGTCTGTTGGATTGAGTCCGTGGATCAAAGCTTCGGCGATGATGCCGTTGCCAATCTTAGCTTCAGCCTCATCAGAAAAGATATTGTCTCGATTCTTGGCGAAATCGTAAAGGGCTTTCGCAGCATCGGAGATCCACTGATCGACCAGTCGCTGGAATGCCTCCTTATTCCGCTTGATGGTCTCCCAGACATCTCTAATCTCGGGAACGGAAAGCATCTCACGAATCTGATTCTCGGCCTTATCGGCCTTGCTCCGTTCCATAGAAGCTGCATGGTCGGCGTTTTCGGCGCGCTTGTTTGCCGCGGCGAGATCAGTTCGTAGTTTCCGGACAGCATTCTCGTCAACCAAGGCAAGCTTCTCTTTCAACCCGACATTCTCCGCCGTTAGTTTCTCATTGGCCTCCTGGAGCCTCCGGTTCTGCTCTATCTTGTCTGCAATATCCTTCTTCGTCTGCTTGTAAAGAGCCTTGCCCGCACGCAGAATCTCCTCTTTCTGGACGGCCTTCGCTTCCATGAGTTTGGTCTGCAAATCCGTCAGAATTTTTTTAACCGCCTTCTTCCGTTCCTCTTTCCAGTCTTCTTTCCCTAACATAGGGATAGGAATATCAAGTTCTTTCTTGATGGCTTCCCTGGCCTCATTGACCAGCGGATCCGTTGCAAGCTCATGAATGTAGAATTCCTCCTCTTTGAGAAACAACGCCTGGGAGACAGACTTCAAGGTGGATTCCAGCAAACTTGTCTCTTCCTTGAGCGCCTGATTCTTCGCCTCCTGTTTCTTCTGGATGAATTCGTTCCGTTTCAGATGCTCAAGTCCGGTCTCGGACTTCTTCTGCCCGCGCTGCATCTTCAAGATCTCGGCAAGAAGATCCTGCATCTCCGACATATCCGCCTTACTCAGTTTGTACGACTTGCCGGTGAAAGGGTTAATCCAATCCCAGACGATGTGGGCGTGATAGTTAGGTTTCCATCCGGTTTTTTCTTCACTGTCTTCATAGTGCCCCTCGTCCCGGTGGATGTGTATCTGGATCGCTCTCATGCCCCACCTCTCCTGGACGGTATCGGTGAATTTCTTCAGGTCGTCCATCGTCGTGTTTTGTTCTACGATTGCCACGCCTTCGCGAAGGGGACTGCTACCATGACGGACACGCTTTTTACCATTCTTGTCTGTATATTCCACGTCCTTTTCCTGCATCGCCCTGCCGGTCATCTTCTTCACCAGGTCCCTTTGCGAAGCATAGTATTCCTGAAGGGTTTTTCCGTTCATGAGAGGTGAGACATAGGTCTCGTTCTTTTGGGTCAGATCTGTGCGTATGTAAATCTTCTTCGGGTCGAGGGCTTTAAGGTAGTCCTTATCTCGCCTGTTGTGT
>JAFYYM010000091.1 GCA_017557535.1 Bacteroidales bacterium | reverse complement strand
TCTCTTGCTGGACTCTGCTCTGCCCGGAGCGTCCGCTGCTGGAGCGGGTCTGGGCGAGAGTGTTATTGGTTGTCGCCATCATCGCTATCGCGAGGAGTGCGACGGTGAATTTGACAGACGTTTTCATGACCATATAATTTTTAAGGTTTCTTTGTGATTAGCAATATCCCAGCCATAAATGCCTGATATTAACCATCTTCGACAAACCGCCCCATTCCATCGACCAAAACACTTTGCAACCCGGTTGCGACAAATAATCCCAACCTTTGCAATCGAAACCAAGGACGATCATATAATATGGAAAAGGAGAATAAAGAGAGATTAGTGAAGATCGTGGCGGGCGGGCTTCTTCTCGTCGGCGCTGTCGTGGTCACGAAGATGACGGACCTGAAAGTATGGCAGCAATTGTTGATATTCCTTATCCCCTATCTCATAGTAGGAGGCGAGACCTTGAAGGAGGCGGCTGAAAAACTCATCCACGGCGAGTTGCTCGATGAGGACTTCCTGATGAGCGTGGCGACACTCGGAGCGCTCGGGATTGGCTTCCTGCCGGGGGCCGAGACTCAGTTCCCTGAGGCGGTGTTCGTGATGCTTTTCTTCCAGGTCGGAGAATTGTTTGAGGATATGGCGGAAGACAGAAGCCGGGAATCCATAACCAAACTAATGGACATCCGGCCGGACACGGCAAATGTCGAGAGAGACGGGGCGGTCATTACTGTCTCACCTGCGGAAATAGCTGTTGGTGAGACAATTATTGTGAGACCTGGAGAAAAGGTCCCTCTCGATGGAGAAGTCATCGAGGGAAGCTCAAGCCTCGACACTGTAGCCCTTACAGGCGAGAGCGTGCCCCGTGGAATCGGGGTTGGTGAGAGCCTCCTCTCTGGCTGTGTCAACTTGACGGGTGTAATCAAAGCCAAGGTCACGAAACCTTTCGGAGAATCCACCGCTTCGAAAATCCTTGAGCTCGTGGAGAACGCCTCCGAGAGCAAATCCAAGAGCGAGGGTTTCATCACCCGTTTCGCCAAGGTGTACACACCTATAGTAGTGGTGGCGGCTCTCGTACTGGCCTTCCTTCCTCCTCTTCTCTCCGGAGATTTCGCCGGAACATTCTCCAAATGGCTTTACAGGGCGCTGACATTCCTGATCGTGTCCTGCCCTTGCGCTTTGGTGATTTCCATCCCGCTGGCATTTTTCGGAGGCATAGGAGGCGCCGCCAGGAAAGGTATACTGGTGAAGGGTTCCAACTATCTTGAGACGCTCGCCAAGCTCAGCACTGTGGTGTTTGACAAGACAGGAACCCTCACTGAAGGAGTGTTCGAGGTCACGGCTGTACATCCGGAAATAATTGACCAGAAAGAGCTTCTGCATCTGGCGGCTCATGTTGAGAGATATTCAACCCATCCAGTGGCGGTTTCTCTCCGGAACGCCTATCCCGAAGAGGCGGATGGCTGCTCGGTCGAGGATGTCGAGGAAGTCGCCGGCGAAGGGGTCAAGGCAAAAGTCAATGGTAAGACCGTCTATGTGGGCAATAGCAAGATGATGGAGTCCGCCGGCGCTGACTGGAAAGAATGTGAGAAAAAGGGAACCATCGTCCACGTCTGTCTCGACGGGGAATATGTCGGGCATATAGTGGTATCGGACCGTGTCAAAAAGGATGCTGCCGAAGCCATCTCAGCCCTTAGACAAGAAGGTGTCAAGAAGACAGTCATGCTCACCGGAGATAAGGAGGATGTGGCAGCCGATGTCGCCGCTGAGGTCGGAGTCGATGAATACCGCGCCGGTCTTTTCCCTGCAGACAAAATCGCTGAGGTAGAGCGGCTTATGGCCGGGAATCAGGGCGGCACATGCCTTGCTTTCGTCGGTGACGGCATCAACGACGCCCCGGTATTGGCCAGAGCTGATGTGGGGATAGCCATGGGAGCCCTCGGATCTGATGCCGCGATAGAAGCCGCGGATGTAGTCCTTATGGACGATAAGCCCTCTAAACTGAAGGATGCGATGAAAGTAGCTCGGAAGAGCTTAGGAATAGCGAAGCAGAACACAGTCTTCTCGATTTCCGTGAAGGTACTGGTCCTGCTTCTCGCTATGGCCGGACTGGCCGCGATGTGGATGGCCGTGCTGGCCGATGTCGGAGTGATGGTGCTGGCAGTCCTGAACTCTACCAGAGCCCTCCGGGCGTGATATTATTTCTCGTAACCGACAGGGTGGTTGATGAGTAGCACCTGGCCTTCCTTGAGGCCAAACTCCTTGGTCAAGACAGCCTCATCCATTCCCGCCCTTGGTACGGTGGCCAGGCCGAGGGCCTCGCAAGCCAGGCAGATGTTCTGGGAAACGTAGCCGCAGTCGATGGCACCGAACTGAGCCGTCTTGGCATCCTGGAAACGATATTTCGTCAAGTCTGACACAATGACGAGGAAAACCGGGGCGTCAGCCACTGACCCCTGCCTCCCGGCGATGTCTTTACGGACATCCTTATCGCTCAGCTTCACGAGGCTGTTGTCTTTGGCGACATATTCATAACAACCTTCAGCCTTGCAGACATAGAGCCTGACCTCCTGGGTGTTCATTGCGGTGGGGGCGGTCAGGCGGCCGTCCTCCCGGTTGATGCCGACAGCTGCCCAGAGTAGGTCAGAGAGGGTCTGGTCAGAGACTTCCTTTTTCTGGAAATCCCTAACGGAAGCCCTCTGCTGGAGAGCCTGGTAGAGTGTCATCGTTGCGTCCTTCTTTGGCTCGGGAAGCTTGATGGTCTGTGCGGCAAGGCCAGCGCAAAGCGACAGGCAAGCGATTAGGAGACAAATCTTTTTCATAACGGAAATTATTGATTGTTAAGCTAATGAATATCCCGCACAAGTAGGACAGATGCCCTTTATCAGATAATTGGATGTCCTGCCGTCATATCCCCGCGGAAGCGCGACCGGAGGAATCTGGATATCATCAAGGCAGAAGGTGCGATGGCATTTCTCACAATAGAAGTGGACATGGGTGTCCTCATCGTGACCGGTGTCATGGCTGTGACACAACTCATACCTGGTTCCTTCAACATCCTCGATCGCATGTACTAGATGGTGATCCTTGAAAGTCATCAGGCTCCTGAATATTCCTGATTTGTCGACTGATTCTATTTCGGTCTCCAACTCGGTCAGACTCAGTGGCCTGCCGGAATGGCTAAGAGCCTCGGCCACAAGCAATCTGTTGACCGTTGCTTTCACTCCATGCTCCTCGAGGAGTTTGATGATATCCGCCTTTGTCATAATGCAAAGTTAATAAAAAGAGCCGTTTTTCAGAAATGTCTATACATCAATTAAGTACAAAAAAACGCATGGTAAAAGATACCATGCGTTTTTTTTGCAATATATTCGTAATTAACTATTTCCGCAAAACGGACTATTTTTTGTCAATGGCCTGGCCGATGAAGTAGCAGGCGGCGGCGACAACCATTCCGTTGATTGAAGGGATACCCCATTTCACGAGGTTGGCCACAACAGCTCCAAGGATGACTCCGATCACAGCGGCCCAGTTAACCTGACGCTTGGGAACGCTGTCGTCAAGATAGGCTTTCCTGTGGGAGAAATAGCTGCAGATCAGAATGATACCAACCGGAGGAAGGGTGCAGTTAAGGATATTCAGCCAGTCGCAGAAGTTCCAGTAGAGCCACACAGCGGCTAGTGTGCCGATCAGACCTCCGAGGAGCACCATGGTCTTCTTCGAAAGGCCGAAGATATTCGAGAGTCCCAGACCGGAAGTGTAAAGGGCGTTGTCATTGGTGGTCCAGATATTAAGACCGAGAACCAGGATAGCGATGTAGAACAGGTTGAGGTTGAGCATCACCTCGAAGATGTCATTACCACCGACATAAATGCTGGAGACGGCTCCGAAGAAGAACATCAGGGAGTTGCCGATGAAGAAGGCCACAACAGTGACTATCAAACCGATCTTAGGGGATTTGGCGAACCTCGCAAAGTTCGGCGTCGCTGTACCACCCGAGACAAAACTACCTATCACGAGGCCAGCACCAGCTATGATACCGAGATCCTTTGTCCCTTTGGCGAACTGCTCGACAAGGCCGGCGTCTCCCCTGGTGACAGCGAGGATCATAGCGACGGTACCGAGGATGGCCACGGCGGGCACTGCGATGTAGCTGATGATAGTCAAGCTCTTGATTCCGAAATATGCGCTGGCGGTCATGAGGATACCGGCGATCAGGACAAGCAGGTATCCTTGCCATGGCATATAATCGGGAGTGACATCAAGGCCCATGATCTCCTTGGCGACAGGGATCGCGAACATCGCGAGACCGACTCCAAACCAGCCAATCTGCGTGAAACTGATCATAGCGCTGGGGAGATAGCTGCCTTTCTCGCCGAAACTCCTGCGGGCAAGCATATCGAGCGTCAAACCGCTCTCAGCTCCGATCCAGCCAAGAGTGCCAGTGTAGCCGCCGAGGATGAGACCGCCCAGAAGAAGCGCCCAGATGAAACCCGAGAAATCCAATCCGGCCGCCAGATTCTGGCCGGCCCACATGGATGCGGAGAAGAAGGTGAAGCCTAGCATCACCATGAACATGCTGAGGGTGCTCTTGCGACCCGACGCGTCTACACGACTGTTAGTGTAGTCGATGTCGACTTTTTGGTTTTGTTTACTCATATCCCATTAAGGTTTGTTTGATTTGTTCTAGTCTTTTTGTGGCGACATCCTTCAGAGTGAGAGCCCTGGCCTTTGCCAGAAAGACACGCTCGTCGCTGTATAAGACGCTCTGGTCACCAAGTTCCATGAACTTCGTGACATTCAACCAGTCCTCATAGGAGATGGGGGCCTCATAGCCCAGCCTCTCCTGCGTCAGAGTCATAATATCCACTCTATCAGATGCTTCCAGGACCTCTTCCCAATAAGCCACAACCTCCTTGTAATGGTCTGGAATCTCGTATCTCCTGGCTCCTCCGTCGTAGATTATACACTTCTCATACAATGAATACCCGTGAGCCACCACATACTCCCGGAACTCAGGACAGATGATTCCGTCCCCCCAGTAGAAATCGATGTCAGGAACTTGGAAACCAAGGCATCCACGATCTTGGTAGACATTGAATATCCCTTCATAGAAGAAACATGTGAAGCCCTCGAAATTAGGAGAGAAACTCCTCACCTTCGGAGCGAGTTCCTCCATGAAATCGATGGCGTTGGATCCTCCAATCGTGAAGAAGACAATCCGTTTGAAAGAGCCTCCATGATCCCGGAACCAGCTGATTACATGATCCATACACATGCCAAGCGTAGCGCCGGAGGCGATGATGTCACCAACCATGAGAACGCAATCCTTGCAGGTACGGACTTTCTGATAGCGTACATCCAGGCCTTTAATCACATCATCTTCGATGATTCTCTCGCATGAGAGGAAATCCATGTTCGTCACGCGGAACCCGGCCCGGAAAGCGCATTCCTCTATCGGATAATTGAGACCACCACGAAGGATGGTGAGAATATTCACATTCTTGGGAAGCCCGCTTTCAGCGAGGTATTGCATACCCTTCATCGTGGCGGGGACCATGCTTTGGTACGAGCCGAAACCGACGACTTCGGGAGAGGCCATGAGACGGCGAGTGCCGTCACCGCTAACAATCAGATACTCATTAAGGAGCCCCTCCTGCCTCAGTTTGTAGACACTTTGATGTCCGGTCTTCATGAGGACCGCATCATCCAGATTATGTTTCATTGGTGAATCCGATTAGTCCTAACCGGGTTACAAAGTTAATCCATTTACATGGTAATAGCGAGAGTCGTTCGCGCATGTTACTAACAAAGTTATCAACCAAACCGACTTCCGGAAAATTTTGTATATTAGCGGTTCACAACTGAAGAAGGTATGACGATATCCATTAAGGAAGTCACTGACAAGAGGGGGCTCAGACGTTTTGTCCATTTCCCGAATGAGCTTTACAAAGGTAACAAGTACTATGTTCCTCAAATAGAGTCCATGGACATGGACACACTAACACCGGCTAAGAACAAGGCATTCGAGGTCTGCGAGGGAAAGTACTGGCTCGCCATGGATGATAAGGGAAAGGTCGTAGGCAGGATTGCCGGAATCATCAACCACAAATACAACAAGAAGGTCGGCCAGAAGATCTGCCGTTTCGGTTGGATTGATTTCATAGAGTCGCAAGAGGTGGCTTCCGCCCTTCTCGCCAAGGTCGAGGAATACGCCGAGAATCAAGGCATGGATGTGGTAGAGGGGCCTGTAGGTTTCCTGGAGTTCGATGTGGCCGGGGTTCTGGTGGAAGGATATGACCAGATCCCTACGGCTTACGGCAAATACAACTACCCGTATTACGAGCCAATGATCCTCAAGGAAGGATATGTCAAGTCGACTGATTTCGTCGAGTACAGGATCACGGTACCTGATGACATCAGCCGCTACATACGTCTATCTAAAGTGATCGGGGAAAGATATGGCCTGAAGGAAGCCAAGTATTCAGGGAAGAAGGAGCTCGTGAGGAAATATGTCGACGGCATATTCGACGTCATGAACAAGTGCTACTCCCCCCTGCACGGGTTCTCGGAGCTTTCACCTGCCCAGTGCGATGACCTGAAAAACCAGTTCATAGGCAATCTCAACCTTGAGTTCATCTCGGTTATCGTGGACAATAACGACAAGGTGGTCGGCTTCGGCATAACCCTCCCCTCTTTGTCTCTCGCGTTGCAGAAAGCGAAGGGACACCTGTTTCCTTTCGGATTCATACACATTCTCCATGCGTTACGGAAAAATGACACTATCGACGCCTTGCTGATCGCGATCCTACCGGAGTATCAAGACAAGGGGGTTAACGCCTTGATTGTCTCGAAAATCGGGCAAGGAATGCAAAAGAATGGCATCAAATATGTCGAGAGCACAAGGGAGCTTGAGGATAACCACAATGTCCAGAACATCTGGGGCCGCTTCGAACACCATCTCCACAAAAGAGCCAGGGTTTACATAAAACAATTGTAACATTAATATTTTGACGGTCATGACTGACAAGAGTGCCATGAGAATACAGAACTCCTTCTTGAACGGAGTGGAGAAAAAAATCCTGGTCTGGCTCGCGGAACGCCAGCCAAGGTGGGTGTTTTCAGACCTTCTCACCATCGTGGGAATAGTAGGAGCGATCATGATCGGAACAGGTTTCGTGCTTTCGAACAACAGCGTGTATTGGCTTTGGCTGAGCATCGCCGGCTTTTTCGTGAATTGGTACGGCGACTCGCTTGACGGCACGCTGGCGAGGGTAAGAGGCACACAGAGACCTATTTACGGTTATTATCTCGACCACACTGTAGATATCATAAACGAGGCTTTCATGTTCATAGGTGTCGGACTCTCCCCTTTCATGAGACTCGAGCTGGCGCTTATGCTCTTCATCCTCTATCTCAGCCTCACGGTGAATGTCAGCATCAACGCCCACCTGAAGAGCGAGTTCAAGCTCACCTACGGCAAACTCGGCCCCACCGAGTTCCGGGTTATAGCCATCATCCTCCTGTTGGTCCTGATGTATGTGAAGCCCGTCAAGAATTTCAGCGCCGTTCTGTCACTTTGCGGGAATGAGGTGCCGGTCGCTGGATTGGACATCGCCGGTCTCGTCATACTCGTTGTCTTGATAATCATCTACATAGGGACAATCATCACCGACGCCAAAGGCTACGCCAAGATTGATCCCATGCCTGAAAGAAAGGATTGAGATGCCTCTTCTTCCTGTCAGTGAATTGGAGAAACTCTCCCCTGTCTTCAGGGGTAAAGCCGGCAACGTCTTCGCCGCATCAATCAGGAAACTATTATCCATAAGCAAGTTATCCGATCTTTACGACGAAATCAACACCCTTAGTGGTCCCGAGTTCGCCCGGGGCATGTTGGAAAGACTTGAGATCGAATACCAGGTGACTGGAGCGGAAAAACTCGCCGATCTTCCTGATGGTCCATTCATCACTGTCAGCAACCATCCCTACGGTGGCATTGACGGGATCATCCTCGTTGATCTTATTGGACACATGAGAGATGGTTTCAAGGTGATGGTCAATGAGTTCCTTAATCTGATAGAGCCTTTGCGCCCAAACTGGATCGCCGTCAATCCCAAGAATAACGACAGCACTGGGGTGAGTGGCAAAAACATCCGCGGAGTCAAAGAGGTACTCAGTACCCTGAGAGCGGGAAATCCGGTAGGATTCTTCCCTTCAGGAGCCGTGTCCGACCTTAAACTGAAGACTATGACAATAAGGGACAGGAAGTGGCAAGAGTCTCTTATACGCTTGATACAAAAAGCCGAGGTTCCGATCGTACCTATCCGCTTTTATGACAGGAACTCATTGTTTTTCTATCTTTTAGGTCTCATTAACTGGAAGGTTCGTCTCCTGCGGCTTCCCCATGAGCTTGTCAACAAGGGTGGAGAGGTGATTCGTGTCGGGATCGGAGATATAATCCCCGTAGAGGAACAACGGCTATATCCCGGAATCAACGATTTCTGCGAATGGTTGAGGAATCAAGTCGACGAAATGCCTTTCCCTGACAAATTGTAATTTAATTAAGGTGTTTTTTGTTTTTTTGATTGAATTTCTGAAAAAAATATTATATTCGCGTCTCTGAAATGGGGTATTAGCTCAGCTGGTAGAGCGCCAGGTTCGCAATCTGGAGGTCAGGAGTTCGATCCTCCTATGCTCCACTAAAGGGGAATAAAGAGATTTATTACCCTTTTTGTTTTTTAATAGATACTTATGAGATTTCTACGAATCCAAGCCATGAGCCTGATATCTTTCGGTATCTTGGCCTTGGTTTTGTCATCCTGTGGCGGTCCGGTCAAACAGGTTGACGCTCTTGTGAATGAGGCTGACAATGCCGCTGGTGTCGTCGTTGAATACCGCTCCATGATTGACAAGTCCTCTGTCACTTCCGACTCTTTCTCGGTTCCCGGAAGGAAGATCAACATGTTATTCGTGTCCAACTCCAATCCTATCAAAGACGACAAGGATGCTAAAAGCATAGTCAGTGAGGGCGGACGTTATGTTGTGATTCTCTTGAAACCAGGAGAGAACAAGCTTGATCCCGACGAGCCAATAGAGCTTATGACAGGCAGCAAGCCGCAGAAAGTCGAAGTGAGAGTCAAGCAAGTGGCTCCCGTCACCACCTTATCCGGCAAGGTCATCAAGCCATGGGACAAGTCCCTTAAGCCTAAGGACTATTACCTCGTTAACGGAGGACTAAGTGAATAGTGACAATTACTATACAACCATTTTTATTAATCACTTTTTTAACAAACCCAAAAGCATGAAACAAATGTTTGTCAGGATTCTCATGACTTTGGCACTGCTTGCGGGCGGAGCTACCGCTTTCGCGCAGACCACGGTCAAGGGAACCGTCAAGGACGCCTCCGGTGAGGGAATCATCGGAGCCTCCGTCATGGTGCAGGGTACCCACAACGGGACTATTGTCAATCCCGACGGTACCTACACCCTCACAAACGCCAAGGTGGGAGATAAGCTTGAGTTCTCCTGCATCGGCTATTCATCACAGGTCATTACCTGGAACGGCGGTAATGTTGATGTCGTTCTGGAAGAGGACTCTGAGATGCTTGAAGGTACTGTCGTTACCGCTCTCGGTATCCGTAAGGATGAGAAGAAGCTCGGTTACGCCGTCAGTACCGTCAACTCCGAGAGCCTTATGGCCACCGCTTCCCCTACCCTGGGTACAGCCCTTTACGGTAAGGCTGCCGGTGTCCGCGTGACCACAGCCCCTGGTGGTGCCACCGGAGCTATCTCCATCAACGTCCGTGGTCTCTCGACCATCACCGGTACCAACCAGCCACTCGTGATTGTTGACGGCGTTCCCGTGCGTAACGGCGATGTCAACAACGATGGTTACTGGGGACAGCCGCGTATGGAGACCAACGGTCTCGCCGATATCAACGTCGAGGATATTGAGAGCCTCTCCATCTTGAAGGGTGCCTCCGCTACTTCCCTCTACGGTTCTGAGGGAGCTAACGGTGTCGTTCTCATCACCATGAAGAAGGGTAAGAGGAACTCCGGCACCCACGTCGAGTTCGGCGCCACAGCTTATGCCGACATGGTCGCCTACATGCCTAAGATGCAGACCATCTTCGGTCCTGGCGACGCTTTCCAGTATTGGAACTACTACGATGTGGATATGGATCCTACTTCCCCCACCTTCGGTTTCACCACCAGCTACAAGGATCGTAACGGCCAGACTGTCCGTTCCTTCTATGGCCAGGCGGTTGACGGCGGCGGTTACTACGGATTCGGTCCTGAGTACGACGGCAAGGATATCTACACTCCTTCCGGTATGATGAAGTACACAGCCCTCACTGACGACCCGTACTCCAACATCTTCCGCACCGGTATCACCCAGCAGTACAACGTGTCAATCACCAGCGGTGGCGAGAACGGCAACACCCGTTTCTCCTACACCTGGATGGACAACACTCCCAACCAGTACAACTCTCATCTTGACAAGCACAACTTCCAGATCTCCGGAAGCCAGAACATCACCAAGAACGTTCAGCTCGGCTATTCCGTCAACTACATGAAGCAGAATGTCAAGAACCGTCCCTACCGTATCTCCCGTCTTGTGACGAACTTCACCGGTATGGTCGGATCGTTCGATGATGCCAAGTATTTCCGCGAGCACACCGTGACTCAGGCCGGTTACCAGAACAGGGTTTACACCAGCTCAAGCCACGAGAACCCCGCCGAGGGTTGGGAATACTCCCCCAACGTCAACTCCCTCATCACTGAGTACTACTGGAACATCCTCGGCCGCGAGCAGTATGAGGACAACCAGAGGCTCATCGCCAGTGTTACTCCTTCATGGCAGATCATCCCCGGCCTCACCCTCAAAGGCAATATCGCCACTGACTGGACCGGACAGGATGTCGAGCTTAAAGAGCACCAGGAGACCGCCCAGGTTTATGCCGGCGAGCAGGGATACTACAGAGTCACCAAGAGGAAATACCAGACAGTCTACGGAGATGTGCTCCTCAATTGGCAGAAGGACATCACCGACAAGATCGGCCTTGACATGAATGTCGGTTACTCCGCCAGGAATGAGAAGACCCTCATCACCAACGTGAACACCGATGGTGGTCTCACAGTTGAGAACTGGTTCAACCTCAATGCCAGCAAGAACACCCAGAGGGGAAGCATGAGCACAAGCGAGCTTCTGAAGCAGGCTGTCTACGCCACCGCTGGTCTCTCCTTCGGCAACTACCTCTTCCTTGAGGCCACGATCCGCAACGAGAAGACCTCCACCCTGGCTCCTGGACACAACTCATATTTCTATCCTTCATTCAACGCCTCCCTCATCTACAGCGAGCTTCTTTCCAACCGTCCCACATGGTACGATTACGGTAAGCTGCGCGCTTCCTACGGTGTCGTGGGTCTTGCCCCGGCCATCTACAAGGCCGCTGTCGCTTACAGCCAGAGCTCAGCTTCGGGTTTCACCTACAACCAGCTCGGTGCCGCCCTCGGCAATGAGGGAATCCGTCCCGAAACCACCCATGAATGGGAGTTCGGTATCGAGAACAAGTTCCTCAACAACCGCTACGGCTTTGAGCTTACCTACTACCACAAGCGCATCATCGACCAGATCCTCGAAAGCACCGTGGCCCGTTCAGCCGGTGGTTCATCCATCCTCATGAACGTTGGTGAGCTCACCAACCAGGGTGTTGAGCTTTCCGCTTACGCCACTCTCGTTGAGAACCGTGACTGGAGATTCGAGGTCAGCGGCAACGCTGCCTGGAACGCCAACAAGGTCGTCAAGCTTGCCGACGGCGTGAGCCGTATCGAGCACAACCGCTGGGACAATGGCGCCGTGTATCTCTATTCCTATGAAGGCGAGAAGATGGGTGACATCTATTCCTTCGACTACAAGCGTGACGCCAACGGCAACAAGATCATCCGTTCCGATGGTTACTACGCCCGTACCGACGAAGTCGTCAAGGTCGGTAATGCGATGCCCGACCTCGTGGGAGGTTTCGCTTTCAACCTTGGTTACAAGAGGGTTTCCCTCGACATGAACTTCAGCTACCAGATTGGCGGCGACGTGTTCAACATGCCTTACCAGTTCTACATGCACACCGGCCAGATCGTCGAGTCCCTGCCTAACCGTAACGAGTCTCTCGGCGGTCAGTCCTACTACCTGACCAACGGATTCAGCGGCGACTGCGTTCCTTTCAGCGGCCAGTACGGTCCTGATGGCCAGGCGGTCCGCCACGACGGTGTGGTCCTTGACGGCGTCCTCGAGGACGGCAGCAAGAACACCAAGATGGTCAGCCAGGAAATGGCTCTTGAGAAGCAGTACGGTTGGGGTACCGGCGGTTCCCGCTTCTACTCTGGCTCTGTCTTCAAGAACACCTACCTGAAGTGCCGCGAGATCACCCTCTCGTACGCTATTCCTGAGAGCTTCACCCGCAAGTTCCACTGCACCAACTTCAAGGTTTCCGCTTTCGCCCGTAACCCGTTC
>JAFYYM010000090.1 GCA_017557535.1 Bacteroidales bacterium | reverse complement strand
ATGACACGGTTGTGCCGAAAAACGGGCTTTTCCCGGCACGGGCGGTTTGAAATGACATAGTTGTGCCGAAATCCAGGCTTTTTCCGGCACGGGCAGTTTGAAATGACACGGTTGTGCCGAAAAACGGGCTTTTCCCGGCACGGGCGGTTGGGCCACTGGCCTGAGGCCGTACTCAGCCACAGCGAAGCGAGGATGGACGCGGCCTGGGCCAGGTGGCCCGCCGCTGGACAACAGGCCTGGGCCAGGTGGCCCACCGCCGGACAACAGGCCGGGGTCAGTGGCTCGGCCGCCCCTGCGAAAGGCGGGACCAAGCGCCCCGCAAAATGTGATTGGCCACTTTGAGGTAATTTCACTAAATTCGCGTCAGCAAAACGCAGAGAGCAAATGAATCAAAAGCTTCGTTCGGCAATACGGTCTTTAAGGCTCAGGACACTCCCGCTTTCTATCGCCGGAGTGGCTCTAGGGGCTCTATTGGCCGCAAGTGACTTCAAGGTGAACCCATGGGGCATGGTGCTATTGTTCCTAACAACTGTTTTCCTACAGATCCTTTCAAACCTGTCCAATGAGCTCGGTGATGTCCTGAATGGGACCGACACTCCAGATCGCCAAGGTCCTGATTATGGAATTGCTGAGGGAGGGTTGAGTGTTAACGATATGAAAAGGCTTATCAGCGTCATCGCCACGGCTTGCGCCCTCTCCGGTTGCGCCATGATATGGGTCTCGTTTGGCACCCTGTTCAGTTTGAGGTCGCTATCCCTTCTGATCCTAGGTGCTTTGGCGATTATGGCGGCTATGAGATATACCCTCGGACCATCGCCTTATGGTTACAGGGGGCTGGGGGATATAGCCGTGTTCATATTCTTCGGCCTTGTGTCGGTTCTGGGCGGCTACTATGTCTGCGCCCACACTATCATATCCCCGATGCTGATCCTTCCGGCTGCCGCAGTCGGCTTTTTCAGTGTCGGAGTGCTGAATGTCAATAACATACGTGACATGAAGACGGACTCGGTCAACAGGGTCACGGTAGCGATCAAGCTTGGGCTGAAAGGCTCGAGATTATACCAGACCTCGCTGATAGCTCTAGGATGGCTTCTCCTGATCCTCTTCGCTTCTGTTTACAAGCCGTCTCCATGGCACTTCCTCTTCCTTTTGGTTCTTCCTCTTCACCTTGTCCATCTCAAAGGAATATGGTCGAGGACGGAAAGGGCTCTGGATCCTATGCTTCCGCTTCTGGTGATGTCCACCTTCCTTTTGTGCCTCATTCTCGGTATCTCATTCATAGTGTTCTGACAACATGCCATCAAAGAAGAAAGTCGAGGAAATGTTCGACAGTATCGCTAAGGATTATGACTCCCTGAACCATGTCCTGTCTCTGTCGATAGACAAGATATGGAGACGTAAGGCGCTCAAGAAGATTGTCGATGCTGGTGAGTCCCCATGCGTACTCGATGTGGCATGCGGCACAGGTGACTTCTCGATAGCTATTGCCAAAGCACTTGGAAAAGGCAGTGTCATTGGAATAGATATATCCAAAGAAATGCTTGAGGTAATGAGGCAGAAGGTATTGAAAAACAAATTGGAAAGTATTATTTCAGCACAAACTGGAGATGGGGAGGACCTGGACTTTCCTGATGGGTCATTCGATCGTGTTGTCAACGCTTTCGGAATAAGGAATTTCGAGAATAGGGATAAGGGGCTGCGGGAGGCATTCCGGGTTCTCAGACTTGGTGGAAGACTTGTGATCCTTGAGCTGTCAAGGCCTGGGAACAAGGTCATCCGCTGGTTTTATGACCTTTATTTCCTTCGGATTCTCCCTATAATCGGAGGTAAAGTCTCTGGCGAAAAGGCTGCCTACGCCTATCTTCCCGCCTCAGTCAAGGCATTTCCAGGCAAGAATGAATTCATGGAGCAGATGCGCCAGGCGGGCTTTAAGAATGTCAGCCACAAGGCATTCTCATTCGGGATTTGTCGTATGTACTGTGGCGAGAAGAACAACTTGGAGTGATTTTTGATTAAATTTGCATGCTGGATATAAGCTTGAGAAGTTGATGAACAGGAAATCGTTGATACTATGTGTTTTAGCTGCCATAACTTTGGCGCTTTCCTCGTGTGCGAGCGCAAAGGTCCGGCAGTACAAGGTCAAAGTTGTCAAGGAATATCCCCACGACGAGATGTCCTATACCCAGGGTCTATTCTTCCAAGGCGACAAGATGGTAGAGACCACTGGGCAGTACGGGGAGTCAACTTTGAGGCTTGTCGATCCCGCAACTGGCAAGGCAATCAAAAAGTTCAGTTTTGCCCGCAAGTATTTCTGCGAAGGATCGGCGGAAATGGAAGGTAATATCTATATCTTGACTTGGCGCGAGAAGGTGGCGTTCATTTACGATGCCAAGACATTCGAATACAAGCAGACTTACAGCTATCCCAGAGAAGGCTGGGGACTTACCACTGACGGGAAGAACCTGATAGCGAGCGACGGCTCGTCTCGTTTGTATTGGCTGGACGGGCAGTTCCGTCAGCAGAAGGCGCTTCAGGTGAAGATGAATGGCCGACCGTTGACGCAACTCAACGAGCTTGAGTGGATTGACGGGAAAATCTGGGCTAATGTCTATATGACGGATATGATAGTCATCATCAATCCTGAGTCCGGGAATGTCGAGGCCACGGTTGACTGTACAGGGCTCCTTCCGAGGCACCTGAGGGATGAGTACACGGATGTCCTGAACGGTATAGCATACGATCCCGAGGCAAAAAAGATTTATATTACCGGAAAATACTGGAAGCGTCTCTACGAGGTGGAACTTGTGGAGAAAAAATAGTATATTCGCGTCAGGAAAAGCGGGGGTACCGGGAAGAATCCCGGTTGAGATCATACCCATTGAACCTGATGCGGGTAATGCCGCCGAAGGGAAGCGTAATCTCATGATCGCCTAAGGGCGTGTCCCTCGCATTAATATTTATTATTATGCGAGTTTTTTCTTTTAGTGCGGCGTTTTTTGCCGATATCATTGTCTGCGGAGCTTTAGCTGCCCAGGAACGTGACACATCCAAGGTCGAGGCTCTGGAAGCATCTGTGGTCCAAGGTGTCAGGGCATCCAAAAACGCTCCTTTCGCCGTCTTCAATGTCAACCGTGAATCCCTTCAGGACTTTTCCGTCAGCGGGAAAGAACTGCCTTTCCTCCTATCCGGAACGCCTGGAGTCCTGTCATGGAGCGAGAACGGAGTCGGGACCGGGACGACCTACCTGAGGATACGCGGCGCGGGGGATTCCAGGATTAATGTTACTATTGACGGAGTGCCTCTCAATTCACCCGAGGACCAGGCGGTTTTCTGGGCTAACATGAACAGTTACAGTCACTTCCTGGAGAGTGTGCAGATCCAGAGGGGAGTGGGTACATCGACCAACGGTGATGGTGCGTTTGGCGGTAGTGTGGCTCTGAGAACAAAGGCTATCTCGTATGATCCCTCTGTCACTCTTGACGCGTCTTACGGTAGTTTCAATACGTATAATACTGGCGTATCAATTTCCACGGGCTTGCTGGGCAATCACCTCAGCGCTGACGCGTCATTCCACACCACAGGAACAGATGGATATATACATGGAACCGCCGGAAAGTCCGGATCGTGGTATGGTGGACTGACATGGCTGGGAAGGGGATTCATATTGAGATACCGGAATATTGGCAACTACGAGCAGACAGGACAGGCTTGGAATGGTGTGACCGCCGGCAACGGAGACTATAGTCTGATGGACGGCAGTTATGACGATGGATCCTGGTCATATACGGCCAATACCGGTATTAAGACCTACAAAGACATGTACGATGCAGGCCTTGGCCGTTTCAATAGCTTGTATGAGAGGATTGCGACTGGTGATGATGGTCTTTTCCTCACTGATTCTGAAGGTTACGTCACCCAGAGGTACAAGATGCGAGACGGCTCCTTTTGGCCCAAGACCACGGACAATTTCTGGCAGGACCACAATATCCTCTCGGCTTCTTTCGGACTTGGAGAGGGATGGGACGCCAGCGTTTCAGCGCACTACACTCACGGTCATGGCTACTATGAGGAGTTCCGCCCGGACAATAAGCCGAAGAAGTTCGGAATCACATATCCGGGAGTCAAGAAAACAGATTTTGTCCGCCGGAAAGGCCTCGCGCAGGACACATACGGGGTTGTGGGAAGTGTTAGATACAACTCGGAACCGCTGGATATAGTTGGTGGTTTCTCTATTCAGAATTTCGACGGAAACCATTATGGATATGTGACTTACATTAAGGATCAGGGAATGGCTGACACCTTCCTGGCAAAAGGACCTTATCAGTATTATGACTCTGATGCCGCTAAATTCGATGGAAGCGCATATGTCAAGGCGACATATTCTTTCGCGCGCTATTGGAAGGCTTTCGGGGATTTTCAGTACCGCCACGTGGGTTATATGACGAGCGGAATCAACGATAAGTTCTATGAGGAAGGGGACCACTGGTACAATCAAGAGTTGGATATAGACGAGGATTATGATTTCCTTAATCCCAAGATCGGAATAAGCTGGGTAAAGGGAGCCAGCCACGTTTACGCCTCCGCCGCCATGAGTCACAGGGAGCCGCAAAGGGATAATTTCACCGATAACTTCAAGTACCCTTTCCCTGTGGCCGAGAGCGTGCTTGACTATGAGGCCGGGTATAATCACACTTCAAAGAAGCTTCAGGCTGGCGCTAATCTTTATTACATGGACTACGATAACCAGCTTGTCCAGACAGGTGAATTGAGCGAGATAGGGGAGCCGTTGACCACCAACATCAAGAGCTCTTTCAGGGCAGGGGTGGAACTCACGGTGGCTTATCAGGCGACCAGGTTCCTCTCACTGGAAGGCAACGCCGCTTTGAGTGTCAATAAGCTGAGAGATTTCACAGAAGCCGCCAGCGAGGACTGGGATGATTCTTTCCGGCCGATTCATTACGATGACACTCCTTTGGCTTTCTCTCCATCCGCTATCCTGAACGGTTTCGTCAGGTTCCACACAGGTGGTCTGGAGGCTGTCTGGCACACTAATTATGTCTCCCGCCAATATCTGGACAACACCGGTAACCTTGACCGCTCTCTCCCGGCATACACGTTCTCGGATTTCAACATCACCTACAAGATGAGCCTTCAGAAGCTTAAGGTCAAGGAACTGAGGCTGACGCTGTCTGTGGGGAATATATTCAATGGGCGCTACGCGACAAGCGGTTGGGTGTATTCATCGATTCTCGACGGTTACAACCATCCTGACAGCAACCGATACTACCAGATCGGATTTGTGCCGATGGCCGGTCGTTCCGTTATGGGAGGCTTGTCGATAAAGTTCTGACACATATTATTATGCCATTCCTCGAATTATTCTTATATTCGCATGATAATTCGTTTTTATGGCGCTTCTGTTGACTTTCCTTCTCGGGACCCTTTGTATCTCGTTCCTTTGCTCCATATTGGAGGCGACACTATTGTCCACGCCTCTCTCTTTCATCACGATGAAAAAGGAGCAGGGGTACAAACTCGCCGATAAGTTCCTGAGATACAAAACCGACACGGAAAAGCCGTTGGCGGCGATCCTTTCCCTCAATACCATCGCCAACACGATAGGTGCGGCAGGAGTGGGTCGCCAGGCCACTATTCTCTTTGGAAGCACTTGGTTTGGAATTATTTCCGCCCTGATGACGCTTCTGATCCTGGTCTTTGCCGAGATTGTCCCCAAGACCATCGGAACCTCCTACTGGAAGCATCTTATGGGGTTTGCCACCAGGATGATCTCACTCCTTATCGTCTTGATGTATCCGTTGGTTCTCTTGGCCAGCCTTCTCGGGAAGCTCCTTTCCAAGGACGAGGATGAGGCTGTGGTCAGCAGGGAGGAAGTCACAGCGATGGCCAATATAGGTGTGGAAGAGGGTGTGATCGACTCGGACGAGAACAAGGTGATTCAGAACATAATGAAGCTGGACAATGTTCCCGCATACGAGGCTATGACCCCGAGGATAGTCGCGATGACTGCCCAGGAGAACATGACACTTAAGAACTTCTACAAGAACGAGCAGTATCTCCACTATTCCAGGATTCCGGTCTACGGTGATTCTCCTGAATATATTACTGGCTATATCCTTCTCTCTGACGCGCTAGAGGGTCTCGCTGATGACGAGTTTGATAAGAGACTCAAGGAGATCAAACGCCCGATATCGTTTTTCAATGAGGAGGATTCCCTCAGCAAAGTCTGGGAGGAGCTTCTGAAGAAACGTGAGCAGATGGCCTTGATTATCGATGAGTATGGCTGCTTCGAGGGCATTGTGACCCTTGAGGACATCATCGAGACGATTCTTGGTCTTGAGATCATCGATGAGAACGACCAGGCTATCGATATGCAGCAGTTCGCCCGTGAGAGATGGGAGCGCCGACAGAAGCGTTTCCGCGCGATCAACCTCCCTAAGGATGAGACCCCAGCCTCCGAGTAGGCTCTATTTCGATGCTTTATATTCCTTGACTTTCAACGTCTTGCGTCCCGGCATGGACCTATAGGCGTCTGCCATTCCTTTCTTCGTGATCTGGACTGTACGGTCAACTGTCCTGATGGAATCCTTCAGTGAGTGCTTGAGGAACCACTCATAAGGTTCTTCCATGTAGAACACCCTCCCAAGGTAGGAATGGCTGACCTCGGGGTGGAGATCGTAACGGAGTAAGGAAGTATCCCCGGCGGCTTTCATGGCGTCCACGACCGCTTGGGATTGTTTCCATGAGACAGACCTGTCTGCCGTGCCATGTATTATCCAGAAAGGCACCTTGTTTAGCCCGGAGTAATCCTTGAGCGAGCCACCCCCGCACATCGCTATGGCGGCGGCGACCTTGTCCGGATAGCTTCCGACAAAATCAATGGTTCCGTAACCGCCCATACTCATGCCGAACACATAGACCATAGAGGTGTCTACGGGATAGTGCGCTTCTGTCCAGTCAAGGACTTTCTTGACTCTGGAGGGGCTCCAGCCGCCCTGGGCCTGTGGCGCGAGAATGATGGCGTTAATCTTCCTCCCGAACTTGAGAGCTTCAAGGGGACCATATTCCCGAACCTTCTCCAAGTCGTTTCCTGACAGGCTTTTGCCATGAAGGAAGAGCACAAGAGGCAGCTTTGTCGTGTCTTTCGAAGCTCTTTCCTGTGGCATATAGACCCAGAAATCATATCCTCCTTTGACCACGCCATGGTGGGATATGAGCTGGGCATTCGCGGTTAGCTGAAGAGCGAGGGCCAGGAATATGATTGATAGGGCTCTCAATCTCATTTCAAGAAGCTTTGAAGCTCATCATAGAAACGCTGGGTAGGGAAGCCCATGACGTTGTAGAAAGACCCTTCTATACCTGTGATCCCAATGTACCCTATCCATTCCTGAATGCCGTAGGCACCGGCTTTATCGAAGGGTTTATAGTTGTCGATGTAGTAATCTATCTCGCTGTTGGATAACTCTTTGAAAAAGACACTTGAAGCTACTGAGAACGTCTTTTCATGCTCTTTGTCACGGATCGTCACAGCGGTGATGACATGGTGTTCCCGTCCTGATAAAAGCTTAAGCATCCTCTCTGCGTCTTCACGGTCAACTGGTTTGCCGAGAATCTCTTTCCCGCAAAGCACCATGGTGTCGGAAGTGACGAGTATCTCATCTGGATCCAGTTCCCTATGGAATCCAAGGGACTTTCCCCTGGACATGAGCTCGGGGACTCTCTCGTGGGGAGTGTCGGGGGAATATGTCTCAACGAATGAGGTGCCGGTGTCGACTGTGAAATCAATCTCCAACGCGGCCAGAAGCTCTTTTCTTCTTGGGGAATTGGAGGCGAGGATTATCCTTTTACCATGAGTGTCCATTTTCCTAGAACCTTTTCTTGTAGACTTGGACATCGAAATTCCAGCGCCCCTGGGCCTTCAAGACCTCTTCGAAGTGCTTACGGACACAACCTTTGCCACCAGGCCTATCTGACACAATATCAGCTACTTCCTTGGCTTCTTCGACAGCGTCTGACGGAACCACTCCGATGCCGGCTGCCAGAATTACAGGAATATCTGGAATGTCATCTCCGAAGAACATGACCTCCGAGCGATCGAGGGAGTGGCGGCGGCAGAAATCGTCAAAATCAACTATCTTATCACGGGAACCAAGGTAGATGTCTTCGGGTGGTATACCGTTGCCATTGAACCTGGCGCGGACGCTTTGGGAGCGGGCACCTGTTATGACGGCCACGGGATAACCGTTCATCGCGGCCATCCTCACAGCGAAACCATCTTTGGCGTCAAACGTCCTGTAGAGCTGACCTTCAAGGTCAGCCAGGATGCCGCCATCGGTCATGACGCCGTCGATGTCAAAGGCGAATCCTTTAATATCTTTTAAATCAGTCATTTCAGGATTTGGCTCCACCGGGGCCGAACTGAGGGAGGTCTCCGAGGTTGAAAGCGTTGCCTTGTTGGGGCTGGCCGCCGAGGGAGATCAGCCCGAACTGGTTCTCGTACTTTGTGACATTGTCCATCAAAGCGTTCAGGAGCCTTTTCGCATGCTCGGGTGTCATGATGATCCTATTGCCGATATCCGGCTTCGGAAGGCCGGGGAGCATGGTGGCGAAATCAATAATGAACTCACTGTGGGAGTGGGTGATGATCGCCAGGTTCGAGTACGTGCCTTTTGCGATATCAGGCTTGATCTCAAGGCTTATTTCCTTCTTCTCTTCCATGATAGTCTGTTTTGATAAGGCAAAATTAGTGAAAAATGTGTTATATTTGTATTTCTTGAATAAAGTATATAAAGAAGACTGTTTAGACATGAGCGAGAAGAAAGAGCTCTCCGCGAAGTACAATCCTGCTGAAGTGGAGGACAAGTGGTACTCCTGGTGGTTGGAACACAGGTGTTTCCATTCTGAGCCGAATGATAAGGAGCCGTACACGATAGTCATCCCGCCGCCGAATGTGACCGGGATTCTCCATATGGGTCATGTGCTCAACAATACCCTAAATGACGTCCTGATCCGCAAGGCCCGCATGGACGGCAAGAACGCATGCTGGGTGCCCGGCACCGACCACGCCTCGATCGCTACTGAGAGCAAGGTTGTAGCCAGGTTGAAGGACAAGGGTATATCAAAGGAGGATTTGACACGCGAGGAGTTCCTCAAATACGCGTGGGAATGGAAAGAGGAGCATGGAGGAATAATACTCAAGCAACTCCGGAAACTCGGCGCGTCCTGCGACTGGGACCGTACCCGTTTCACTATGGAGCCCGCCCTTTCCGACGCGGTCATCGCCACTTTCTGCTATTTCTTCAAAAAGGGGATGATCTACAGGGGAGTGAGGATGGTTAATTGGGATCCTGTCGCCTTGACCGCCATCAGCGATGATGAGGTCATACATAAGGACACCAAGAGCCATTTCTACCATCTGAGGTACTATATTTCTGATGGCAAGGGCAATCCCACAGACAAATATCTGGTCATAGCCACCACCCGTCCCGAGACAATCATGGCCGACTCGGCGATCTGCGTCAATCCCGCGGATGAGCGTTACCATTGGCTCAAGGGCAAGAAGGTGCTTATCCCGCTCATCGGCAGGGAGATCCCCGTAATTGAGGACAGCTATGTCGAGATGGACTTCGGTACAGGTTGCCTCAAGGTGACTCCTGCTCACGACGCCCATGACTATGAGATTGGCCTGCGCCATAACCTCCCGATCATCAACATTATTGACGACCACGGCAAACTCACTGACGAGGCTGTCATCCTTGTTGGTGAGGATCGTTTCGTGGCCAGGAAGAAGATTGTCGGGATGCTCGAGGAGGCCGGAAACCTGGAGAAGGTCGAGGAATATATTTCCCCTGTCGGGTATTCGGAAAGGACTGACGCAGTCATAGAGCCGAAGCTTTCAGCTCAATGGTTCCTTAAAATGGGAGACCTCGCCGCTATGGCCCTTGACAGCGTGGAGTCCGGAAAGATTAAGTTCATCCCCGACAAATACCGCAACATCTACCGTCACTGGATGGAGAATGCCCGTGACTGGTGCATCTCCCGTCAGCTGTGGTGGGGCCAGAGGATTCCCGCTTACTATCTGCCAGACGGCCAGGTGGTTGTCGAGGAGACTCCCGAAAAGGCACTGGAAGCTGCCAGGAAGATCGACCCGGCTATCACCGCGGCGGATCTCAGGCAGGATGAGGATGTCCTCGACACATGGTTCTCAAGCTGGCTGTGGCCTATCTCGGTATTCGATCCCGAGATGCCCGGACATCCTGACCATGTGCCGAACAAGGATCTCGCATATTACTATCCCACAAGCGATCTTGTGACCGCCCCGGACATCATATTCTTCTGGGTGGCCAGAATGATTATGGCGGGTGGGGAGTTCATGAAGGACATCCCGTTCAGCAACGTTTATTTCACAGGTATAGTTCGCGATAAGCTTGGTCGTAAGATGAGCAAGACCCTCGGCAACTCGCCGGATCCCCTTGAGCTCATCAAACAATATGGTGCTGATGCCGTGAGGATTGGAATGCTGCTTTGCTCATCCGCCGGCAATGACATCTTCTATGATGAGAGCCAGATCCAGCAAGGTCGCAATTTCTGCAACAAGATATGGAACTCATTCCGCCTGGTTCAGGGATGGATGGTTGATGAATCACTTCAGCAAAGTGAAGTCAACGCATTGTCAGTCAAATGGTTCGAGAATAAACTCAGCGAGACTGTATCTCAGGTTGAAGACTACTATTCCAAGTTCAGGATCTCCGATGCCCTGATGGCGATTTACAAATTGTTCTGGGACGACTATTGCTCTTGGTACCTTGAGGCTGTCAAACCTGCCTTTGGCCAGCCGCTGGACAAGGCCACTTTCGAGGCTACTAATGTATTCCTTGAGAAACTCCTCAAGCTGATTCATCCTGTGATGCCTTTCATCAGTGAGGAACTCTGGCAGTCCATGACAGACAGGAAAGAAGGCGAGACTATCATGTATCAGCCTACCCCTGTAGCAGGTGAAGTCGATGCGAAAGTGATCGCTGATTTCGAGGCCGCGAAGGAAGTCGCCGGAGGCGTGAGAGGGATAAGGCAACAAAAGAACATCCCTCCCAAAGAGGCGCTTGAGATAAAAGTGAAAGGGGAGTTCCCTATGGAGATGATGCCTGTGGTCACCAAGCTCGCCAATGTCAGTTCGGCTGAAAAGGTGGCGGCTTTCGGTGATGAAAGCGGTGTGTCATTCATGGTCGGGACGGTTGAGGTCTTCGTTCCTCTCGGAGGACTGGTTGACGCTGGCGAGGAGATCGCCAAGATGGAATCCGAGCTCACCAGACTCCGCAGTTTCCTCGAGGGAGTACGGAAGAAGCTTTCCAATGAGGCCTTCACTGCCCACGCTCCGGAGAAAGTAGTCGAGTTGGAGCGCAAGAAAGAGGCAGACGCCATCCTTAAGATTGAAAATCTTGAGAATAGTCTCAAGGCATTGAAAAATAAGTAAAGAAACAAAAAAGTTTAGCTATAGAACATTTTTGTTATGGTATATTCCGAGACATTTTTCCCGGTTAGGTACTACGAGACGGACCAGATGGGCATCGTCCATCACTCGAATTATATCCGTTATTTCGAGTGCGCCCGTAACAACATGATGCGGGAGTTTGGTTACCCTATCGAGAAATGCGAGGAAGACGGGGTTACTATCCCGATTGTCTCGGTCGAGTGCCGTTACAAGCATCCGGCGAAGATGGGGGATGACCTTCGTATAGTCGCGATGATCGAGACGCTCCCGTTAGCTAAACTCCGGATCAAACAGGCGGTTTACAACCAGGAAGGCACCTTATGTGTGGATGGTGAAGTCACGCTGGGTTTCCTGAATAAGTCGACAAACCGCCCGACCCGTTGCCCGGAGAAGTTGCTCGCCGCTATAGAAAAGCATATTAACGATAGATAAACCATTAATATTCATGAATATGTTAGCATTTTTCCCTTTAGGTGTCGTAGGACCTTGGCAGGTCGTGATCATCGCCTTGGTCATTCTCCTTCTTTTCGGAGGTAAGAAGATTCCCGAGCTCATGCGTGGACTTGGAAAAGGCATGAAGAGTTTCAAGGAGGGCATGAATGAGGTCGAGAAGCAGATTGGCGACATCGAGAGCGACATGAACGCTCCGGCCAAGAGCCCCGACAAGATCGAGAAGAAAGAAGATTACCAGAAGTAAGCTGTGGCTGAGGAAGAGCAGAGGCAGGACACTGCCGAGATGTCCTTCTGGGATCATCTCGAGGTGTTGAGAGGAACTTTATTCCGTTCGATACTGGCTGTCACAGTTGTCAGTGTCGTGGTCTTCTGTTTCAAGAAGTTCGTGTTTGACGATGTTGTCCTGGCTCCCACGAGAAGTGATTTCTGGGTCTACAGGCTATTGAATATGGATGTCAGCATGAACCTGGTGAACCTCGAGATCTCGACACAGTTCTTTGTGCATCTCAAGGTAGCGTTCGAGCTGGGTTTCATCCTCGCCTTCCCATTCGTCATTTGGGAGATCTGGAAGTTCATAGCGCCAGCATTGTACCAGAATGAGAAGAAAGCCATGCGGGGGGTATTCCTCGCCGCGTCTTTCCTTTTCTATCTGGGTCTCTACATCGGCTATGTGCTGATCGTTCCGATCTCACTCAACTTCTTCCTTGGGTACAAAATCAGTGAGGCGGTGGTGAATACCATCTCGCTGACATCCTACATCTCCCTCTTCACCTCTACCACCCTGGCATTCGGAATTGTGTTCGAGTTCCCCGCCGTGGTCGTGATTCTCAACAAACTCGGCCTGGTGTACAAGGACACGATGAAAAAGTACCGCAAACATGCGATAGTTGCGGTTCTTTGTATCGCCGCCATCATCACTCCGGCGGATCCCTTCTCGATGTTGATAGCGGCTGCGCCTCTACTTATTCTCTATGAGGCCAGCGTTATGTTCTGCAGACCGAGGCCGGCCGGGGAAGAGGAGTCCGAGACTGCCTGACGATGATCTCAATCAACTCATTGACAGTGGCGTACGGTGGGTTCACCCTGCTGGACGCCATTGATTTTCATATCAGTGAGAATGACAAGATCGGCCTCGTGGGCAAAAACGGAGCCGGGAAGTCCACCATCATGAAGCTTATATGTGGACTTCAGACTCCGACTTCCGGATCTGTCGAGAAGCCAAACGACATCAGGATAGGCTATCTGCCGCAGATCATGGAGCACCATAGGGGAAGGACTGTCATGGAAGAGGCCCTTACCGCCTTCGACAGAGTGGATGCGATACAAAAGGAATTAGATTCGATAGGAGAGTCTCTCTCCACCAGAACCGACTATGAATCAGCCTCTTACATGGAACTGATCAGTCGGATGAACGACCTGTCTGATTCCCTGTCTATAATCCATGCCGAGCCGCCGGAAGTGCTGGCCCAGAAGACTTTGTTAGGTCTCGGCTTCAAAGACTCTGATTTTGGGCGTAAGACTGAGACTTTCAGCCAAGGTTGGAACATGAGGATCGAGTTGGCTAAGATCCTTCTCTCAGCTCCCGATGTCCTCCTCCTTGATGAGCCTACCAACCATCTTGACATCGAGTCCATCGAATGGCTTGAAGATTATCTTAAAGGTCGTAGGGGATCACTTCTTCTTGTCTCACATGACAGGATATTTCTCGATAACGTGACCAACCGTACGGTTGAGATCATGCTGGGCCATATTCACGATTATAAGGTCCCATACAGTAAATATGTGGAGCTCAGGAAGGAACGTCTGGCTCAGCAGACCGCTGCCTACGAGAACCAGAAGAGGATGATAGAGAAGACGGAGGATTTCATCAACCGTTTCCGTTACAAGCCCACCAAGTCCAATCAGGTGCAATCCAGGATCAAGCAACTTGAGAAGCTGGATCGCATTGAGATTGACGAGACTGACAATGTGCGTCTTACGGTGAAGTTCCCGCCCGCTCCCCGTTCTGGGGACGTTGTTTTCAAAGCTACTGGGATTACCGTGGGATATCCAGGAAAGGTTGTCTTCCGCGACGCTGACATCGAGGTGAAAAGAGGAGAGAAAGTGGCATTGATCGGGCGTAACGGCGAGGGTAAGACCACATTGATGAGAGTCATTGCCGGTGAGTTGATCCCGTTTGAGGGAGAGGCCAAGAGTGGATATAACGTGTCCATGGGCTATTATGCCCAGAATCAGGAGGATATCCTTGACAAGAACCTCACTGTGTGGGAGACTTTAGACAATATAGCGGTAGGTGACATCCGGGCCAAGCTCCGTGACATTCTCGCGCAGTTCCTTTTCAGGGGAGAGGACATCGATAAAAAGGTCAGTGTACTCTCCGGTGGTGAGAGAGCTCGTCTGGGCATGGCCAAGTTCATGCTCCAACCGTATAATCTCCTGGCTTTGGACGAGCCGACTAACCATATGGACATCAAGTCAAAGGAAATCCTCAAACAGGCTCTGCAGGCGTATGATGGCACGTTGATTGTTGTTTCTCATGACCGTGACTTTCTTGATGGACTTGTGGACAAGATGTATGAGTTCAGGGACGGGAAAGTCAAAGAACATATTGGTGGAGTTCAGGAGTTTCTGGAAAAGCGAAAGCTTGAGAGCCTCCAGGAGTTGGAGAGAAAGTTCGGCAAAGAGGATAAGATTCCTCACGACGTTCAGGATGAGAAGAAGGAGGAGGCCAGGGTGGCTTTTGAGCGCAAGAAGAATGAGTCGAAAGAGATCCGCAGAATCAAGCATCGGGTGGATTTCCTCGAGGGAGAGATCGGGAAGTTGGAGGAGAAGATGAAAGAGATTGAGAAGGTTCTTTCGAATCCTACCGCTGGTGATGACATCATGGAGCTCACAAGGACTTATCTTGAGCATAAGCGGGAACTTGACCACAAGACCGCTGAGTGGGAGACCCTGATGGAGAAATTGGATGAATAACAATAAATCTAAATTAATATGAAATCTTTGGTTTGTAAGTTGTTATTGGTTGTAACTTTAATCATGACTTCAAGTATAACGGGTTATTCACAGACTCGTTCCAAAGAGCATGCTTTATCTCCTTTCACCGGGATCGAGGCTTCTGATGGCTTTAAGGTGTCAATCACTCCTGGTGACCGTTACAGCGCCAAGCTCACGATGGATGACGTTCTTGAGAGTTATGTCCTGTGCTATGTCAAGTCTGGCGTTCTCCATCTTGAGCTGGACGGAAAGATACCCAGGGACATGAAGAAAATGTACAAGGGCAAGAACTCATCAGAGCCGACTCTTGTCGCTGTTGTCACCATGCCCGACTTGAAGTCTCTCACCCTTAACGACAATTCCCAGTTTTTCTATTCAGGAATGATCGATGCTGACGACCTTGTGGTCAACATGACTGGTTCTTCAATGGTCAGTAACTTGAATATCAAAGGAAAATCCCTGGTGTTAAGTATGACTAAGAACGCTAAATTCACGAATGTGTACGCGGATATTGAGGATGCCATCAATCTATCAACTGACGGGAAAGCCGCTGTCGCGATTGAGGGGCAGGCTAAGAATATGGTTATCCTCGCGGGGGGAAGCTCCACCATCGAGATCAAAGGCGAGGTGGAAGATGCGATAAAAGTTGAAGTGTCAAGTGGTTCCCAGACTTCCATTTCCGGGAAATCCTCTTCGCTGGAGTTGACCGGTAAAGGCACATCAGCCAAAGTTGACGCTTCATCCCTCAAGACCGGTAAGGCTTCTGTCTCAATATCAGGAGCATCGGCTGATGTCAGTCCAATCGAGTCTCTCGAGTTGGATCTCGGAAGGGGAGCGGAGGTCACTTTCTCCGGAGATCCTGCCATTAACCTGGTCAAGATACAAAGCGCCTCTGTTATCAGGAAATAATGATAGTCCTTGATTCACATTGTGACACTCCGTCCCTTATGATCAAGGGGCTTGATGTTGGTTTTGACAACAATGATTGTCATGTTGATATCCCCAAGCTTTTAGCAGGGGGAGTAGATGCTTCCTTTTTCGCCTTGTGCACGTATGCAGACCAGTCTGGGGAGGCTGCCGCCGCGAGTGCCCTCGAGATGCTTGCCTCAATCTATGACGCGCTTGGCAAGTATGGTGATAAGATCGCTATGGCTCTCTCGCCTGATGATGTTGTGGCTAATAAGTCCCAAGGACTGGTCTCCATCCTTGTGGGTATGGAGAACGGATTACCGATCCAGAAATCCCTGTCTCTTCTCAGATTGTTCTATCGTATGGGTGTCAGATATATGACACTCACTCACAATGGGGACAATGAGATAGCTGACGCTGCCATGGAAGGGAAGCGATGGGGTGGACTGAGCCCTTTTGGAAGGGAAGTGGTGGCTGAGATGAACAGGCTGGGGATGATCGTGGATGTGGCACATGCCTCGGACCTGACATTCGATGATATTCTTGAATGCTCAAAATCTCCAGTCCTGTCCACGCACTCATGTTGCCGCTCCCTCGCGGATCATCCCAGGAATATGACAGACGACATGATCAGGAGGATGGCAGATAAGGGAGGCGTCATCCAGATCAATTTCTATCCATATTTCCTGACCACCACGGCATCGGCCAGTGTTGAAGACGTGATTCGGCATATCGATCACGCTGTCAATGTCGGCGGTATCGAGCACGTCGGTATAGGTACGGACTTCGATGGGATCGAGGTGACTCCGGAAGGCCTAGAGAATATCTCCAGACTTCCAGTGGTGTTTGATCTTCTGGGGAAGCGAGGCTACAGTGATGACCAGATCGAGAGGATAGCCTCCGGAAACTTCCTGAGAGTGTTCCGGGAGGTTATCACCCTTTCTTCAGGTCTTTAAGGATAAAGAGTCTTAACTCGTCCAGGGCGGCTGAAGTGAAGCGCTCGATATTCCTTTTCCTATCGTTTTTGTAAACTTTTCTGAATGTGGAGGTTCCGTTAGGACCGGATACTCCGATCCAAACTGTTCCGACAGGATTCATTTCATCTCCGCCGGGACCAGCCAGACCTGTGGTGGCTACGGAATAGGTGCTCCCCGTCAGTTTTCTCACACCCTCAGCCATCGCTCCAGCCACCTCTGCGCTGACAACTCCATATCTGGAGACATACTCTTGTGGTACATTGAGGACATTCTCTTTGACAGATACGGCATAAGAGGTAACGGATCCGAGATAATACTCTGAAGCACCAGGAACGGATGTTATCAGAGACGAGATCATGCCCCCGGTACAAGACTCTGCAGCGCTCAATGTCATCCCAGTGCCTCTCAGCAGTGTTCCTATGGCGTTTTGCAGGGTGTCATCTGAGTGGGAATAGATCTTGTCTCCCAGTATTGGCTCAAGAGCGGAGAAACGCTCGTCGATACGTCGCTCTTCCTCAGCCTTATTACCGCCATAGATCGATAGACGGAGGCGTACACCAGTCAATTGATTAGGCAAGTACGCAAGATGCATATCCTCTGGCAGGCTGTCCTCCCACGACTCGATGAGTTTAGAAAGGGCGGACTCTGCCAAGCCGGAAACCATGACACATTTATGGAATATGTCCGTGAGGGAATGGTGTTCCTTGATGTCCTCTATGACGTCCGGGAGAGCTCCTTCAGCCTCGAATGGAACGCCAGGAAGCGAGTATAGGGTGGCGGGATGTCCGAATCTATCGTCATCAAATCTGAAGACCATTATCGGTGCGGTTCCAAGGCGATTCGGAATAACCTCGCAGTTGTCGGGGACCAGTGCCTGGGCTTTGTTTATGTCCAGTACATCGAGTCCCCGGGCATGAAGTATCTCATGGATGATTTCCAGCTGAGTGGCATTCTCCACATAACCTTTGCTGCCGGACAGTTCAGCAAGCGCGGCCTTTGTGATGTCGTCCTTGGTTGGGCCCAGCCCTCCTGTGGTGATGACAATTCCGCTGATTCTCAATTCATTCTCCAGATTGTCTATTATCTCGCGGCGGTCGTCCCCGATGGAGAGCATCCTTGTCACTTTAATCCCTATATCCTCAAGGGCCCTGGAAATCTTCGATGAATTGGTGTCCACAATCTGTCCGATTAGAATCTCGTCGCCGATTGTGCAGATTGAAGCGTTTGTCATTTGAGTTTTCTTAAAATCTTTTTCACTGCCGATGGACCCTCATAGATGAATCCAGTGCATATCTCTATCAAGGAAGCTCCGGCGTCAAGCATGAGCCTGGCTTGCTCAGGCCCCATGATACCTCCCACACCAATAATGGGAAGTCGGCCACCTGTGTATTCATGAATATGCTTGACTAACGCGAGGCTTCTCTCAAAAAGGGGAGCGCCGGAAAGGCCACCTCTTCCGATCTTTTCCACTCTGGCCGGGTTGGTCGTGAGACCCTCCCTGGATGTGGTCGTGTTGCCAGCGACTATGCCATCTACACCTGAGAGCATGCAGTAGTTCAGGATCTCTTCAAGCTCCTCAACAGGAATGTCTGGGGAGACCTTGACAAGAAGCGGCTTATAGGTGTCATAGCAAATCCTAAGGTCAAGAAGGGGATCGATGACGTCAGACAAATATGACACATCCTGGAGATTTTGAAGACCCTCCACATTGGGGCATGAGACATTGACTGTGAACATGTCCACAAAGTCATATAGGCGGGAGAAAGCTGTCTTGTAATCCTCGATTATGTCACCGTCAGAGGCGGAAGTGCTGTTTTTGGCTATACTGGCGCAAAGGATCACTTTCGGCTTATCTTTGATGATATGGTCGATGGCGTGGTTGATACCGTTGTTGTTGATCCCCATCCTGTTGATAAGAGCCTTATCCTGAGGCAGCCTGAAGAGACGCGGCTTCGGATTGCCAGGTTGCGGCTCAGGAGTGAGAGAACCGATCTCGATAAAAGAAAAACCGAACCAGGAGAGCTCGTTGTATGTCTCCCCGTTCTTGTCGATGCCGGCGGCAAGACCCACTGGGTTAGGGAATTCAATGCCGAAAACCTCTCTTTTGAGAGACTGTGACTTGCAGCGGTACATGAGCTTGACCAGATTTGCGCAAAGCGGAACCTTGCGCAGCGACCGGAGGAACTTGAGGGTCATATTGTGTGCCCCTTCAGGGGAGAACCTGAACAATATGGGTCTGATCAGCTGCTTGTACATACCGCGAATATAGTAAATTATACTATCTCTTGGAATGTACCATTGTCATAGAAGACGACCACTTTAACGATTTTCGGTGTATCAGATTGATTCTCAGCAGTTTCTTGACTAATTTCGAATATTTCTCCGCCTTGTGGCTCTCGATTTTGGTCAGTCGTGTGAACGACAGGGGAAATATCGCCATCCTGACCGGTTATCTTGTACATACGGCCCTTACCGTTTATCAGCCAATCAAGATTCAGGTTAGGGAACTGGCGGGAGAGACTCACGATGAAATCGTAGCCTGGTTTATTCCGCCCAGCCAAGATATGTGATACGCTGGCTTTAGCTACACCGAGGCGGTCGGCGAGTTGTGTCTGGGTGAGACCCTCGGCGCTTAAGAATTGCTGGAGGCGCTGGTTCATGGCATTTTCTTTGTTCACAAATTTAATGAAAAAATTCATAAAATCAATGTGAATTATTGTCGTATTGGCTACTATTACCACTATTATAAAGTGCCTAAATTAATTAGATTATAATTTAGTTGATATGTATTATATATCAGAAAATCAATTATTTAATAAATGAATAATTCTGATATCAAGTTTTACTTTAACATACGGCCTCTGGGTTAACGAATTCTTCTTATCTTTAAAATAAGTTGAATAAGTATAAAATATTGATTTTCAATTGATTACCTACAAAAATATTTCTTATTAAAATATCAGTATTTCATATTTGTTAACAGATAAAATTTTGAAAACAATTTTTACAATTCCATACTAGGGATTCACAAATTTAAGCCAATTTCAGCCATTGCCAGATTGCTCTTGTAGTGCTGGAAGGGATTATTTTAGTGATATTGACGAAATGATTAAATTTGCGCGATTGTTTAGAATTGTCACGGAATATTGAATTCTCACAATGATACCGACAATTAAGATTGAGGACTACTATTATGATCTGCCAGACGAGCGGATCGCGAAATATCCACTTCCCGAGCGGGACTCGTCCAAACTCCTCCGCTACGTGGACGGTAAAGTCGATGACTACGTGTTCAGAGATCTTCCTGACTTGCTTCCCGAAGGGTCACTGATGGTGTTCAATGACACAAAAGTCGTCCCTGCCCGTCTGCATTTTCAACGGGAATCTGGTGCCCACATAGAGATATTCTGCTTGGAACCTGTTGATCCTGTGGAATATAACCTTGCATTCGCTTCCTCATCAAGATGCGTTTGGAAGTGCGTTATCGGCAACGCCAAGAGATGGAAGGGAGATATTCTCACCCTATATAACCCGGAGAAGACACAGGCTGTGACGGAACTTGACTTACGCGCGAGGCTTGTCCATCGTGATGACCGTGTCGGGGAGGTAGAGTTCACATGGGCCGGTGGCCATCCATTCTCGAATGTCCTTGACATTTGCGGGTCTGTCCCCATTCCTCCGTACCTCAACAGGGACACGGAGAAGATTGACCATGAGCGCTACCAGACGCTATATGCTCGTGTCAGGGGCTCTGTCGCCGCTCCTACCGCTGGCCTCCATTTCACGGAAAGAGTTCTTAATGGGATCAAGGACAGGGGAATTGAGATGCGGAACGTGTGTCTCCATGTCGGTGCCGGCACTTTCCTGCCAGTGAAGAGCGCTGAGATCTCTGGCCACCCCATGCACAGGGAGCCTTTTAGTGTAAATATAGAGCTGTTGAAGCGTATCCGTGACAATGCGGGCAAGCTTATCGCCGTAGGCACCACATCTGTGCGTACACTAGAGTCTTTATACTATGTGGGAGTGAGCTGCATAGAGAAGGGATTTCCTGAGGATGTCGCTCAATGGGTGCCATACGAGAGGGATTATCCATACTCTGTCCGCGAGGCCTTAGACGCTATAATCAGCTACTTGGACAAGGAAAACCTCAAGGAAATCAAAGTCGGCACCAGGATCATCATTGTCCCTGGATTCAAGTTCAGGTTGGTTGATGTGCTGGTCACTAATTTCCATCAGCCTGAGAGTACCCTTATCCTTCTTATATCCGCATTCGTTGGTGGAGATTGGAGAAAGATTTATGATTATGCTCTGGCGAATGGATTCCGTTTCCTCAGTTACGGGGACAGCTCGGTCCTTTTCCGCCGCGACGCTATTGCGAATGGCGGCGAAATTGCTTAATTTTGTTTCATATAACAATCCCGAATAATGTCAGACAAGAACGAATTCGATAATATATGCCCCTACAATGACGAGGAAGCCGTGAAGGCACTTGGAAAAGTGGCCAATCATCCGGCTGTCTTCGCCATATCAGAGTATCTTTTCCCGGACAGGCCTGTCACATATCTGCGTGACGCCCTTAAGTCTGTCAAAAGCATTGACGAGTTCCAGGAGAGGGTGATGAATGAGGCCGTGGGCTGGTGTCTTGACCATACTGTGAAGAATTTCACATATGATGGCATCAGTTATATTAAAGGCATCAAAGGGAAATTCCTCGCGATGTCCAATCATAGGGATATCATCCTTGACCCCGCGATCACTCAGATGGTGTTTAACCGCAATGGGATTCCGTTTACTGAGATCTGCGTTGGTGATAACCTCATAAAAGAAAGTAAGACAGTCGAATATCTTCTTCGATCTAATCGAATGATTAAGGTTATTAGAGGCATCTCTGCCCGTGACCTTTATCTTTCCTCCCAGATGCTTTCAAAGTACATCCGCCAGACTATCACGACTGGCAAGGCGTCTATCTGGCTCGCACAGAGGCAGGGCAGGACCAAGGATGGAATCGACACCACTGAGCAAGGACTCCTGAAGATGCTCGACATGAGCGGTGAGAAATCCTTCCAGGAGAATTTCATGGAGCTCAACATCATTCCTCTCAGTATCTCCTATGAATATGAGCCCTGCGATGTCAGGAAGGCCAGGGAGATTTTGATTTCCCGCACGAAGAAGTATGTGAAGAGTCGCCACGAGGACATGCACAGCATTGTTATGGGCATTCGTCAGCAGAAGGGCAATGTCCATCTCAACTTTGGGCTGCCTCTGACTTCTGATGAGATCGAGATGGCCAGCAAGTGTGACAAGAATGACCGTTACCAGGCCATCAGGCATGCTGTCGATAAGAGGGTAATCGCTGGGTATCATCTCTGGAAGACCAATTATATTGCTTACGACAAGATCTGGAATACCTCAAAGTACTCTGACCTGTACACCAAGGAAGATGTCGAAAGCTTCGATGCCTACACTGAGCACCGTCTGGACAAGGTGGAGAAGAGGCTCAATCGAGACGACTTGAGGGACATCTTCCTACGGATTTACGCTAATCCTGTGTTGTCTAAAGAGCGTCTGGCATCAGGGGAACCTCTCAGACAGGATTAATATGGCTCTATCAATCCTGATCCTTCTAGCTGGTCTCGCCCTGGTCATCATCGGTGCGGATTTGTTAGTTGACGGAGCATCCGCTATAGCCCGTAAAGCTGGATTGAGCGAGTTCCTGATCGGGATGACTATAGTTGGGATCGGAACTTCCATGCCAGAGCTGGTGGTAAGTTTCACAGGGGCGCTCAAGGGAAGCGCTGACATAGCCATCGGAAATGTCGTGGGATCGAACATATTCAATGTCTTCCTTATCTTGGGACTCACCGCGTTGGTCAGTCCTGTCGCCATTTCACCGGACAACAAAAGACGTGACATTCCGGTCAATATCATCGTCACAGTCCTTCTGATCATCTTTGGAATGAGCCACACTCTTCTTGGTCTGGGAAAGAGTGACACGATCTCGGCATGGAAGGGTATAGTTTTCCTGGTTCTTTTCATGCTGTACATGCTGATGTCTTTCAAGACCGGCAAGATCGATTCGGCGGAGGATAGCGCCGTAGGGGAGCCTGTGGCTGGGAAAAAGATATGGTTGGCGATATTGATGGTGCTTGGCGGTTTGGCAGGCCTTGTTTTCGGCGGTGACGTTTTCGTTGATTCGGCCTGCGAGATAGCCCGCTCCGCGGGATTGTCCGAGAAGTTTGTGGCTATCACAATTCTCGCCTGCGGGACCTCTCTGCCTGAGCTTGTGACGTGTGTGGTGGCCGCCGCTAAGAAAAAGGGGGCATTGGCTCTCGGAAATATCATAGGATCAAATGTTTCCAATATACTGCTGATACTTGGGTCCTCCGCTTTGGTGTGTCCTTTGTCGTTCGCTAACATCAAGGCTGTTGACTTGGGAGCCGTGGCTCTAGGATCTATCGCTCTTTTGACAAGCGCATGGACCGGAAGGAATAACCGTATCGGCAGGGGAGACGGAGTGGCGTTTCTCTTGATGTTCACCGCATATATGGCTTATCTTTTCATGACAGTTTAAATCGCAATTATATGAAATTCCAAGGTACAGATTACAAGCTGATGAATGTTGGCACCGGCAGGATCTTCGAAGATGCCGGTTGGACTCTCGCTGATCCCCAGGCACCTTCTCCATCGCTGGTGCGGGCTGTTTACGCCAATGAGAAATTCACTCCCAGGGATGACTTGAAAGGACTTTACAGGTATGCGGAATGGCTTCCTATCAAAAGAACTCTCAGGAAATCCCACGCTCCTGTGACTTACCATAGCAAGGGACTGGCTGACCTGCTGGGCATGGATAACCTCTATATCACCCTTTCCGGGTATGTCCCTAAGAGAGGTGCGAAGATGGAGACAGGTTCCTTTAAGGAGACGGAGGCTTTCTCAGTCTGCGCGAGGCTCCCGAAGAACGACAAGCATATCCTCGTGGTTCAGTCTGCCGGTAATACCGCGAGGGCTTTCGCTCGTGTTTGCTCAGACAACGACATTCCGATAGTGATTTGTATTCCGAATGATAACATCTCCGACCTGTGGTTCACTAGGCGCCTCAAGCCTTGCGTGAAGGTTGTGGCCACTCCGCACGGTACAGATTATTATGATGCTATCGCCCTTGGGGAGAAGCTTTGCAAGGATTCCCGCTATATGGCTGAGGGCGGTGCCAAGAACGTCGCCCGCAGAGACGGTATGGGTACCACTATCCTTAGCGCTGTAGAGGCTATAGGGCGCATTCCCGACGCTTATTTCCAGGCGGTAGGAAGCGGCACTGGTGCCATCGCCGCATGGGAGAACGCTTGCAGATTGGAAAAGGATGGCCGTTTCGGTGCCAACAAGATGAGAGTCTACTGTGTCCAGAACGCTCCGTACACTTTGATGTATGATTCATGGAAGGCTGACTCGAGGGATTTGGTTCCGATCAGCGCAGAGGATTCAAGGAAGAACGCCGAGGTGATTTTAGCTAAGGTCCTTTCCAACAGGAAACCTCCTTACAGCCTTGCGGGAGGCATGTTTGATGTCCTGAAGGCCTCAGGTGGAGACTTCTTCAGGGTCACCAATGATGACATCGTCTACTGGCTTTTGCAATTCTTCAATACTGAAGGATATGACATATTCCCGGCCGCCGCTTCCGCTGTAGCCGCATTGAAGAAGGCGCTGGATGAGGGGGTTGTCAAGAAGGATGAGACGGTGATGTTGAATGTGACGGGGGCGGGGATGCTCAATGCCACCAGAAAGGGGTTTGAGCTCAAGAAGCCCGACCTCATCCTCAGCACCGATCTTTCCGCCGAAGAAGTCATCGCCTCCGTAGACACCCTCTTCTAGAAGTTTATCCTCTTCTATGGATTACTTAACGTCCGTTCTCCTAGGCCCCCTTCGGGAACGTCAACGGACATTAAGCGACCCTTCTAAGTCAAGTGTCGAGGAGTTTTCCCTGGAGGACCTGTCCACCCCCGGACAGGGGCAGGGGGAGGGGCCCGACGACAGCGAGTCTGAGCGGAGCGAGGACGACGATGGCGTTGGGAGGGGCCGGAGTGAGCGAAGCGAACGGAGTTCCGACAGGGGATAACTCATCGACACGATGTACACCGGAGGGGAGCACCACCGGACGAAGGTAACCTGGGAGAGGTTTTTAGAGGTAGTATTTTGGCCAGCAGGACTTGAGGTATGCCTTGAGCCTGTCCTCGTGGGGGTTGGGAGCCGGTTCGTAAAAGACTGTGCCTTCCAGCCCCTTCGGCATGAATTCCAGATCCACGAAATGCCCAGGATAGTCATGCGCGTATTTGTAACCATCGGCGTATCCAAGGTCTTCCATGAGTTTTGTCGGAGCGTTTCTAAGGTATAAGGGAACCGCTTTCGTGCGATCTTCCTTTACTTTTGCAAGTGCCTTTTCTACAGCTAGATACGATGCGTTACTTTTAGGAGAGCTCGCAAGGTAGACCGTGACTTCGGCAAGTGGGATCCTGGCCTCTGGCATGCCTATCTGATGAACAACTTGGAAACATGCGTTAGCGAGAAGAAGGGCGTTTGGATTCGCTAGCCCCACATCCTCCGTAGCAGACAGGCAGAGCCTTCTGGCGATGAAAAGCGGATCCTCACCACCGTCAAGCATTCTTGCCAGATAGTAGACAGCGGCGTTGGGGTCTGAACCCCGTATAGACTTGATAAAAGCCGAGATGATGTCAAAATGCATCTCACCGTCCTTGTCGTAGATGGCGATATTCTCTTGCACACAGTCGGTCACAATCTTGTTGTCAATCACGATAGGTCCCGCTTTCCCGGCGAAAGAATCGACAACTATCTCCAAGATATTCAATAACTTCCGAGCATCACCACCGCTGTATCTGAATAGTGCCTCGCTCTCCTTGACCTCTATATCTTTTTCTTTCAGAAGCACATCCTCTTTCAATGCCCGATCCAGCAGGATCTTGAGATCCTCCACCTCGAGAGATTTGAGAACGAATACCTGGCATCTGGAGAGAAGGGGAGTGATCACCTCGAAGGAGGGGTTCTCTGTCGTGGCGCCGATCAGAACGATAGTACCATTCTCGACGGCTCCGAGCAGGGCATCTTGCTGAGACTTGTTGAAACGATGGATCTCGTCGATGAAGAGGATAGGAGCAGCACCTTGCGAGAACACTGACCTGCCTTTGGCTCTGTCAATGACTTCACGCACATCTTTGACTCCAGCGCTGACAGCGGACAATGTGTAAAAGTCTCTCTTAAGTGAAGAGGCTATGATGCCGGCGAGTGTGGTCTTTCCGACACCTGGAGGGCCCCATAGTATAAACGAGCTCAGATTGCCGCTTGTTATCATGTTCCAAAGTATGCAACCTTCGCCCACAAGATGCTTCTGACCGACGTATTCGGACAGTTCGCGGGGTCTCATTCGCTCCGGAAGGGGAGGGAGCATGGTACTTTGGGCTGTATTTGTATCAGTATTCATAACTGATTATAAATCAATCAATAAAACAAAATAATTAACAATGGTAACATTATTGTTAACGGCCTTTGGGGGCGTTTTGGCAGCCCTGCCAGACACAAATTTAGCAAAAAGAGGAATAAGTTTAGTAAATTCGCGTAACCTTAAATGAAAACAGAGGAATGAGACTGAGTGAGAGAATCCGTTATGTCGGAGTGAACGACAATCAGACGGAGCTTTTCGAGCGGCAGTGGCCGCTCCCATATGGAGTGAGTTACAACTCGTATCTCGTGGTAGACGAGAAGGTGGCCCTTATTGACACGGCAGCCGCGCAGTTCGCGGATGAGTTTTTTGCCAATATCAAGTCGGAGATTGGTGATCGTCCAATAGATTACCTGATTGTGAATCACATGGAACCCGACCATAGCGCCCTACAGGCTGCTGTGCGTAGGGAATATCCGGCATGTCAGATAGTCACAAACGCAAAGGCAGTGCCGATGATCGAGGGATATCAGGGAATCATTGATAATATAAAGGTCATTAAGGAAGGGGAGTCTCTGTCCCTCGGCGAGGTCTCTCTCCAGTTTTTCATGGTTCCGATGGTGCATTGGCCTGAGACGATGGTTACTTGGTCAACTGAAGAGAATACCTTGTTCAGTGGGGACGCATTTGGCTCATTCAAGGCTGCGCCTGCAGATGTAATTGACTCAAAATCAAGTACTTTTGCTGATTATCAAGACGAGATGACGCGGTATTATGCCAGTATTGTAGGTAAATATGGCAGCCCTGTACAGGCGGCTTTGAAGAAGCTTAACGGACTGGAAATCAAGCGGATATGCTCAACTCATGGTCCTGTTTGGGAACAATCGATTTCCCAGGTCGTAGCCTTGTACGACAGGCTAAGCCGTTATGACGCCGACCGAGGAGTCTGCCTGGCTTACGGATCGATGTACGGCAACACAGAGAGAGCGGCTCTGGAGCTCGCTGAGGCAATTAAGGCGAAAGGAATTCCGTGCGCTGTACATAATCTTACGGAAGAAGATTATTCATTCGCTTTAAGAGACGTGTTTAAGTATGACACAGTGATTCTCGGGTCGCCGACATATAATAATGGAATTTTTCCTCCTGTCAGGCAGTTAATGCAAGGAATATGTGACAGGATGGTCAAGGGAAGACGATTCCTGGCATTCGGATCGTTTACTTGGGCGGCAGCGAGTGTTAAGTTGCTGAATGAGATGGCCGCAGCGGCTGGATTCGAGATTTTGAGTGAGGGAATCACATTTAGACAAGGTTATTCGAAATCAAAATTTGACGCTGAAGCCATCGCTTCCCTACTTTAGCACTTTTGTTACACAATTTATATTATGTTAAGTTGTGTATAGGTAAAAGTCCCCTGCCGTTAATTGTTTAGAAAATGTCACGTAAAAGAGTTGATCAGATAATCGAAAACGTCACTATCGAGTCATGTGCTGCTGAGGGCAAAGCTTTGGCTCATTGGAATGGCGCGGTCGTGTTCGTTCCTTTCGCCGTTCCCGGAGATGTCGTGGATATCAGGCTGACACGGAAATATCACAACTACTACGAGGGATTCATCAGTAAGATCGTGACACCATCAAAGGATCGGCTAGAGCCTTTTTGCAGTCATTTCGGCACTTGTGGCGGCTGTAAATGGCAGCCTCTCCCCTATTCCCAGCAGCTTGAGGCTAAGCGTAAACAAGTTGAAGATCAATTAGTTAGGTTGGGCCATTTGACTGTGCCAGAGATTCGTCCCACACTCCCCTCAGATAAAACGATTTATTATCGCAACAAACTGGAATTCACATATTCATCAAAACGATGGCTTAAATGGGGCGAGGATCCTGATTCCGTCCCTGTCGAGGATAGGGTTGGTCTTGGATTCCATGTGGGCAAGTTCTTCGATAAAGTCCTGGACATAGACCACTGTTATCTCCAGAAAGATCCATCCAATGAGATTCGCCTGTTTTGCAAGCGTTACGCTGTCGAGCACGGCCTTAAGTTTTTTGATATAAGGGCCAATGAGGGTTTCATAAGGAATATGTTTATCAGAACGACGGATACCGGAGATCTGATGGTTATCCTGTGCTTCTTCCATGAGGATCGTGAAGCGCGTGAGTCGATGCTCGACTCGCTTGCTGATGCGTTCCCTCAGATAACATCGCTTTACTATGTTATTAACAAGAAGTTAAATGACTCAATTGGCGATCAGGATTGTATTCTCTATAAAGGCTCTGAGACCATCCGTGAGACTATGGAGGGACTGACCTTCAGGATAGGTGCGAAGTCATTCTACCAGACCAATTCGGGGCAGGCTTTGAAGTTGTACACCGTTGCCCGGGAGTTCGCCGAGCTCACAGGCAAAGAGGTGGTTTATGACCTCTACACCGGTACAGGTACCATCGCTCAATTTGTCTCCGGGAGATCAGCGAAAGTCATTGGAATTGAATATGTTCCAGAGGCCATTGAGGATGCGAAGTCCAATGCGGCGGCCAATGGTATCACCAATTGCGAGTTCTTCGCTGGAGACATGAAAGATGTGCTTGTCCCCTCTTTCATTGAGGCCCATGGGCATCCTGATGTGATAATACTCGATCCGCCAAGGGCAGGAATCCATCCCGATGTCGCTAAGGTGATTCTCGACGCCGCTCCTGATAGGATAGTGTATGTCAGTTGCAATCCGGCGTCTCAGGCCAGGGATCTGGCGATTCTATGTGAGAAATATAAGATAACCGCTGTCCAGCCTGTAGACATGTTCCCACACACGCAGCATGTGGAGAATGTCTGCGCTCTGCGAATCCGTGAAGACGCCTGTTAGAAAGGATAACCGACACCGAAATGGAGGGCGTAACAGTCTTTCCTGCGCCATTCCTCGGGACTGTACCACCCTATTCCGTCTATAGACGGATCATATAGTTTTACGCCAAGGTCAATTCGAAGAACGAGGAATGTGAGGTCTACCCTGGCTCCGAGTCCCCAGTTGGCGGCGATACTCTTGGCAAAGTCTCTGCCGATATACCCATCATCACCCCAATCCTTTGCGTACCAGGTGTTTCCGGCATCAAGGAATAGCGCTCCCTGAAGTTTCCAGAACATGGGGAACCGGTATTCGGCGTTAGCCTCAAGTTTCACGTCTCCTGTCTGGCTGGGAATGATCATGACTTCTTCCGGTATCGCGCGTCCCGGTCCAAGGGTGCGAGCCTGCCATCCCCTCATGCTGCTGGCTCCCCCACTGTAAAACTGCTTCTCAAGAGGCACTGTGAAGGAATTGCCGTAAGCTATGCTGTAGCCTCCCAAGAGCCTGAAAGCTATCGCCTGGTTGTCTCCCCTACCAAAGAAAACCGTTTTCCCCAGGGTCAGCTCCGAGCGCACATATTGCGAATATGGTATCCCCCAAATCATCCTGTGGCCGTGCCGGTCTGATTTCATGGCACTGTTGAACAGGCTCAGGACATTTCCGGACGCGTCAAGTTGGAATCTGACATACTTGTATGAAACCTTAGGATTGACATCGGTGCAGGTAGTGTAATAGACCATACCGCCCGATCCAACGTCAAAGTGGTCGATGTAGGCGTTGAAAAAGAACTGGTTGCCGATGAATCTCTCCATAAAAGATATGTCCATATCCTGGAGTCGGACAATCTTGGCTTGGAGCGGGTACAACTGGTACATGAATCTCCGTCTCGAGAGGGATCCTGAATATCCCCATGCTGTGGAAATCATGGTCCTGGTGTACTCCGGGCGATTCTGGTACATGAAAGAGGCGTTGACCTCTGTGCGGGGGATGTCAGGCCCTCTGAACAATGTGTTGGGCAAACCGAGAAACTCCGGGAAACTCAGCCCTGCCGAGACACCGAACTCGTTTGAATGGATGGCCCTGTTGTCGTATTTATACTGGAAATTGCCCAGGAAACTGAGGTTCAACCACTGTCCCCCGTGGAAGATATTCTTATGGAAATAGCTGATTTGAGGCGAGTAACTAATCAAGCTGTTGGAGTTGGTCGAAGCCTCCAAGTTGATTTTGAACCCTTGGGTTTTGGATGGGGACAGAAGAATCCCGCAATCCACGATATCTGCGGAATCCCTTGGACTGAGGGTTATGTTGACTCCGCTGAATACTTTCAGGGCTGACATGCGGGAATAGGTGTTGTTCACTTCCCTCTCGTTGTAAAGCGCTCCGGGGCGTATGGTGTTCATGTCCCGGAGAATCCTCTTGTTGAAAGCGAGTTCCTTGTCCCAGGATATGGATACATCACCAATGGAATACTTCCTGAATGGCTTGGCGCTCTCCGCGCTCTGGTTCCTGGTGTATTCGCGGATTATCATCTCGAGATCGGCCGTGTCCCTTTTGGACAATGTGTCGGCCTCGAAGGAATAATAGTTCTTTGTGAAGCCGAACCATCCGTTTCTTCTCATCCATGACGCTGAGCGTTCGGTCTCTTCTTCCAAACTGGCCTCGGAGAGGTAGTCTCCCGGCTTGATGGACAGGTTGAGTGTGTCGGCCATGAAATCCTCCCCGAAGGCACCATCCGGGACCGAATATGTGATCTTGCCGATCTTATACCTTTTTCCGGGGGTTACCGTGTACGTGACGGTAACCTTCTTGCCGGATACACGCACGTCACTATCAACTCCGGAGTTGTAATAGCCGAGGTACTCCATATGCCGGCCGATGTTGGCCACAGAGGCCTCCACCGTGGATGATTCATAAACTACAGGGGCAACACCTATCTTCCTGATCACCTTGTTGGCGAATTTGCTTGTGTCCCTGCCGGAGAGATTGTAAAAATTGAGGAATGGGTTCCAGCCGAATATGATATAGCTGTTGGCCTTCTGCTGGATGTACTTGTCCACCTCCTTTGAGTTGAAACTCTTGTCGCCATTGATCTTTACCTCATTCCTGGCGAGACGGAACTCCCCGTCCTCCAGGACACGGGTCGTGCTGCATGAGAAAAGCAGCGCCGCGGCGAGAAGAACGGCCGGGAACAAGCGGAGAGTGGTTTTTGGCACCATGGTTCCACAAAAATAAAAAGAATATTAATATATTTGTTAATCATCATAAGGTTGATTTATGAGCATACCCATCACAAACAACGAGATCAAGTTCGTGAAGTCGCTCGAGCTCAAGAAGAACAGGGACGCGAACGGCATGTTCGTCGTCGAAGGTGAGAAAATGGTCGAAGAGGCTACCCGGTCCTCGTTTGAGATATTCAGGTGCTATCGAGCCGCTGAGATCGGTGTGACAGCCATGTCCAGGATGACCTTGCTGTCTTCCCCCTCTCCTGCCTTGGCAGTGGTCAGGAAGCCGAAAGACCTCGAGATCGCGGACTTGTCGTATTTCTCCCTTCCCGACAATGGCCTTTACCTGGCGCTTGACGGGATCAGGGATCCGGGCAATCTTGGCACCATCATCAGGATAGCTGATTGGTTTGGTATTGATGCCGTCTTCGCGTCCATGGACACTGTGGACATATTCAACCCCAAAGTCGTCCAGGCCACGATGGGTGCCATATTCAGAGTCAAATTCCACTATTGCGACATTTCCCGTTTATGCCGCTTTGTCACTCTGTCCGGTGGTGACGCCTACGGGACATTCCTGGATGGTGGGAATATTTATTCAAAGGAGCTTAACATTGGGGATAAGACCAAGTCCCTGATAGTCATAGGAAACGAGTCCAACGGAATCTCGAGGGAAGTTGCCGCCACTATATCTGACAGGCTGTACATCCCGTCATATCCTGAGAATGACAGAGGCTCAGAGTCTCTCAATGCCGCGGTTGCCACTGCGGTTACCGTGGCTGAATTCCGCCGCAGAACAACCCCAAAAGCCTGACACAATGAATGAGGAATCCTTAATGCGCTCAAGGATCAGGAGGATCCTGATGATCTGCAGCAACTACGACGCTTTCACCCTTGAGGAGGACGGACGTGTAGAGAGACAGCTCGTTAGTGAATACCGTGAGCTGAACCTCAGCAATCCCCCGACTTTCGTGTGGGCGAATTCCTCTCAGGAGGCGGCCGGGATACTTGGAGCCGACATGGAGATAGACATGATCATCTGCATGTACAACGACAGGGATAAGGACGTTTTCGAGTTTGCGGCGGATCTTCGGAAGAATGGTTCCAACATCCCGTTCGTTATGCTGATCCACTATTCGAAAGCGGTGAGGCAGCGGATTTTCGAGAATGACCGCTCCGGAATCGATTTCGTTTTCAGTTGGCATGGGAACGCTGATCTCATTCTGGCTATAGTCAAGCTTATCGAGGATTCAGCCAACGCTGATAACGATGTGTTCGAGGTCGGTGTGAGGGTGATTCTCCTCGTGGAGGACTCGGTGCGCTATTATTCCACGTATCTGCCTGAGCTGTACAAGCTTCTGATCACTCAAAGCCGGGAATTCCTGACCGAGTTCCTTAACGACGACCAGAAAAAGTACAGGAAGCGTTCCAGGCCGAAAATCCTGTTGGCCACTTGTTATGAGGACGCCTACGCCTACTTCCAGAAATATAAGGATAACCTGATGGGTGTCATTTCCGATGTGGGAATGGTGATACATAAAGGCGACAAGGTGAAGTCTGAGAAGCTTGACGCCGGCTTGGACCTGGTCCGGATCATCCGGGAATATGACCCCCTCATGCCTATCCTCCTCCAGTCCTCACAAGGAAGTATAGCGAAAGTCGCCGAAGAACTTGGTGTGGGTTTTCTCAGGAAATTCTCCAGGACCCTGTTCATGCAACTTGGCGACTATCTCAAGGAGGAGTTCGGATTCGGGGATTTCGTTTTCAAGGATGCCGGTGGTACTGAGTACGGCAGGGCATCAAGCCTCACCGAGCTCGGGAAGATAATCGGTGGGGTTCCGGATGAGATTCTGGTGAGCAACACATCCAGGAACATGTTCTCTAAGTGGCTTTATGCCAGGGGGCTGTTTATGCTTGCGGGAACCTTTAAGGCTGAGCATCACACTGACGCCACAGAATTCAGGGAATTCCTTATGGATCAGATAGGCCGGTACCACAGGATGATCGGCCAGGGGGTGATAGCGGATTTCAAGGAAGAGACATACCAGGATTATTTCTGGTTCGCGAGGACCGGAGAAGGCTCGTTGGGTGGCAAGGCCAGGGGCTTGGCTTTCCTGAACCATCTTGTGATGAAGTATTCCTTGTCCGACAAGTATCCGGACATGACTGTGTCAATCCCCCGTACGGTCGTGGTCACTACGGATTGGTTCGACCGTTTTATACTCGAAAATGGCTTGCAACATGTGATAGACTCGGAATTGTCCGACGATGAGATCCTCTCCGAGTTTGTAGCTTCTATTCTGCCCGCAGGCTTGCTCGATGATCTGAAGGCATTTGTCGCCACTGTTGACAGCCCCGTGGCCGTGAGGTCGAGTTCTAAACTGGAAGACAGTGATTACCAGCCATTTGCTGGAGTATACTCGACTTATATGTGCCCTCTTGTCGAAAATAAAGACAGGATGCTCAGGGAAATCACGAAAGCCATTAAAAGCGTGTACGCCTCGACGTATTTCGCCGGGAGCCGAGCATATATCCAAGCCAGTGGCAATCTGATCGGTGAGGAGAAAATGGCCATCATTATCCAAAGTATCTGCGGTACCAGGCACGGTGATGACTACTATCCGATGCTGTCGGGTGTCGCCCGGTCGCTCAACGCCTATCCTATCGGCAATGAGAAGGCCACTGACGGGGTCATGAATGTGGCGTTCGGTCTTGGTAAGACAGTTGTTGACGGCGGCAGGTCGCTCAGGGTCAATCCAAAGTCGGCCAAGAAGATACTGCAGTTGTCCTCCCCTTCCTTGGCCATGCGTGACACCCAGTCGGAGATGTATGTCATGGACACGAGGCCAGGAGCTTTCAAGATATCCAAGAATGATGGCGTCAACCTCCGCAGAATTCCTGTCACTGAGGCATTGGAACACTTTGACAGGCCGGAGATCGTTGTCTCGACTTATGTCCCGCAGGATGACATGATGAGGCCCGGGATCATGGTAAGAGGGCCGCGAGTCGTGTCGTTTGACGGTATATTCCAATACGACCGATTCCCTCTCGCTAAAGCCATTTCTGATATTCTGGAGATATGTAAGAGTGAACTTATGTCAGAGGTTGAGATTGAGTTCGCTCTCGATCCCGTGCCTGGATCCCAAGGGACCGAGGCGGTTCTGGAACTTCTCCAGGTCAGGCCGGTTTCTGATATGTCAATGTATCAGCCAGGCCAGTCCGGTGAATCAGCCGTCAGTCTTCCTCATGAGCTGGTTAACAGCGTCCAGGCGCTCGGCAATGGCCTTTTCAATGAATCCTCCCATATAGTCGCTATACTCCCCGGAGTGTTCGATAAGATGAGAACGGAGGAAATGGCACAAGAGATCTCAGAGATCAACAGCCGCATGACAGCCGCCAACCAGACATATTTCCTGATAGGCCCGGGACGTTGGGGTTCATCAATCCCTACTCTCGGGGTGCCTGTGAACTGGACGGACATCTCTGCCGCCAGGATGGTTGTCGAGTACGGCATGGATGGCTTCAGGATTGAGCCTAGCCAAGGGACGCATTTCTTCCAGAACATAACCTCACTTGGGGTCGGTTACCTGTCGGTCGATGAATATGCCGGATCAGGGAATATTGATTTCGAGGCATTCGAGTCACTTGAGGTGGTGTTCGACGGGAAATACGCCAAAGTCTACAGAGTTGACGGTCTGACAGGCTTCATAGACAGGAACACCGGCAAGGCTGTCATCGGATTCTGACAATATGGGGAAAGTCATTGTATATCAGATACTTCCGAGGTTGTGGGGAAATCTTGTGGATAATCCCGTGCCAGGAGGTGGCATCGAGGTCAATGGAAGTGGCAAATTCAGTTCGATCGACGGTCGGACTTTCAACTGGCTTAGGGATGAATTGAAGGTTACTCATGTCTGGTACACAGGTCTCCCCCGTCATGCGACGACTGTGGCTTTTGAAGGCTGCGGCGCTTCTGATCCGTCCATCGTTAAAGGCTTGGCCGGCTCCCCATACGCCATCACAGATTATTTTGACGTCAATCCTTATCTTGCTGATAATCCTGCAAATAGGATGTCAGAATTCGAGTCTTTGTTGAAGCGAACTCATGATGCTGGTCTGAAGGCGATTCTGGACTTTGTGCCTAATCATGTTTCCCGTGATTACGGCAAGGTCGGGCTTGTTCATGAAGCCGCTGAGGGGGTGCTTGGCAAGTCGGATGATGTGACTCTGCATTGGTCTCCGGAAAATGACTTTTATTACTACCCTGGGCAGCGTCTGTCCCTTCCTGCTGGCGGAAGATACTACGAGAATCCGGCGAAGGCGTCAGGGAACTGTTTCTCCCCTTCCCCGGGCATTAATGACTGGTATGAGACTGTCAGGATCAACTATTGCGACTTCCACACCCGTACTTGGGACAGAATGCTTGAGATAGTGCGCCACTGGTGCTTGAAAGGTGTGGATGGTTTCAGGTGCGACATGGTGGAGATGGTACCGTGGCAGTTTATGAAATGGCTTATAAGTAGGATCAAAGATGAATTCCCCGAGGTGATATTCATCGCGGAAGTTTACCAGAAAGAACTCTACCGGTTGTATATAGACGAGGTTGGGTTTGACTACTTGTATGATAAATCGGGTCTATACGATACTTTACGCACTATTGTCACAGATGGTGGTACCTCCAAAGGGATCACTTGGAATTGGCAGTCCCTGGGTGATATGCAGCCCCGGATGTTGAATTTCCTCGAGAACCATGACGAGACTCGTTTCTCTTCTGACTTTTTCGGCGGAAACCCTTTAAAGGCCGCATCCTCCTTGTGTGTGGGGCTCCTGCTCAATAACTCAGCATATATGATTTATTCCGGCCAGGAAGTCGGTGAGCGAGGCATGGACGCTGAAGGATTCAGTGGTCTTGATGGACGCACAACCATCTTCGACTGGTGGAGCGTCGGATCACTCAGGCGGCTTTATGATCACATCCATAGCGGTAAAGGACTGAATAAAAGCGAGAAGGATACTTTGCGTCTCTACAAAGTGACCCTCTCCCTCATCTCGGATCCTGTGATTGATGAGGGAAAGACATACGACCTGTGCTACTGTAATTCCGAGACTCAGGGATTTGATCCGGACCATACTTTCGCATTCCTCCGGGGAGGCGAAGGGAAAGCGGTACTGATCGTCTGCGACTTTTCAGGCATGGACCGTCCCGTGAATCTTAGAATCCCCGCGGAAGCTTTTGATTATATGGGGATTAACAAAACGGAGACACTCGAGATGAGCGTCTCCGTGAAAGGATTCGGTTATTCTGTACTACCAGTTTAAGATCTTCTTGAAATCATACTCCTCAGGGTTGGCGACAAGAGCCTTGGCGGCCTCGTAGTCAGCGGGAGTGATGTAGTGGCAGATATTCCCGTAATAGTTCCTGGCCAGACCACCGTCAATGTTGACCCTGCGCGGAGGAATCTTGCCTTCAGCGTTCTGGAGATCCTTGAGGTAGAGGGGCTTGGGATTGCCATCCTTGTCGACGTAGACCATGCAGCCGGTCTCTCCATTCTTGTAAAGCTCATAAACACCCATGGCGAGCTCGGTGCAGTATGAGAGGTCGTATGCGACAGGATCCTGGCAGCGGACGTCGTAACCGATCTCGACAGGACGTGTCTTGATCTTGAGTCCGATCTTCTTGAACTCTTTCTCGAGGATGTCATTGAAAAGGACAGCCTTGCTGATCTTTCCGAGCTCAGGGTGACCGTGCTCGTCATACGTCATATGTACACCCGTGGCCTTGATGTCCTCAGGATCGAGATCGTGGAAAACACCCTCAGCGACTACAACGGTACCGTAACGGATGCCGAGGAGTTTCCTCTTCAGGATGGCTGAGATGGTGAGATTGATGATCTTGTCAACAGAGATGGTGGTCTTGTTGAACATCTCGGGGATGATGGTCATCGAGCAATGGGTGGCCTCACCTATTCCCAGAGCGAGGTGTCCGGCGGAACGACCCATGGCGGAGATGAGAAGCCATGTTCCGGAGGTGCGGGCATCCTCATAGACAGTGCGGGCGATATGGGCTCCCTCGTCTTTAGCGGAATTGAATCCGAAAGTGGGGGCGTTGTCCGGAAGAGGAAGGTCATTATCGATGGTCTTGGGAACGTGGATGTTATGGATCGGATAGTTCTTAGCCTGAAGGAACTTGGCAATCCTGTTGGCGGTGGAGGCGGTGTCGTCGCCACCTACGGTCACAAGAAGTTTGACATTGTTGTCCTGGAAAAGAGGAAGGTTGAAATTCTTCTCAAAATCCTCGTCTGTGGGCTTGAAACGGCTCATCTGGAGATAGGATCCTCCCCTGTTGAAATAAGCGTCAGCCTTGAAGAAATCTATGTCCTCGGTACGGGGGGTCTTGTTGAACAGGCCGCTATAGCCTTCGTGAAGTCCGATAACCCTGTAGCCGTTTGAGAGGAAAGTCTTGGCGACCGAGAACACGACAGTGTTCATTCCAGGGGCGGGGCCGCCGCCGCAGAGGATAATGATGGAATCTTTCATGATATCAATTGATGTTGAACAAATAATCAGTCCATTACCGGGGACACAAATTTAATCCATTTCTGGAAATTATCGGCAATTTTCGTTAAATTTGTAATCTTTAAGGTCACTATCTGAGATGGATCGCAACCAGGCAGAAAAGAGAGTGCTCGAATTGAGAGAGACCCTGTGGATCAACAGCAGGAGGTACTATGTCGATAACGCTCCGACTATGAGCGATTTCGAATATGACCACTTGATGCGTGAGCTGGAGGATCTGGAGGCTGCGTTTCCTGACCTGAGGACTCCTGACTCCCCTACCCAGAAGGTGGGCAGCGACCTTGAGAAAGGTTTTGCCCAACATCCACATAAGTACCCTATGCTCTCCTTGGGTAACACATACAATATCGGGGAGATAGAGGATTTCGTCAAAAGGGCGGAGAAAGAGCTCGGCGAGGTAGGGTTTACATATTCCTGCGAGTTGAAATTCGATGGCACAGCTATTTGCCTGACATATCGTAAAGGCAAGCTTTTCAGGGCGTTGACCAGAGGTGATGGAGTCGTTGGTGATGATGTGACCGCGAATGTGAGGATGATTTCCAATGTCCCGCTCTCACTGAAAGGGACCGGATGGCCGGATGAATTTGAGATCCGCGGTGAGATCCTGATGCCTTATGAGTCATTCGACCGCCTGAACCGTGAGCGGATAGAGAATGAGGACCAGCCTTTCGCCAATCCGAGAAACGCAGCCTCAGGCTCTTTGAAGCTCCAGGATCCAAAGGTGGTCGCTAAACGTGGCCTGATGTGTACTCTGTACCATATTCCAGCCCAGAGTGTCGCTTTTGCCACCCATTCGGAGGCACTTGACGCCGCCGCCTCATGGGGACTTCCGGTATCATCGGAGCGTCGCACCGTCAAAGGAATTGGCGAGATAGAGGAATACATCTCATACTGGGACAAGCAGAGGCGTTACCTACCATTCGCGACTGACGGCATAGTGATCAAGATAAACGAGCTCGACTACCAGAACACTCTCGGATACACCGCCAAATCTCCCAGGTGGGCAGTGGCTTTCAAGTTCCAGGCGGAGGAAGCTCTTACACGTCTGGTTTCGATTGATTATCAGGTGGGCAGAACGGGAGCCGTGACTCCTGTAGCCAATCTCTCCCCTGTCCAGCTTGCCGGAACCGTTGTGAAAAGAGCCACTCTGAACAACGAGGATTTCATGTCACAGATGGATGTCCGTGTCGGGGACTGGGTGAAAGTGATTAAAGGCGGTGAGATCATACCGAAGATAATTGACGTGGACATGTCCAGGCGTCCCTCCGACGCTGTCAAGCCCACTTTCCCGACCGTATGTCCGGATTGCGGCACCCCACTTGTCAAAGACGGAAATGAGGCGAAATGGTTCTGTCCTAACACGGATGGCTGTCCCACGCAGATCAAGGGTAAGCTTGAGCATTTCCTGGGCAGGAAGGCGATGAATGTGCTTGCCGGCGAAGCGACTGTCGAGCAGATGTACAACTTGGGTCTGGTAAAGACTCCCGCTGATTTCTATACCCTCGGAAAAAGGGATTTATTGATGCTTGAAGGGTGGAAAGACAGGAGCGCTGAGCGCTTCCTCTCGAGTCTGGCCGAGTCAAGGTCCGTCCCATTCGAAAGGGTACTTTTCGCTCTAGGGATACGCTACGTCGGAGAGACGACCGCCAAAGAGCTGGCCAGGTCATTCGGCGATATTGACTCCATAGCTGCGGCATCTGAGGAGAAACTACTGGAAGTCAAGGATATAGGAGATGTTATAGCTAAAAGTGTCCATGACTATTTCAGTGATCCCAGGCATATTGATGAGATATCCAGGCTTAAAGAAGCGGGCTTGAGATTCTCTGCTGAAGAGGTGTCAGCCTCGTCTACGGCCCTTTCTGGAAAGACTATCGTGATCTCAGGCAATTTTTCCATATCCAGGGACGAGATGAAGCGGCTTATTGAAGCCAATGGTGGAAAGAACAGCTCGTCTGTCAGCGGGAAAACCGACTTCCTTCTGGCCGGGAGCAAACCTGGACCTGAGAAAATCCGGAAAGCCGAGGAACTTGGGGTCAAGATAATCGGCGAGGATGAGTTCTTGGGGATGATTCCCACCGGGGAGTCGGAAACCGGAGATGCTGAGATTATGGAACCTACTTTATTCTGATTCGGTTTATGAGCTGGCTGGGCGATATCATATACAAGGTCAAGACCTATTTCAGGTGGCTGAGCAAATTCATCAGCCACGACATTTGGCAATTCAATATAGACGAGTTCTCCAAGGCTCGGGCCAGGTTTATCACGGACCTTAAAGTCGTCACTGATGCTATCAAGAATTTCGCGGATGAGAAGATTGGATTCCAATCCGTGGCGTTGAGTTATTTCTGCACTCTCGCAGTTGTTCCCCTGGTCGCGGTCTGTTTCGCGGTCACAAGTGGTTTCGGACTTGAGCATGTGCTGAGGGAAGCGTTGTACTCGGCTGACATCAACCAGACTGTGATCGACACTCTGATGAACGCCGCCTCCAATATCATCCATGCCTCAAAATCGGGTGTTTTCGGCATTATCACTGCCCTATCCTTCGTTTGGCTCGTAATCTGGATGATGAACCGCGTTGAGAAGGTTTTCAATAATGTCTGGCACGTACGCAAACCTAAAAGAAGGGCTCTCAAAAGCTACGGGATGGATATCATTATCATGATACTCATCCCGTTTGTCGTATTGATATTCTTTGCCGGGACTGTCGTGTATTCACATGTGCTTGACCTTATCCCCAACTCTATCGGTGTCACTGATAAGATAAAGTCATTCCTCAGTTGGGTTGTCTTCGGCGCCATAGCCGTGATGACCCTCTCGGCCATGTACAAATTCATTCCAGCCACATATGTGGAGTATCGTTTCGCCTTGAAGGCCGCTTTGTGGGCTGGAATCGCTTTCACAATCTTGCAGTACCTGTACCTTGAGACCCAGGTTCTAGTCACAAGCATAAACGCCGTTTACGGTGCGGTAGCCGCCTTGCCTCTATTCATGATGTGGCTGAGGTTCGGGTGGCTTGTCATCCTGTATGGGGCTCAATTCTCATATTCTTTCCAAATGGTTGACACTATGGAGAAAGAGGCAAGAAAGAGTAAAATGGTTGATGAAGTAGTAGTATGAGTTTCTCCAAATTCACAGATGAGGATTACCAGGTGATCAGCGACAGCTACGCCCAATTGAAGGAGGCCGCACGGAAAAGGTGTGCCAACCAGGAGGAGCTGGATGTCGTTCAGAAGGCTTTCGATTTCGCTAACGAGGCCCACAAGAATGTGAGAAGGCGCTCTGGTGGACCTTATATCATCCACCCTATCGAGGTCGCTAAGATTGTTGTCTGCGATATCGGTCTTGGATACAAGTCGATTGCGGCGGCTCTGCTGCATGATGTGGTGGAAGACACGGACTATACTGTAGATGACATCAGGAATCTGTTTGGGGACAAGATTGCCAGCCTTGTCGATGGACTGACCAAGATCAAGATAGTTCTCGATAACGAGGACAGGGCGAAAAAATCCGACGGAGTTTACTCGGAAAGCCTTCAGGCTGAGAACTTCAAGCGCATCCTGCTGACCCTGAACGACGACGTGAGGGTGGTCCTCATAAAACTCGCGGACCGTCTCCACAACTGCCGCACGATAGACTCGATGCCAGAGTACAAGAGGGACAAGATCCTGAGCGAGACAATGTTTATATTCATTCCTCTCGCCCACAGGCTGGGTCTTTATGAGATCAAGTCCGAGATGGAGAATATCTGGCTGAAATACAAGGAGCCCGATGCTTATAATGAGATCTCGGGACTTGTCAGCAAGAACATCAACGACCTCGAGAAGCAGATTGATGATTTCATTAAGCCGATAGACAAGGCGCTCAGGGAGTCCGGATTCAATTTCAAAATCCGGAAAAGGGTCAAGACCCCCTACTCGATCTGGCACAAGATGCAGACGAAGAACATCACCTTCGAGCAGGTATATGACCTGTATGCTTTGCGTGTGATTTTCACCCCTGAAGCCGGGACAAAGGATAGTGAGAGGGATCAATGTTATCATATTTTCTCCATTATCACGGGGATTTACCGCTACAAGCCTGACAGGGTGCGGGATTGGGTGAAACATCCAAAGAGCAACGGTTATGAGGCGCTGCATTGCACCTTGATGAGTGACAAGGGTGTTTGGATCGAGGTCCAGATACGTTCCAAGAGAATGGATGACATAGCGGAGAAAGGTATCGCCGCTCATTGGGCTTACAAGCAAGAGGGTTATATCAGCGAGAATGACAGCGAGATGGACAAGTGGCTCGCCAAGGTCAAGGAGATTCTCGTGAGTCCTGATGTTAATGCCCTGGAGCTGTTGGACATCATACATAATGACCTTACAAACAGTGAAATCACGGTGTTCACCCCCAAGGGTGACCAGAAGTCGGTCCAAAAGGGGGCCACTGCCCTTGATTTCGCATACAGTATCCACACGGAGATAGGTAACAAGGCTATCGCCGCCAAGGTCAATATGCGGCTCGTCCCCCTCTCCCATGTGCTGAAAACCGGAGATCAAGTCGAGATCATCACGGCCGAGAACGAGACACCTAAGAAGGAGTGGCTTCGCTTCCTTCAGACAAGACACGCCCGGAATGTCGTCATCGATTATTTCAAAAGCGGTAAAAAGGAGATTGTCGAAGTAGGACGAGGCATCATCGCGTCACAACTCGAGTCTCTCGGGTATAGGATGAATAATGATTCCATGGATATGCTGTGCAAGCATTTCAATATTCCCGGCAGGAATGCTGAGGAGTTGTGCTTCAGGGTTGGTCTAGGGCTCGTGAATGTCGATTCCATGGGAGATATACTTGCTCCCGCCACTCCTTCCAGGAGTCATTACTGGCCATTCTCAATTTTCAGCCGGAGGAAGGATAACTCGTCCCAGGGCGATAAGGAGAGGAATGAATATGTCATAGCGCAGTGTTGCCGCCCGATTCCCGGTGACGCAGTCGTAGGTATCAAGAACCCTGACGGAACAGTGACTGTCCATAAGAAAACGTGCTCTGTGGCTGACAACATAGCTTCGAAGCATGGCGACAGGGTCGTTGTGCCACAATGGGAAACTGACGGGGATAAAAAGGCCTTCCCCGTGAGGATCGCACTTAATGGCATTGACAGGGTTGGTTTGCTCAATGAGATATCCAGATACATATCACTTGTGATGGGTGTCAACATGCGTAAGATTCTCCTGAGCACTGACGGCGGGATTTTTGAAGGGTATATCGACCTTAGTGTGCAGGATAAGACAGCGCTTGAGAGAATGATTAAGAAACTAGCATCGATAGACGGCATACAAAGTGTAGCCAGAACAGAGTTATGAGAAAGTTGATCACGAGGTTTTTCCCCCTTATCCCGGCGGCTGTGGTCATCCTGTCGCTGGTTTTCTCTCATTCTTGCGCCAACACGACCCAAGCCCCCAGAGGTGGCCATAAAGACACCATACCACCGGTGATCGTCAAGATAACCCCGAAACCCGGGACCACTAATATTCCTCAGAAAGGAGCGCAGATAACATTCACGTTCAACGAGTATGTAGTGGTTAAAAACCCGAAGAGCATCTATCTCTCCCCTCCTCAGGCCAAATCTCCAAAATATAAGATAAAGGGAAAGAGTGTTATCGTCTATTTCGAGGAGGAACTTCTCCCGGACCTGACATATACCTTGGACCTTACCGGGGCCATAGCAGACAATAACGAAGGGAATATGTTCCCCGGGTTCACCACATTCTTCTCGACAGGTGACAATGTGGACTCCATGTTCCTGACCGGCACTGTCGTGGACTGCAATAATCTCAAGCCGATAAAGGGAGCCACTGTCCTCCTTTACAAGGATCATAGGGATTCAGCCGTGTTCCTGCAGCGTCCCGTGGCTTCGGCGAGAACCGATGATTGGGGTTATTTCGCTGTCAGGAATATTAAAGACACTGTTTACCGGGCTTATGCGTTGGTGGATGCCAGCGCGAATAATATCTACAACCCGGAGGAGGATAAAATCGCTTTCCTGGACACTTTAGTAACCCCTCGGCGTGTGGTGAATGACACTTTGCCTGAGTTGATGAAATTTGATGCGAAAGACACCTTGAGTTGTCTTTCGCGTAAGACGGACATCACTCTCAACGTCTTCAGGGAGAAACCGGCGAAGCAGATGCTCATGAACAAGAAAAGGACCTCTGACAGGGCGGCTTACGTCACGTTCATGTCCACGGACACCAGGATTGACTCACTCTGGTTCAAGAACTTCCCTCCTGAGAAAGTCATTACTGAGTTCAATATTCCCAAGGATAGCTTGCTTCTGTGGTTGAATGATTCCCGCAGGATGCCGGATACCCTTCACCTATTTGTGAAGTACTGGAAAACTGACTCACTCAACACCCTGGTTCCTGTTACGGAGGATTTCAAACTGGTTGATGAGAATCGTCCCAAGGGGAAGAAAAAGCCTGCTGTCACTCACAACGACACTATTTGCAAGCTAAAGCTTACCGCTACACCGGAGAAATTCGAGCAAGATGGTATCATCCTGGAATTCGACGACCCGCCATTTTTGGGATATTTTGACAGACTCTCCTTTAAATCCATCAACCCGAAGCAAATAGAACAGGAGGAGAAGTTCACAATTGAGCGGGACACCCTTAATCTCAGGCGATATGTCATCACTCCTAAAGTCGACATACAAGATGGATATGAATATGTGTTCAAAGTTCCACATAGGGTGTTCATGGATATCAACGGCCATTGGAACGACAGTACCCAGGTAAAGGTGATCAGGCCCAAAAATGACGAATTGAGCACCTTCACCCTCAACCTCAGCGGGGTTAAGAATAAATACATTATCCACCTGCTTAACGAGAATAAATCCCAGGTTCTGAGGGAATATATTGTCGATACCAATCGCTCGCTTGTATTTCCCTATCTGAAGAAAGGAGCGTACTGCATCCGTATCATCGAGGATGTTAACCGCAATGGTATCGTGGACACGGGATCCCTTCTGCAGCACCGTCAGCCCGAGAAAGTCCGTTTTCTGAAAACTAAAGACAAAGATACTTTCAACATTCCCGAGAGGAGCGAGATCGAGCAATCCTTGGATCTTGAGGAGTTCATGAGAGATTAGATATGAGAAAGACCATAGCGATACTTATATTAACCCTTTTCGTTCCTTTCGGCATCGCTTTCGCCCAAGAGAAGACGCCTGGAGACTCTCTCAAGAAAGTCTTCTCGCTGAATGACTACACCCTGATCGGCGTGGAGTACGGCGCATCGGCGAGCAGGCAGCAGTTCAACCCTTCAAAGACCCAAGGTAACCTAATTCTCCCTAACACATTCGGAATTTTCGTGCTGAAGTATGGTAAGCTTTTCGACGGAAGCCCTAATTTCGGAATTAAAGGTGGTGTGCGCTACAGCCATGAAGGTTATCAGTTCAAGATGAATAAGGAGACGGGTATCACCCCCTCCCTCGAGGGTGCGCAGAAGGCCATAATAGATGTGGTCGAAGTCCCTTTGATGGCTCACTTCCACTCCGATGGCCTGCATTTCAAGGTTATGCTTGACCTCGGCATTTACGGCGGTTACAGGCTGTCGATTGACAGGATTGGTGATCATGTCTACGACGAGTACAAGAACGCTTTCATGGAGTGGGATTACCGTTGGGATTATGGAATAGCCGGCGGCTTGGGTTTTGGAATCGTCTTTGACCCGGTTGAATTCCATGTCAACGCTGATGTACGCTATTCATGGGGCTCACTATATCGGGCAGACTACCTAAGCAAGGACTTTTTCAGGTTCGCGTATCCGTTAGATGTTATGTTGACCGCCGGCATGTATTTCCAGATAACCAAGCGGACTGGTAAGACTAAGGGCCAGATCCGCCGGGAAGCGTATAACCAAGTTTATCATCCTGACACAAATGGAGTTACTGACAGCGAGAGCAGGTAATGTGCTCATAGGAGGTGGCGCTCCGATAGTCGTTCAGACAATGTGCGACACCCACACCTCTGATGTGGAGGCCACAGTCTCGCAATGCCGCGCCTTGGCTGGTTCCGGCGCTGAGATGATCCGCGTCACCGTGCCTGGTCTGCCGGATGTGGAATGCGTGAAGAGCATAAAATCCGCTCTAAGATCAGAAGGAATAACAACTCCTATAGTGGCGGATATCCACTTCTCATCGCAAACCGCCATCGCGGTGGCTCCAATTGTCGAAAAGGTCCGTATCAACCCTGGAAATTTCCACAAGGATCACAGCGAGGCTGTCAAGCGTTTCCGGGAACTCATTTATGTCTGCAAGGATCACGGTACCGCGATCCGGGTCGGAATCAACCACGGATCCTTGGGGGAATATATCACCAACCTATATGGCAATACTCCCTCTGCCATGGCTAAAGCCGCGATGGAATGGCTTGGGGTATGTCTGGAAGAGGATTTCCTCAATGTGGTGGTTTCTCTCAAATCCAGTAATACCAGGGTCATGGTGGATGCCTACAGGTCCCTCTATGATGCCATGCGTAAGGAAGGACATATCTTCCCGATGCACGTTGGTGTGACCGAGGCCGGCAATGGTGACAGCGGCCGTATGAAGTCTTGTGTTGGAATATCCTCCCTGCTTTCTGAAGGGATTGGAGACACTATCCGGGTATCATTGACTGAGTCTCCTTTGAACGAGCTTCCAGTCGCGCGTTATCTCGCAGCCAGATATGGCAGGAAGATTGTGTCTTCGATGACCTCCATATCGCTCGAAGGCAGGAAGGCCGTCGCCACATATCACTCTCCTTCTTTCGAGACCCTCCTTCTGGATGTCTCTTGTGACTTTGGGAAGCGGCTTTTGGATAATGAATTGGATGAACTTGTTTTGGACGGGGACTATCTCGATGATGCGGGCGAACCGGTGTCTATCGCATCTTCCGGAAAAGGCTCCTATCTGGTTGATGAGCTGATGCAAGCCGCGAGACGCCGGTTCTACAGGCCTGAATACATCGCTTGTCCAGGATGCGGCAGGACAATGTATAATATCCAGGCCGCTCTGGCTGAGGTTAAGGCCAAGACTTCCCACCTCAAAGACACTGTCATCGCGGTGATGGGATGCGTCGTCAATGGTCCAGGCGAGATGGCCGACGCCGATTGGGGATATGTCGGGGAAGGAGGCGGCAAGGTCTCCATTTATAAAGGAAAGACTCCCCTTCTAAGGCATGTGCCAGAAGGAGAGGCTGTCGATAAACTTCTTGAGTTAATTGAATCTGAAAAGGCTATTTGAGCCTCGCTATCTCAGTTACGCTCGCTACTGTGAAATCACCTTCCTTGACAAGAATCTCAGCGTCCAGGGGCAGGAATATGTCAATTCTGGAGCCGAACTTTATGATTCCGCACTGCGAGCCTCTGTCAACCTCCATTCCCTCTTCCGAGTAGCATACTATCCTCCTGGCGAATGTTCCTGCTATCTGTTTGAAGAACACTTCTCCACGGGAATTCTTGATCGCGGTCGAGGAATGCTCGTTTTTCTCCGAAGATTTCGGGAGGAATGCGAGCAGATATCTTCCAGGGTGATATTTGTAATAAGATATCGTCCCGGTCATAGGCCAGAAATTGGTGTGGACATCGAAGAAATCCATATAAATGGAGACTTGGATGCGGTCATCCTTGAAATACTCCCCTTCGTAGACACGCTCCACGATCACCACTTTGCCGTCGGCCACAGAGGTTACCAAACTCTCATCCCCCTGGGGTATATCCCTTTCAGGGACTCTATGGAACCAGAACACGAAGAATGCGAAAAGGGTCAATAGCAACAGGATCGGGACCAGTATCCATGGTGATCTTATAAAAAAGATAGCTACTATAGCCAGCACCAGGGTCACAGCCCAATAGGTAGCGATTGTCCCTTTAGAGTCTTTATCTATTTTGATTCCTTTCATTTACGGTTTATTTACAGAAGATCGAATATTGCCAGGTAAATTGCCCCGAAAGGCATTGCCATCAATGTGCTGTCAAAGCGGTCGAGCAATCCCCCATGTCCCGGGATTATATTGCCGGAATCCTTCACGCCAAAAACTCTCTTCCATTGCGACTCGTAAAGATCGCCGTAAACCCCGGCGACAGACATGATCAAAGCGAGGATCAACGAGTGCATAAGGGGGAATTTCAGCAATCCTATCTCATAAAGGATGAATGCGGCGACCACGGAAAGGATCACTCCCCCGATGAAACCGATCCATGTCTTTTTGGGAGAGACGGTCGGGAAAAGCTTTTGGGGGAACCTTTTGCCCAGGGAGATGCCGAAAGCGAAAGCTCCCACATCTGAACACCAGATGATTATGAAGAAACACAGCAAAAGGTTTCCGCTGAAATTGCCGGCTTTGTCGAAAGCGATAAGGTTTCCGAGGGCTATAGGCACGGCGATATACAGGAGGCCTGTGTAAATATTCGAGAATTTGCCGTACTCATCCTTATCCTTGACATAGAGGGAGTTGATCATCACGATGAAGACCGGAATCATCGCGAGGGCGATGAAACGCATCGGGATGTGATAGGTCGACGCGGCGAAGAGTATGCCGAAAAGGAATATCCCCGCTATAATGGCCAGCACCTTTGAGAAGGTGTAGCTGTGCCCCATCGTGATCTCATAGAATTCCACCAGCATGACGGACATGATGAATATCATCATCCCGGCGAAAAGAAACTTGTTGAACATCAGGCATGCCACCATCACGATGATGAAGGCGATCCCCGATATTGTCCTTACAGTCACATTATTCATGATCCACCTCTGTTTCAGTGGTTTCCTGCTGCTCCGGTTCCGCTTCTGCTTCCGGATCCGCGGGCTTTACCTTCGGGCCAAATATCTTCTCTATGTCCTCGGCGAAGATGACTTCCTTCTCGAGGAGAAGCTTTGCCATGCGGACAAAACCTTCTTTATTATCCATCAGGATACGCATGGTTCTGTCGTGGACCTCATCGACCAGGTCGCGGACCTCCTGGTCCATCACCTCGGCGGTCTTCTCGCTGTAAGGCTTCGTGAGATCGTAGCCGCGGGAACCTGTGGAATCATAGAAAGACAACTCTCCTGTCTTCTCGCCCATTCCATAGAACTGGATCATGTTGTATGCGATTCTGGTCAACCTCTCAAGGTCATTCAGGGCGCCTGTGGCAGGTTCTCCGTTGATGATTTCCTCAGCGACACGGCCTCCCATCAGGGCGCACATCTGATCCATCAGGTATGATTTAGATAATATCTTCCTCTCATCTGGCAGATACCATGTCAGTCCAAGAGCATCGCCTCTCGGGATGAGGCTCACCTTGAACACGGGATCGGAATATGGCAGCAGCCAGCCTACAGTGGCGTGTCCAGCCTCGTGGTATGCCGTAGTCTTTTTCTCCGTAGGTGTGAGAATGGAGCTCTTGCGTTCCAGACCGCCGACTATCCTGTCCACAGCGTCGAGGAAATCCTGTTTGTCAATCTCGCTTTTATTCTTCCTGGCGGCAGTGAGGGCGGCTTCGTTGCAAACATTGGCGATGTCAGCTCCTGAGAATCCAGGCGTGTGCTGAGCCATGAAGCTTAAGTCGAAATCCTTGGATATCTTCAGACCCCTCATGTGGACCTGGAATATCTCCTCCCTCTCCTTCAGCTCGGGGAGCTCAACATGGATCTGGCGATCGAAGCGACCTGCCCTCATTAGGGCCTTGTCCAGAATGTCCGCGCGGTTCGTGGCAGCCAGGATTATGACTCCCGAATTGGTGTCGAAGCCATCCATCTCGGTGAGAAGCTGGTTCAGGGTATTCTCTCTCTCGTCATTTGAGGAAAAGCCCACATTCTTGCCTCTGGCACGTCCCACGGCATCAATCTCGTCGATGAACACAATGCAGGGAGCCTTCTCCTTCGCCTGGCGGAACAGGTCCCTCACCCTCGATGCGCCGACTCCGACAAACATCTCCACGAAGTCGGAACCAGATATCGAGAAGAAAGGAACATTCGCCTCACCAGCCACAGCTTTAGCCAGGAGGGTTTTGCCGGTTCCGGGAGGGCCGACCAGAAGGGCACCCTTGGGAATCTTGCCGCCAAGGGCTGTATATTTCTGCGGATTCTTCAGGAAATCAACGATTTCCATGACTTCTTCCTTGGCTCCATATAGTCCGGCCACGTCCTTGAATGAAACGTTGACCTTCTCTTTGTCAGCAAGCTTGCCGGTGGATTTCCCGACATTGAATATACCTCCGCCAGCGCCGCCGGGACCGGCTCCCATGCTCTTACCCATGCCACGGAACATCCAGACCCACATGAGGATCAGGAATATCGGGAAAATGAGCCATTCGAGGATGTCTGCCCATGCGCGGCTCTCGTTCTCGATCACAATCTTGACCTGGTCAGATTCGGGAAGAGTCGCATTGAGTTCACCGAACTCCTTCTCGGCGTCAAATTTGTCTGAGACAAGGAATATGAAATGCGGCGAGCTGGAAGGAACTTTGCCGCCGAACTTATCGGCATATTTGGAGAGTCTGTCAGGTTTGACCGTGATGTTACCTTTGTAGGTGTTTCTGACATATGTTATCTCCTTGATGTCCCCGCCAGCGAACATCTCTTTCACTTCAGCCCACTCGATCTTTTGAGGATTAGCGCCGCTGTTGTTCATCAGCAGCCAGCCAATCCCCAGGATGAGTAGTATGTAAAACCATGAGAAATTGAACCTCACCCTATAGACTCGGCGACGAGGCTCATTATCTTTATTCGGCATTTGTTGTCTTCTTTTTAGTCTTCGGCCTGTCTTTGTACTCTTTCTGCGGAGCGTCCGCCCAGAGTTCCTCAAGCCTGTAGAACTGTCTGTATTCGGTCAGGAAAATGTGAGCGACGATGTCACCATAATCAAGTATGATCCAGAAGTTGTTCTCCATCCCCTGGGTGCGGAGAGGCTTCCTTCCCAATTCACGCATTTTGTCAATCACATTGTCGGCTATGGCGTTGACGTTTGTGGTGGATGCGGCGTCGCATATCATGAAATGGTCAGTGATCGCGGTACCTATCGACCTGAGGTCGACTCCTATTACATTCTGGGCCTTCTTGTCAAGCATGGCGTCAGCCATGACTCTGAGGTCGTGTGTGATCATATTGTTGATAAACTTTGTTATTTTCGCGTTGTTAAATCATACAAATATAATAAAAAACGACAATTTCCGAGCCAATGGCTGATAAGTTGAATATCAGGTGGATGGAAGAGACGGATTCCACTCAGGAGGAGGTCAGGAGGCACTTTTCCGAGTATGACAATCTGTCAGTTGCCGCCGCTATCCTTCAAACCGCCGGCCGTGGGCAGAGAGGTAACACATGGCATTCCAGGGGCGGTGAGAATCTCACCTTCTCCATGGTGCTGCGATTTGGAGAGGAAGGATTCCCGGCACTATCCGCCAACAAGAGTTTCCTTATCACTAAAGCCGCTACTCTCGCTGTGGCCAAATACCTCAATGAGAAGGGAATAGCATGTTCAATCAAATGGCCAAACGACATTTATGTCAGGAACAAAAAGATCTGCGGGATGTTGATCGAGAACACTTTGGCTTCTGGAAATATCGCCTCAAGCATCGTCGGGATAGGACTGAATGTCAACCAGAAAGAATTCCCTGCGCAACTATTGAACCCGACATCAATGACTGTGTTGACCGGGAAGAGTTTCGACCTTGTGGCTGAGCTTGAGATTCTCTCCGGATACTTGGCGGATTCGTTCAAAAGGGTCCTTTCAGACGGAGACACCTCTTCCGCCAGTCAGGAGTATGAGTCTCTACTGTATCGCAAAGACACTTTCCACGAATATGCTTCTTGCCCAGACGGGCAGGTTTTTGAAGGCAAAATTATTGGCGTCACTCCTGGTGGATTGCTGTGCTTGGAGGATAAAAATGGCGAACTTAAAAAGTTCGCCTTCAAGGAGATAAGCTATATTATCTAAAGTCTCATTTGAGCAATAGCCCCAATCGGATCCTCCGCTTTGAAAACCGAGCTTCCGGCGACCAGCATAGTGGCTCCAGCCTTGACTAAAGCGTGGGCGTTTGAGGCCGAAACCCCTCCATCAACTTCGATATCCTTGAATATACCTATCCTATCCATCTCGGCCCTCAAAGCGGCTATCCTTCCGATGGATTCTGGAATGAACTTCTGCCCTCCGAATCCGGCGAAGACAGACATGATAAGGAAGAAATCCACGTCAGGAATATAAGGGTAGAGCCTCTCTACCGGAATGTCAGGATCTATGGCCAGTCCAGCCTTGACGCCACATGACTTTGCCAGGGCGATATACTCCCTAGGATCTTTACCAGCCTCATCAGCCGCTTCCAGATGGAAACTGATAAGACCGGCTCCGGCTTCCGCGAAGCGTTCGATGTACTTGTCAGGATTGATGATCATGAGATGGACATCAAGGGGTATGTCAGTGACTTTTGCAACCGCGTCTAGTACCGGGAACCCAAAAGACAGATTGGGAACCAGGCATCCATCCATAACGTCAAAATGAAGCAGGTCAGCGTGGTCGTTGACAAGCTTGACATCCCTCTCCAGATTGAGGAAATCGGCGGCGAGTATTGATGGGGCTATCTTGACCATGGCTATTTGAAGGAAGTTACCACATCCGTGAGATGCTCGACGAATTTGTCAAGTGATGCGAGCTCGAGTTTCTCACCGGGAGCATGAACGCCTCTCAAGGTCGGACCGAAAGAAATCATGTCGATGTCTCCGAACTTCTCGCCAAAGAGACCGCATTCCAGACCAGCGTGTATGGCTTTCACCTCCGGCTCATAGCCAAACAGCCGCTTGTAGGACTCAACGCACAGCTTGAGGATTGGAGAGTCAATATTCGGGGCCCATCCCGGATATTCGGCAGTGTGCTGTACAGTGGCTCCTGCCAGCAGGAAGCAAGCCTCCACCTTGGCCGCGATCATCCTTCTTGCTGACGGAATAGCGCTTCTCTGGCTAGTCAATACCTCAATCCTTCCGGAATGCCTCATGCGTACAGCGGCGAGGTTTGTGGAAGTCTCCACAAGGCCGGAAATCTCATGACTCATTGATTCCACGCCGTGAGGGCATGCGAAAAGTGCCTTGATAAGACGGTCAGCCACATCGGAGTCCACGGGTTTTTCAGTGCACCGGAAATTGTCGGCTTTCATCTTGATATTGGGATCTGTCCTGGAATATTCCCTCTTGACATCCTCGGCGAATGAATTGAAGCGGGCGATGGTAGCTTCCCTGTCCCGGACCGAGATTATGGCCTCGCACTCACGGGCTATGGCGTTGTGTTTATTGCCACCTTTGATCATTATGAGGCGCATTCCATATGGAAGCTCGCTGAACAGGAAGCGAGCCATAATCTGAATGGTGTTCGCCCTGCCCTTGTCGATGTCGTCACCACTATGGCCTCCAATGGCCCCGGTTATCTCTATCTTGACAGGAGCGTAGCCAGGGGCAATGTCCTCGGGTGTATAATCGAAACAAGCGAATGTCTCCAGCCCACCGGCACAGCCGATGAACATCTGACCCTCATCCTCAGAGTCAAGATTGATCAATGTTTTCCCAGTGAAGAATCCGGGTTCCATGCCAAAGGCTCCATCCATGCCGGTCTCCTCGGAAACGGTGAACACGCATTCCAGCCTCCCCATGGGAAGATCACTTTCCAGAAGGGCGAGCATAGCCGCGACTCCAATCCCGTCATCGGCTCCGAGCGTCGTGTCCTTGGCGATCATCCAACCGTCCTCAATCACATAGTTGATGGGGTCTTTCATGAAGTCATGCTCCACACCGTTCCTTTTCTCGCAGACCATATCCTGATGGCCTTGGAGGACAATCGGAGGCACATTCTCCTTTCCCGGCGAAGCCGCCTTGACGATGACGACATTGCCGACCTCATCGGTCTTGTATTCCAAGTTCCTTTGAATGGCGAAATTGATAAGGAAAGCTTTAATGAGCTCCTCATGTCCCGATTCCCTCGGGATACGGGTAATCTCCTTGAAGATCTCAAGTACTCTGGATGAATTCATATTGACGCCAGTATTAATTATCTGGCTACAGGAACAAGCATCCTTTCGATGTCGGAGACATATTGCCTGAACAGTTTGTCGGTGGACATCAGATCCGACACCGTATTGCATGCGTGCAGCACTGTAGCATGGTCTTTTCCTCCAAGCTCCATACCAATCGTCGACAAGGAGCAGCCGCCAATAAGATTGCGGCTCAGGTACATCGCTATCTGGCGGGCCTGGACGATATTCCTTTTCCTGGATTTGGACAGCAAGGTCTCGCGGGTGATGTTGAAATATTCGCAGACAACATCCTGGACCTTGTCCATGGTGACATCTTCACGCTCCTCGCTGACTATGTTACCTGTAACTCTCTCCGCCAGTTCCATGGTTATTTCCTCATGGCAGAGCGTCGCGCTGGCGATCAGCGAGATCAAGGCACCCTCCAGCTCGCGGAAATTGGACCTGATTTTCGAAGCGAGAAGCTCAAGGACACTCTCGTCGACAGAGACACCCTCGCGGGCGCACCTGGCTTTCAACATGGCGAGCCTTGTGGGCATGTCAGGCCTCTCGAGTTCAACGGACAGTCCCCACTTGAAACGGGAGAGCAGTCTCTCCTCAAAGTTCATGAGATCAACGGGGGCACGGTCTGAAGTGAAGACAAGCTGCTTCCCTGACTGGTGGAGATGGTTGAAAATGTTGAAGAAAGCGTTTTGCGAGGCAGGTCCCACAAGCTCATGGATATCATCGACAATCAGGACGTCGATCCTCATGTAGTAGGCCATGAAATCCGCCAGCTTGTTCTGGTGGACAGCGTTCATGTACTGGGTCTTGAACTCGTTGCCAGTGACATATAGGACTATCAGGTCCGGGTAAGAGTCATGAATCGCGATACCAATGGCTTGGGCAAGATGTGTCTTTCCGAGTCCGGGGCCTCCGAACACGAAGAGTGGATTGAAGGGAGTCTTGCCAGGTTTGTCTGAGATGTTGACGCCAGCGTTAATCCCCATCTTGTTGCACTCCCCCTTCACCATGTTCTCGAAGCAGTAGGCAGGATTCAACCTGGGGTTGATCTTCACCTTCTGAAGACCAGGGAACACGAAAGGACCGGGATTGCTTGACGCCTGGAAGGTGCTGAGCATCACCGATTTGTTCTCAGGGACGTTGCCGTGGGAGGCGCTGAATACCATTGGGGCCTCTTTCCTGACAGGATGAATCCTGTACATCAACTTGGCGTCAGGGCCGATCACCCTGCGAAGCGCCATTTTGATGATGGGGAGATATGCGTCCTCTAGATAGCTTCTGAAGAAATCCGTAGGAACCTCTAAAGTCAATGTCGAGCCCTCGAGAGAGACCGGAACTATGGTCTTGAACCACACACTGAACTGCTTCGGATCAACGTTCTGTTCGAAGATCCTAAGACACTCATTCCATACTGAAATATGTCTTTCCAGTTCAGTCATTAATATCTGTAAAAAAGTGGTTCAGCCAGGGAGGATTCTTCCTCTCGCTTTCAAGTGCAAAAATGGAGGAAAATAACTTTATAAAAAAACTTTTTTATTATTGTTTTTGATTTTTATTTTCCTTATATAGAGAAAACCAATCGACAAAGCCGATTACCTTAATTGGCTAATAATCAGCTACTTCCCGAAAGGGTAAAAATGCTAAATAACGATGGATGAACGACTTCTATATTGAGGCTACTTGACCCTGGTGACCGCGCCATTTTCAACCTTCACGATGAAGCTATCAGGATATGAACTTTTCACTGTTGAAAACGACTCCTTGACCTGTGATAAATCGCTCGAACGGCAGATCACATATTTGTAAAGATTATTCACCTTGTAGCTCCCCATATCGTGACCCATGAAATATTTGTCAGAGGGAGACATGACCTTGGATGAAGCCAATACCTGGATTCCATAAATCACTCCGTCGGAAACGGGTTCCTCGACCTTCACTTCAGTCTCAGCCTTGGTTTCGGCCTCGCTCTCAGCTGGCTCTTCAGTGACCTGGGGCTTTGGCTCCTCTGTTTTGGGCTCGACCTCAGGAGCCTTTTCTGGAATGGCGGGGGTTACAGGAGCGACAGCTGAGGCGCCATCATAATCCTTCTTATATTTCACGAACGCCTTGTATAGGTCAGTGGCGATTCTCTCTTTCCCAGCCGAGGAGATCAGAGCCTCGCGGTCGGAAGGATTGGACATGAAACCACATTCGACCAGGACAGCGGGCATCGCCGTTCTCCAAAGTACATAGAAAGGATCCTGTGAGATGCCTCGGCTAGCCTTGAACGCTCCTCCTTTCATCTCCTCGTCAATGAAGCGGGCGAACTTGAAGCTTTGCTCAAGGAAAGAGTTCTGCATCAGGTTCATGAAAATATACGACTCGGGGTCCGAGGGATTGAAACCCTCATACTTTGTGGTGTAATCGTCCTCGAGCATGATCACGGAGTTCTCCCTGCGGACGACTTCCATATTTCCGGCATAGAGATCCTTTTTCTTGCTGGTGTACTGCCCCAAGATGTGGACTGAATAGCCGTTGGGCCCTGATTTCTTTCCGTCGACAGAGTTCACGTGTATGGAAATGAAAAGGTTGGCTTTTGCCTTGTTAGCTATATCGGCCCTCCCCTGCAGCTCGACGAAACTGTCGTCGGTCCTTGTCATTATGACATTGACATCCGGATACCCGGTGCGGATTTTCTCTGCCAGGCGGGAAGCTATGCTGAGCACGACTGTCTTCTCCATGGTCTTGCCGCTCGGACTGATACAGCCGGCATCCTTGCCTCCATGCCCCGGGTCGATGACGACTGTCGAGAGCTTGATGGGCGAAGATGAGGCCTGCCCGAATGCGGGCACGGTCGCCAGAAAAGGCGCGACCACTGAGACTACGGCAAGAAAATTGCGAATGATATCCAAAATAGTCGTATATTTGTTATCGCGAATTTAAGAATAAAATTGCATTCCAAAAAGCATACATATACTATAATATTGGCATTGTTTGTCGCGTTTCTCACTGGGTTGACGGTTTTTGGCCAGAATCCCCGGAGGGATCGTCGCGCGGCCAGGGTAGCCGCTCGGACTGAGAAAGATATGGAGAAAGAGCAGGTCCCTGACACTCTCGTCGTCAAGGATACTCTCGCCTTAAAGGACACTATCCCTGAGATCAAAGATTCCCTTACCCTCAGAAGGGACTCGATCAGCCGCGCACGAGCCGACTCACTGGATCTTCTCAAGAAAAGCTCAATCTCCAAGCCAGCCTTCTCCGCCGCCAAGGACTCCTCAAAGCAGGTGTTCACTGACGGGCAAAGGAAAATGTATTACTGGGGAGACGTGGAGGTCAGCTATGAGAATATTAAGCTCAAGGCTGACTACATGGAGTATGACATGAACAGCGGAACCGTTTTTGCCAGAGGCACTTACGATACTCTTACCGGTGAATGGAAGGGCCAGCCTGTGATGACCCAGGGCAAGCAGACTTTCAACATGGAGGAAATCAAGTACAACTTCAACACGAGAAAGGCCAGAATCACCAACATGATCACTCAGGAAGATGACGGTATACTCCACGGCAAGAACATAAAGATGCTTCCCGACAGGTCTATTAATATCACACAGGGCAAGTACACTGTCTGCGACCTGGAGCATCCCCACTATTATCTCAAGCTTTCCTCCGCCAAAGTCGTCACCAGGCCTTCACAAAAGACGGTTTTCGGACCTGCGCACCTTGTCGTGGAGGATGTTGATCTTCCTTTTGTCGCGATTCCGTTCGGTTTCATACCAAAACGCCCTGAAAGGGCGACAGGTATGCTCATGCCGTCTTTCGGCGAGGAGAACGCCCGCGGTTTCTACCTCAGGGACGCTGGAATGTATTTCGTGATTGGAGACTTTTTCGATATATCCATGACCGGAGACTACTACACCCTTGGATCTTGGGCGGCGAACATCAACTCCAGGTATAAGGTCAATTACAAGTTCTCCGGTAACTTCGCTTTCAATTATTCAGTCGACCAGACTGGTGAGCGAGGCAGCACGGATTTCTTCCAAAGCAAGAATTTCGGTCTGAAGTGGTCTCACTCCCAGGATGCGAAGGCACACCCAGGACAGTCGTTCTCGGCTTCTGTCAATTTCTCAAGCCCTTCGAACAGCCGTTACAACTCCCGGTCAATCTCCGATGCGTTGCAGAACCAGATATCATCCTCAGTCTCATTCTCGAAGAACTGGAACGGCAAATTCAACCTGTCAGTGAACGCTCTGCACAGTCAGAACTCCAGGGACAGCTCATATTCATTCACCCTTCCTAACGTCACATTCTCGGTCACCAGGTTCTATCCATTCAAGATAAAGAACCGTGTCGGTAAGGAGAGGTTCTACGAGAAGTTCTCACTCGCCTACAACACCACGCTTCAGAACAAGGTTAATTTCAAGGCCTCAGAGTTCGGGGAGCCGGGATTCCTTGACAAGTTCAACAATGGAATGTCCCATAAATTCAATATCGGCCTCCCGTCTTTCACTCTATTCAACTACTTGAATTTCACGCCTTCGGTGAATTACGGAATGAACTGGTTCTTCAGGGAGACGAACGCCGTCTTCAATCCTGAGACCAATAGGGTCGAGACAAAGATGAGCTCTCCTTTGTCCACATTTGGCGCGACTCATGATTATTCCGGGTCAGTCTCGATGAGCACCCGCCTTTACGGAATGTTCAATTTCGGCAATTATCACAGACTACAGGCTTTGAGGCATGTCGTCTCACCGAGTTTGAGCATGAGTTTCAGCCCTGACAAGGCAAAGGCGTTCAACGGATACCGTACGCTTGAGTATACTGACACATTGGGCGTTCAAAGGAAATATGAGTATAACAAGTACTCGGGACAGTTGAACTCAGTCCCTGGTAGAGGCCGGTCAGCCACGATGAGCTTGTCAATCGGCAATAACCTCGAGGCCAAAGTACGTGATCCGAAAGACACGACCGGGACCGGGTCAAAGAAGGTTAAGATCCTTGACCAGCTAAACATCAACACAGGTTACAATTTCCTGGCTGACTCATTGGGTATGAACAATGTGGGCATCAGTATGTCAACCTCGATCTTCGGGAAGCTTGGAATCAACGGTAACCTGAATTTCGATCCATATGCGATCAATGAGAGAGGAACCAGGATCAACAAGTTTAATATTATTCAGACTGGTGTGCCCCTCCGTCTGACGAATTTCAGCGCTTCCATGTCATATTCCCTCTCCGGCAAGGGAGCTTTCAAAGGGAATGACGGTAATACGAAAGGAGGAAGTCCGGCGGATTATTACAGGAGGATTTATTACCATCCTGTGACGGGAGAGTACATACCTGGAGGTTGGCTGTATTACACCAACCCCAACGTGCCATGGAGCCTCAATTTCAATTATTCCCTATCAATGAGCAGGTCCTACAGCTATGTTAACCAGCAGCTGTTCAAGAATGATAGGTACACCCAGACCCTTGGCGTATCCGGCAATCTGCAGCTGACGCCGAAAATGTCTGTTCAGGCGCAGACGGGATGGGATTTTGTCGCGATGAAGATGACCACTTCCCAGATGTCATTCAAATACGACCTTCACTGCTTCAATATCGCCGTGTCTTGGGTGCCTGCCGGAATGTACCAGTCATATTCATTCATAATCTCCGCAAACGCCGCGGCGCTCTCGGACTTGCTGAGGTTCAAGAAGAGCACCAGCTACTGGGATAGATAGTTTGTATTTTTGTGTTTTTTGCTTATCTTCGCGTTGTCTTAGATAAGAAACCCCCTTTTTTATGCCATACAGTTTATTTGAACTCACTCAAATGAGTCGAGAGCAACTTGAGAATGTTGCTCAGGAACACCAGGTGAAGAATGCAAGAAAGATGACTGATGAGAACCTGGCTTTCGCTATTCTTGACGCCCAGGCGACCGCAGCGTCGCTCCAACCTATAGAGAGGCCTAAAGCTAAACGCGGAAGGCCCAAGAAAGCTGAACCTCAGCAGAAGAATGAGCCGACCGCCGCTGTCGGGGTCGAGATCGAAGCTGCTGAAAAGGCGGAGGACAAGCCTAAGTCCAAACGCGGCCGTAAGCCCAAGACTCAGCAGCCCGCACCCGAGGCGAATGATGTCAAGACAGAGGTGAAGGCTGAGCCTAAGCCCGAGATAGAGCAAGTCAAAGAACAGCCTAAATCGCCCGAATCCACACCTCCTTCCAAGAAGAGTCATAAACCAAAGTCTAAAGCCAAGGTCGAGAATGTGGAGCCTGCCAATGCTCCCGCAGTCAATGAACCTAAGCCCCAAGAGAAGCCCATCGATGGGAAAGAGTTCATCCATCAGTTGTTCGACGACCTCAAGGACGATCCCGCTGCGCAATCTGAGAGGGATAATTTTGGTGGGAAGAAGCAGAAAAACAAGTTCGGTGGCCAGCAAGGCGGACAGAACCAGCAGAAATTCCAGAACAACCAGAACCAGAATAACCAGCAGAAGCCCAAACCTCCAGTGATCGAGTTTGAGGGCACTGTGGAGGCCACTGGCGTGCTAGAGATAATGCCGGATGGATATGGCTTCCTGCGTTCGTCAGATTATAATTATCTAAACTCTCCGGACGATATTTATGTCAGCCAAGGCCAGATCAAGAGCAACGCTCTCAAGTCCGGCGACACGGTGACAGGCGAGATACGTCCTCCAAAAGAGGGAGACAAGTATTTCCCGCTTGTGAGGATTAAGTATATCAACGGACGCACTCCGGACTATATCCGTGACCGTGTTCCCTTTGACTTCCTCACTCCCCTTTTCCCGAATGAGAAGTTCAACCTTCTCGGTCATGGTCACCAGAGTGACGTTTCCTGCCGCATTGTAGACATGTTCACTCCTATCGGCAAAGGCCAGCGAGGCCTCATCGTCTCCCAGCCCAAGACCGGAAAGACAATGCTGCTCAAGTCTATAGCTAACGCTATCGCGGACAACCATCCGGAAGTCTACGAGATTGTGCTCCTTATCGACGAGCGTCCGGAGGAGGTTACTGACATGAGCCGCAGCGTTAAGGCTGAGGTGGTCGCTTCCACATTCGACGAACCTGCTGAGAGGCATGTCAAGGTAGCCAATATGGTTCTCGAGAAGGCCCGCCGACTTGTTGAGTGTGGCCACGATGTTGTGATTCTCCTTGACTCCATCACGAGGCTGGCAAGGGCATATAACACTGTACAGCCTGCTTCCGGAAAGGTTTTGACCGGTGGTGTGGACGCCAACGCCCTCCAGAAGCCGAAGCGTTTCTTCGGAGCCGCGCGAAATATCGAGGGTGGCGGTTCACTCACAATCCTCGCGACAGCGTTGACGGAGACTGGTTCCAAGATGGACGACGTCATCTTCGAGGAATTCAAGGGCACCGGCAACATGGAGCTCCAGCTCGACAGGACCTTGGCGAACAGGCGTATATTCCCCGCCGTCAATGTGGTCCTTTCAAGCACTAGACGTGATGACTTGCTTTACAGCAAGGATGTGGCTAACAGGATCTGGATCCTGCGCAAGCTTCTGGCCGACATGAATCCTACTGAGGCGATGAATTTCATGCTTCAGTTGATGGATGAGTACAAGACCAACGAAATGCTCCTCGACAATATGAACAAAGTATCGCCGAGGGATGCGAAATTCTACGATTCCTATTAGTACTGGTCCCAGGATTTAATCTGAATATCCTCGAGAGAGGTATTGCAGAAGGACCTGACAAAGGCGGTGGCCAGACGGGCGTTAGTGAAGAGCGGTACATTGAAATCAATGGCCGCCCTTCTTATTTTATAGCCATTTGAAAGCTCCAGCTCACTGAAGTCTTTTGGGATAATAATCACCATGTCTACTTCCTTGTTCTGAATCATTTCCACCGCCGGCTTGAACCTTCCCTTGTAGATCGGATTCTCACATTCGCTGGGCCAGAGGACCTTTGTGGCCGGCACGCTGTTCTCGACGAGGTATTTATACGTGCCGCCGGTAGCGAATAGCTCATATCCCTTCTCGACCAGGATCTTGCAGGTGCCGAGCATGTCGGCCTTCTGTAGCGGGTCACCAGTGGAAAGCAATATCCTTTTCTCAGGAATACGCTGTCCAACCGAGAGGAGGGATTTGAGAATAGCCTCGTTTAGATCGTCTCCGAGGCAACCCACCTCTCCGGTGGAGCTCATATCCACGCCAAGCATCGGATCCGCCTCCTCGAGGCGGGCGAAGCTGAACTGTGAGGATTTCACACCCACATAGTCGAGGTCAAAAGCGCTTTTTTGTGGCGGGGCCGGATGAAGACCGAGCATCACCTTTGTGGCCAGCTCTATAAAGTCTATCTTCAAGACTTTGGAGACAAACGGGAAACTCCTGGAAGCCCGCAGGTTACACTCGATCACCTTAATGGCGTTCTCCTTGGCCAGGAACTGGATGTTGAATGGCCCAGATATGTGCAGGGCGCCGGCGATAGCGCGGGCGATCTTCTTGATTCTCCTGACAGTCTCGACATATAGCTTTTGTGGCGGGAACTGGATTGTGGCGTCACCTGAATGGACTCCAGCGTACTCAATATGCTCTGATATGGCATATGCGATAACTTCTCCCCCATCAGCCACTGCGTCGAACTCTATCTCCTTGGCGCGCTGATAGAATTTGCTGATCACCACAGGGTGCTCCTGCGAGACCTCAGAGGCGAGAGACAGGAAGTGTCTGAGTTTCTTCTCATCGTGGCATACATTCATAGCGGCGCCAGAAAGGACGTAGGAAGGCCTGACAAGGACCGGGAAACCGACGGTCCGTATGAAATCCTCGACATCGTCCATCGTCGTCAGTTCTTTCCATTCGGGCTGATCAACACCCAAAGCGTCGACAATACTCGAGAACTTATGACGGTCCTCGGCCTTGTCAATGTCCATGGCGCTCGTACCGAGAATCGGGACATCATGCTTGTGGAGTCTCAGAGCCAGATTATTGGGAATCTGGCCGCCCACTGAGACAACAACCCCGTGAGGAGTCTCCAACTCGATGATATCCATCACTCTCTCGAAGGTCAACTCGTCGAAATAGAGGCGGTCGCACTCATCGTAGTCTGTTGACACTGTCTCGGGATTGTAATTAATTAGGACTCCCCTGAAACCGTGTTCCTGGATGGTTTTAAGGCATGTTACCGAGCACCAGTCAAACTCTACCGATGAGCCGATCCTGTAGGCGCCAGAGCCCAGGACTATGACCGATCTGCCATCGTTCTCATATTCAATGTCGCTCTTAGTGCCGTTGTAGGTGAGATAGAGGTAGTTGGTCAGCGCCGGGAACTCAGCTGCCAGCGTGTCTATCTGCTTGACGACAGGTATGATACCCAGAGACTTGCGATAGCTCCTTACCTTGTCGATATTCTCTGTCGAGCTTCCCGCATCTTTCCACACGGCCCGTTGGATCTGGAAGTCTGAGAAGCCTTCCTTCTTGGCCAGACGGAGAAGATCCTCGGGCATATCATCTATCTTGTCATATTTGTGCATATCCTCGTACGTGAGGACAATGTTCTCAAGCTTATTCAGGAACCACTTGTCGATCTTTGTGAGCTCGTGGATCCTGTCAACGCTGTAGCCGGCCCTCATGGCCTTGGAAATCACGAATACACGGTTGTCAGTAGGCTCCCGGAGCGCGGTTTCTATGTCAGCGACCTGCAGCTCCTTGTTGCCGACGAAGCCATGGGCACCCTGTCCGATCATTCTCAGACCCTTCTGGATCGCTTCCTCAAAACTGCGCCCAATGGCCATGACTTCGCCTACTGATTTCATTGATGAGCCGATCTTGCGGGAAACTCCGTGGAATTTGCTGAGGTCCCAGCGTGGAATCTTGCAAACGATGTAATCCAGGGCAGGCTCGAAAAATGCCGGTGTGGTCTTGGTCACGGAATTCTTCAAATCGAACAGCCCGTAGCCAAGCCCTAATTTGGCAGCAACGAAAGCCAAAGGATAGCCAGTAGCCTTTGAGGCCAGGGCGGAAGAACGGCTCAACCGGGCGTTGACCTCAATCACACGATAATCCATGGCGTCAGGGTCATAAGCGAACTGGACGTTGCATTCTCCCACTATCCCTATGTGCCGGACAATCCTTATGGATAGCTCCCTGAGGAAGTAATAATCGTTATTGGAAAGCGTCTGCGAAGGTGCCACAACTATACTCTCGCCTGTGTGGATGCCAAGCGGATCGAAGTTCTCCATGTTACAGACCGTGATGCAGTTGTCATAGCGGTCACGAACAACTTCATATTCAATCTCTTTCCACCCTTTCAGAGACTTTTCGACGAGAACCTGCGGGGAGAATGAGAAGGCTTTCTCACAAATTTCCTCAAGTTGCTCCTCGTTGTCGCAGAAACCGGATCCGAGTCCTCCGAGGGCATAGGCGGCCCTGATTATCAGAGGGAAGCCCAGCTCTTTCGCCGCTCTCTTGGCTTCCTCAATGTTTGAGGCGGGATGAGATTTTATGGTTTTGACATCGATCTGATCCAGTTTCTTGATGAACAGGTCGCGGTCCTCAGTGTCCATGATGGCTTGGACAGGAGTGCCCAGAACGCTGACTCCGTAATTATCCAGAACGCCGTTCTCGTAAAGCTCGACTCCGCAGTTAAGGGCCGTCTGTCCACCAAATGATAGCAGGATGCCCTGTGGTCGCTCTTTCTCAATCACTTTCTCGACGAAGAAAGGAGTCACCGGAAGGAAATAGATCTTATCCGCGACACCCTCTGAGGTCTGTACAGTAGCGATATTGGGATTGATAAGGATAGTCTCAATCCCCTCCTCCCTTAAAGCCTTCAGCGCCTGGGAGCCGGAATAATCAAACTCACCGGCCTGGCCGATTTTCAAGGCGCCGGAACCGAGGATCAGAACTTTCTTTATGTCTGTGTTTCTCATAACTTTCCGATGAATTCGTCAAACAGGAAATTGGTGTCGGTCGGGCCGCTGGAGGCCTCAGGATGGAACTGGACGGAGCAGAATGGTTTGCTCTTATGGCGGATACCTTCGTTGGTGCCGTCATTCATATTCACGAACCATGGTTCCCAGTCTTTGCCTAGAGTCTTGTCGTCCACGGCGAATCCGTGGTTCTGTGAAGTGATGAAGCAACGGTTAGTGCCGACCATCCTGACAGGCTGGTTGTGGCTTCGGTGACCATATTTGAGCTTGTAGGTGTTGGCACCTCCGGCCCTGGCCAGCAACTGGTTTCCCATGCATATTCCGAAAATAGGCTTTTCGCCTTCCATCGCCTTCCGGAGATTAGCGACTGTGATATTGCAGAACTGGGGGTTGCCGGGACCGTTGGAGATGAACAGGCCATCGTATTCAAGGGTGTTGAAATCATAGTCCCAGGGAACCCTTATCACTCTCACTCCCCTTTCCATGAAGCATCGGAGGATGTTGTGCTTGACTCCGCAATCGACCATGGCAACGGTCTTGGGACCTTCTCCGTAAATAATTGGCTCTTTGCAGCTTACCAGGGCAATCTGGTTTATGAGATTCGGGTCGTCCACCGGGAAATCCTTTGTCACCCCGTCAGGAACGATCATACCAAGCATCGAACCTCTCTCTCTGAGGACCTGGGTTACGGCCCTGGTGTCTATCCCGAATATACCTGGAATCTTCTGTTCCTTGAGCCACTCGTCAAGACTTTTCACAGCGTCCCAATGGCTGTAGTCGAAGGAATAATCACTGATCACAAGCCCTCGCACCCATATTTTCTCGGATTCGAAGTTCCTTGATATCCCCTTCTCGTCCGGGCCTTCCTGTGGGACACCGTAATTACCTATAAGAGGGTAGGTTACTGTCAAGATCTGCCCGGAATACGATGGGTCTGTGAGACTCTCCGGGTAGCCGACCATGGCGGTGGAGAAAACAACCTCACCGTCCGTGGGGCCATCATAGCCGAAGGAGAAACCACGGAACTCCATTCCGTTCTCCAACCGCAGTGTCGCTCCTTTTCGTCCTTTCATATATTTATAAACTCTTATTCTTTGCCGCTTATCATGCCTTTGCTGAGCGGGATAAAAAAACGACCATCTCAAATTGAAATGAAATGGCCGGCGAAACTATTAAAGTGGCGAACAATCCCGTTCGCGCCTTTAGGCGCCTCGATGGTCAGTGGTATTCTGGTCTGTCGGGACATGGGGACGTTCATTTATCTTGGCAAATGTACACATTTTTAAGTAATTTCGCATCAGATTTTAAAAGATATGGATTATTCCCTTTTTGAAGATACCATCGCCGCTCCTGCCACAGTGCCTGGAACGGGGGCGGTCACATTGCTGAGAGTCAGTGGTCCGAAGGCTTTGCAAATAGTGGGCGATGTTGTGAAGTGCAAGTCCAAATCAATATACGAAACTCCATCAGGAAGAGTGAGATACGGAGTGATTTATAACGAGTCTAAAGAGGTGGTTGATGAGGTACTTGTCAGTGTTTTCCGGGCTCCCCATTCATACACGGGAGAAGACTCAGCGGAAATTACATGCCACGCTTCTTCCTTTGTGGCGTCGGAGATATTGAGGCTTCTATGCGCTGCTGGTACACGCATGGCATCGCCTGGTGAGTTCACACGACGGGCTTTCGTAAATGGCAAGATGGATCTCGCTCAGGCTGAAGCAGTAGCGGACGTTATCTCATCCTCTTCTTCAGCATCATTAAAGATCGCTATGAACCAACTTCGCGGTGGTTTTTCTTCTGAACTCAAGGATATCCGCTCACGTCTTCTGGAGATTGCATCGCTCTTGGAGTTGGAGTTGGATTTCTCCGAGGAAGACGTCGAGTTCGCGGATCGATCTAAATTGGCTTCTCTTCTTGATGAATCAATAGCCCATGTCAGTTCCTTGGCCTCCACCTTCCGCCAAGGCAACGCCATAAAGAATGGTGTTCCTGTCGCGATTGTCGGAGCCGTTAACGCCGGTAAAAGTACACTGTTAAACGCTCTTCTTGGTGAGGAAAGAGCCATAGTTTCTGACATCCCCGGGACAACTCGAGACACCATCGAAGAGACCTTGGTCGTTGATGGAGTATTATTCAGGTTTATTGACACGGCCGGTCTTCGAGGGGCGTCTGACACTGTTGAGCAGATAGGGATTTCCCGCTCCTATAAGAAGCTTTCTGAAGCGTCAGTTGTCCTCGCTGTCCTTGACGTCTCGTCTTCGGAAGAAGAAAACGAGTCTTCAATTTCTGATATTGTATCTAAGATTGATCCTTCGTGCCAGAAATTGATAGTTTTGCTTAATAAAGCTGATATTTTGGGTGATAACATAAATGTTAGCTTATTAAACAACTCTGTTTCTTATGTTGATAATAAGGTAATTAAACTATATATTTCTGCGAAAACTGGTTTCGGGCTAGATTCTCTCCGAAATGCCCTCTCAGAGTCTCAAAAAGACCTTACTTTGGATTCTGACCAGACTATCGTGACAAATTTGAGACATTTTCAGGCTCTTTCTGAAGCAGGTTCTGCCCTATCCAGGGCTAGCGCTTCCCTCTCCTCCGGCCTAACTCCCGATCTCATTGCGGAAGATCTTCGCTCCGCCCTCTATCACCTCGGCGGCATCACAGGAGAAGTCACTCCCGACGAAATTCTCGGGAAGATCTTCGATAGATTCTGCATCGGGAAATAGCTCAAACTAGTTCAAACTAGCTGAAACTAGCTCAAACTCATTTTTCTTCCTGAAACTTGCTGAAACTCAATTCTATCAAGATTGGTTAGGGCGAGATCTCTTATCACGGTTCTTGACTCGATT
>JAFYYM010000089.1 GCA_017557535.1 Bacteroidales bacterium | reverse complement strand
TGCTGAAGTCATCATGATCCAGACAAAAAAGGCGAAAAACGACCCGAAACAGACATTGCAGGGCCTTATCGGCATAAAGAAAGAAGCGGACGGGAGCGTTACATTGAACGGAAAACCTGCGAAGTCGGTTACGATTGACGGAAAAGTATACTATTCGATAGAACCAATAGATGAATAAGAGATGAATAAGGTTTTCTGTCTATTCGTCTTTTGCCTGTGCCTCTGCTTCTCACTCAAGGCACAGAATACAATCATTGTAACAGAGTCTGATTTCGGAAAAGCAACGATATTTGCAGATGGAGTAACCACACTGGATGGACAGGGCTATTCCTATGACAAATTGGATGACCTGAAAACCGTCATACGATACAAAACATTCTTGTCTTTCACTGATAACCCAGAGGAGGGACTGAAGGACGAGATGATCCTGCAGATCGGAAGCCGGTACTCGAAATACTATTCTCCGCTTCTGCATGCGGCGGATTCGGCTTTACAATCAGGCGGATCACAAGTCGTATTCAGAACCAAGTTGTTCGCCAATGCCAATCCTGTGTTCATCAATGACTGTTATTATACAAATCTCACCTCGGGAGAACTCACCTTCGTCTGCCGATTCGCCACCGAGGATTTCGAATATACTGAGACCCCTCCTTCCATAGACTGGAGAATCAGCCAGGAAAGAAAGGTAATCTGCGGATATGACTGCCATAAGGCGACCGGCTCTTTCAGAGGACGGTCTTACGAGGTTTGGTACACGGAGGATATCCCAGCCTCCGTCGGTCCATGGAAACTCAGGGGGCTTCCCGGAACAATCCTTCTCGCCAGCGATTCTGGCGGTCTATGTCGATTCGAAGCCGTCTCCGTTACAGCCATCCCTGGATTCATTGAGAAACCAGAATACCCCTATATCAAGGTCAGCAGAAAGGAGCACAGGGCGATGCTTAATCAGTTTTTCAAAACTCCGGGCAGATTCAGGAGCATGCATATGAGCAGAGCACCCGGAATAATGATTACTCCACCGGCAAAAGAGACTCCATTACGGGATGTCGTCATTTTGGAAAAAGACTAATCATGTCTTCTCTTTCTTTACGGTGGATCATTGTGGTCGCCGCATTGATTATACTGCCCACCTTCCCACTGTATGGCCAGGAAATCAGAGGGACGGTTAGTGATGCGGAGAGTGGAGAGGCGCTCCCCGGGGCTATCGTCCGCGTATTGAATGTCAACGGAGAGACGCTGGCCTATGTCATGACCAATAAAGAGGGAAGGTTTTCCATCACTGTCGGAGGCGAGGTAAGCACCGTCAGAATAGCTTTGCTCGGCTATAAGGAAAGGACACTTTCACCTCCTTATGAGAAGGATTTGGAAATCACGCTCGAGCAGGAGCCACTGATCATTAAGGAGGCCGTCGTACAGGAACGAAAAGTCCATGCCTACGGTGATACGACGGCATATAATGTCAAGGCATTGACGACAAGGGATGACCTGGTGCTGGGGGATATGATGAAAAGGATTCCCGGAATAGAAGTAACCTCCTCCGGACATCTGAAAGTGGATGGGAAGGATTTGGGACACTTCTATGTCAATGGGAAAGATGTGCTGGAGGGCAATTATAATCTGGCGACGAAAAAGCTTTCCGTTGACGCCGTAAAGAAGGTTGAGGTAATACGGAACCATCAGTACATCAAGATGTTGAGGGAGATAATGGAATCCGATCAGGCGGCTGTCAACATTGTGCTTGACGAGAAAGCCAGGGGGAAGGTCAACATCCTCGGGACAGCCAGTGGTGGTTACCAAGCCGGGGAACCTTACATTCCCAACTCGGAAAGCCTGACGGCCTTTTGGCTTAGAGAAGGATTCTCCTCTGTGCTCGATGCCGGGTTCGACGCCAGCGGCAAGCCCGAAAGGGAGGCCTCCTATTTCAGATTGCCGATAGCAGACAACCGGTATTCCATCGACAGCAAATTGAATCTAGCTTCTGCCAAAGCCCCTTTGACCGATGCGAGGTCTTTGTTCAACAAGTCTTTTGATACACGTTCCGTCAATACGTTGGCTCCTTCAGAGAATGTCAAGTGGGGGGCGACTATCTCGTACTCGTTAGACGAGAGGAACTCCTCCAGCAACAAGACGTCCACCTATCACTTCGCAGACGGCCCGAACAAAAGTTTGTCCTACCGAGAGGAACGACTTGAGAGTGGCGACAAACTGACGGGAAGAATATCATATGCGGATAACGCCAGTCGGCACTACATCAGCGATGTCCTGTTTGCCGACATCGGAAGAAGCTCCGGAACTGCTGACGTGTCCGGTGAGGACACCCGCCGCCAGAGAGGCAACCGGAAAAACTGGGACATCAACAACACTCTCAACATGTTGTTCAGAACAGGTACTGGCCGGGCGTTGGGGATGAAGAGTTACACCCAACTGTCTGGTTTTGATGAGCGTCTTGAAATTCTGACTGGTCCCCAAAGGCAAGGCATCAAGACTTCCGCAATATTCGAGGACCTGTCATTCAACAGCATACAGCGCTCACGGGGAAACATCACCCTTTCGCTGCAGCCTGTTTTGAAATGGACTTATCTGGAAAGGGAGGCTTCCCTTGAGGGAATCCCGGAGGAGCAAGTCCCCGGAGAGAGAGAAGAACAATCCCGGGCATCTTATCTCACTGGAGGCCTGTCCTGGAGACTGTCTTACCGAAAAGGGGCTTTCTCTGCGGACGCCAACGGAGATATCCATTATGACATGGCCAGATATGGTTCCTATCGGAAAGGCAAGCTCCTTTCCGATGAATCCCTGGGTCTGAAATATGAAACGGGGCGCTTCGTAGCCTCGATGGAAGGAGGAATCTCCACCAGCAAACCGGACATCCAAGATCTCGGATCCGTCCTGATCCTTTACGACCATGACGGCCTGTACCGAGGACAGGAGTCTCTTGCGTTCCTTCCGGAGCGGTATATCCGAGGAGAGATGATTATCCGTGAGCCTGTAAGAGGTTGGTATATACGCCTGAATACCAGCCTCAACAAGACAAAAAGCCTCCTGAGCGGGAGAGATGTGCTGGAAAACTACATTTTGAGTTACTACTCCGGCGAGACCGTGGATTCAGGAAGCTGGATTTCATCTGCTGAGATTACCAAGGGTCTGTATGCCATCAACGGCAAATTATCCGGGCGGCTCTCATTCTTCCGGTCTTCCTCTACCTTCAGACAGAATGGGGTCTCGATGGGCTATGTCTCCCGTTCATTGTCTCCTTCCTTGGAACTGTCAACATCTCCTTTCAGTTTTTGGAATATAACCGGTACGGCGGCGTTTAGTTTCGTCGGGATGGCAACCGGCGGAATCGATACGGGCAAGACCATGAATGCAACGGTCTCCTTGACAAATGCTTTCTATGTCACCGAAAGGATATCCGCCGGGGTTGTCACCGATTTGTTTCACAATTCCACGGTAGAAACAACCGTCTTATTCCCCGACGCTTTCATAGCATGGAAAAGTAAAGGGAAACTGCGGCTTAAGCTTCAGGCCAACAATCTAATGAATATGAAGGAATACTCGGTAGTCTCCATCGGTCCTCTGATGGAAACGACCTACAGCTACCGGATACGGCCGTTGTCGGTGATTCTGACTGTTGACTATTCTTTTTAGTTCGTCTCAAGGAAGGAAATATATGATGCATCGTAACGGGAAGAACGTGATTTAGCCCCTCCAATCGCTGATTATCAATATAGTTCGAGTCTCGTTTTCCGCTCCAAACGCCTCGCAGAAATGCGGGGCGTTTTTGTTTGTAGGCCAGCCACCTGGGTCTGCAGGGCGCATTTCCGGAACCGACTGATTATCATCCCCCTTACAAAACACCCATCCGCAGACCGTCCCCAAAAGCCCGGGTCTGCGGATGAAGGATTGATGAAAGCATCAGCATCAACGACTTACAAAGCGACTCCCAACAGACCCTTGTAACGGCAGGAATCTCCACTGACGGAAAAGAGGACGGTCCTTTGCAGGATCGTCCTCTTGTGGTCAAAGGCGGGGCCGTAAGCCGCTTTCTGTTTTTGAATCTGCCATTTATCTTCGCAACCTACCCCCCGGCATCGGACGGGCCGCCCTCATCTGCCGGTATATTTGGTCTTGCAGGCCTGCCGCCGTACCCGCCGTGCGTCGCCGCACGGCGTCGTGGGCTCTTACCCCGCGTTTTCACCCTTACCCTTGCGGGCGGTCATTCTCTGTTACGGACGGAAAAGATTGCTCCCTTCTGTGCTTTCCACAGCCAGGCGCCCTGCCCT
>JAFYYM010000088.1 GCA_017557535.1 Bacteroidales bacterium | reverse complement strand
AGATCTTCTCGAACTCCTCCCGGTCCACACCACCTCTCCAGATGATATTCTCGCCACCTATACGGGTGTCCCAGCTGTTGTCCACGTTATGGTTTGCCCACATCAGGTAGAACTTCATCTTGTCACGGTTCGCAGCCTTGAGGAAACCTTCGGTCAGGGTTGTCTCCATAAAAGGCCGGCCGTCAAACCAATACCAGTCAAAGATGAACACATTGACCCCGTGACGTGTAGCCTGCTCAATCTCCATCTCCATAACGGCCGGGTCAGCCTCATTGATATAGCCCCAAAGAGGATGGCGATCCCAATAGTGACCGGGATTACGCTTCTGCATTGTCATTACAGTCTCCCATTCTCCCCTATCCATAGGCCAGAAGGGTTTCAAACGAGGCTCTCCAGCCGCATAAGCTGGATAGAGATAAGCCGCCACGTCATAATGCTTCTTCTCGACAATAGACTTTTTACGCTGGGCATTCAGTGTCGGCCAAGCCATAGCCAAAGCTAGACACAGGACAAAGATTTTTTTCATGCTTTATTAGTTATTATTTGACAAATCACTTAAAATGAACAACCTGAGCATCGCCATTATAGGTGGCACCCACAGTATACTGGATAGCCGTGGGAGAGAAACGCTCCTCAAAAAATCGGTGCATATGGCCGGCCAGGATGGCTTTGAGTTGTTTCTGTTCCTTGAGCCAGGCGATGAAATCGAGGGTAGGCTTATCGGCCTTCTGCTGGACCTTGCGGTAGCGCCACTCCTCCCCTGCGGGATAGGTCTTCCCGGGATCGTATTTCTCGGTTATCTCAAGGGGGACACCCGTGAGGTAGGCGCAATTGCCGTTTGTCGCCTCCAATTCTGACTTGCAGAACTCTGGCGTATAGAGAGGAACGTGGCAGAGCATAACCACCGGCAACCCCTTCTTCATCTCCTCCTCCATCAGCTCGTGCTGGCGCTCCGTGAAATAGTAATACACATCGTCCAAGGCCACGAAATTGACGCCGTTTATCACCCTGCTGGCGAATGTCAGATCATTCGGGAATGCCCCTTGCACCGCCTCGCGGCTGCTTGCCTTGTACTCCTCGTCCTCCTTGGCTTCACCGACGTATTTGGAATATTCGTGGTTGCCGGCACTTACGAACCAATCGGACAGAAGCATATGCATAGCGGTGACATCCAAATTGGCCTCTGACACGAAGTCTATCATATCACCGGTGTGCATCATATACATTCCCCGGTCTTTAGCGTAGCGGATGGCCTCATCCAAATAATGCTCGCCATAGCCCATATAACGGGAGCGACGGCCGGCAAGGAGCATCTTCCTCTCGTCATTCCTGTCGTCAGCGAAGGTGATATGTGTGTCTGAAATGTGCATCACATCGAAAGGCTCCTTAGCCCCAACCTCAACCGTAATTTCTTTAATATTAATAGGTTTTAGTTGATTGACCTCTCGTTTGATCCTGCCTGTGTAATCAGGAACCGGGATCCCGGGTGCAGTGGTTCCTTTCGCCGATCCGCTTTTAGAGGCACATCCGGCCAGGGCAAAACCAGCGGTCGCCACTCCTGACACTTTGATGAATTCTCTTCTGTCCATATTGTATTATTATATCATCATTCAAGTTCCAAACCTTCGTGTACGGCATACCCGATATATTCCTCTCCACCATTACGTCCATTGTACCAAAGCTGCCAGCGGCCGTTCTCCTCGTCACGGAAAACGCTTGGCTTATAGCAGGCCGAGGCGTCGAAATAACCCTGGGTCGGCTCAACCAAAGGATTGGTTTCCAGCCGTTTCCATTGACGGATGCCATCCGGGGAGATGGCTGCCCCGATCCTTGCCGTGTCGATGTCGGAATAGCCTATGTAGAACATTATGAAACGCCCGTCAGGAAGCTGGTGGACTTCGCATCCGCCGATCCTGTCCTGCTCCCAACCCTCACCTTTGACGAAGATGGGATTTAGCGGCGAACGCTCCCAACTGACCCCATCCTTCGATTCAGCGTAAGCTATCATATTCGGCTCGTATGTCTCACCACAGGCGTACCACATTCTGAACACTCCCCTGTCCTCATCATAAAGCACATAGGGATTCATCACGGAATAGCCCTCGTAGTTGTACATCGGCATCAGGACGGGATCGGTCGAGACACGTTCGAAAGTCTCTCCGTCGCTCGAAACAGCGTAGCCGATCTTGCTGTAGTCCCTGGCCTGCCCAGTGTACCACATGTGGAATACCCCGTTCAGGAATAAAACGCTTGCCCGGTTGAGATCGTCCTCCCATCCGCTCGTCTCGTCATATTCAAGGACTATCTTTGGATCTGTCCAGGTCACACCATCCTCGCTCCTTGACAAGGCAATCGCCTTCTTGGGACGCCAGGAGAAATACATGTTGTACTTGGCGGAACCGTCCGGAATGATATTGACGTCGAAGCAGGTACCTAGTTCGGGACTGCCCAACACCGGGCCCCCGCCACGCTTTTGCCACCCATTGTCGTGGGAAGCCGCCGGGATAAACTCAGCATCCAAAGGCTCTTTCTCAGTATTTTGCCTTGGCGACGTTGAACAAGCGGCGCACAGCATCAGGATAAACAGCAAACAATGTCTCATATCAGATTCAATGATAAATAATCGATTCAGGAACACTCTCGAACTTGTCCGAGGAAGGTGTTTTCCACATCCAACCCAAAACCTGGCCCTCATAATCCTCAAGATATACAAGACGGAAAGAATGGAGGCCTTTACGCAAAGCTATCCGGCCGGTGGCCGTGTAGTCCGAATGAGAGCCGTCGTTATTGACCGCAAGGCGGCCATCAATCTCCAGGACGCTTCCGTCATCACTCCGTAGGGCGAACTCCCAAAGGCCGTCCTCGGGAATATCCAGATAACCTGTAAAAACATATCCGAAATGATCCTCGTCAGGGGCGCTTGCAATGGACGGAACGTTCATAACACCTTGAGAGACAACGGGAGCGGCAAGCACATCGGCGGCCTTTTTGAACTCGCCAAGATGGTAGGTGTAACGGCATCCGGGACTGCTCACAGATACGTTCTTCGCCGCGAGATAATCGATAGGGAAAGCGTGGACAATCATCCGGGGACTCGGCTCGAAACCATCCTTGTAAGCCCTGGCCACCAGGTAGACGTCCTGGTTGATAGGTATCGGTTTCTCATAAAGGTCGGAGACTATCGACATATCCTCGCTGTCATACGAATATCTAATCTCAGCGCCTTCCGTGCGGGAATGAAGTTCGGCCATGAATTCCTTGTCGAAAAAGCGGGGATCCCCTACCAGATATGGAGTGGAGACGACCTTGCCGTCCGACAATGAATATGGGGCTTTAAGACCGTCCCTATCATGGCATGGTTCCTTGCAGAGCTTGAAGGAAAGCTCGCCGCCACCCATCAGCTGGTCGTAAGTGATGTACTGCGCATCAATCGGCACGCCGTTTAACGACACTTCCTTGATGTACGGACACTCCGGATGGTCAGCCTTGATAATCAACGAGTTCCCGCTACCGAAGGTAACCACCGCTTTCGGGAATACTGGAGCTGAGAAGACGAACTCCCCGGTGCCGGGGCAGAGAGGATAGAAGCCCAGAGCAGCGAAAACATACCAGGCGCTCATCTGCCCGCAATCCTCGTTGCCACAAAGCCCATCTGGCCCAGTAGAGTACAGATTATCAACGATTTCCCTAACATAGCGCTGGGTAGACGAAGGATCCCCGAGAGCGGTGTAGAGCCAAGCCGTGGCGTGGCTCGGCTCGTTTCCGTGGGCATATTTGCCGATACGGCCGGTCACAAACCACTCGGCATGCTCGTCCAAATCGCTGTAACCACTT
>JAFYYM010000087.1 GCA_017557535.1 Bacteroidales bacterium | reverse complement strand
TTGGCGATGCGGGAAGGGGTGAGGCCCCGGCTGTGCCCCAGGTCGGAGGACTTGTACACGGAATTGCCCCGCCTGACGGTATAGCCCCGGATCTGGCCTTTCTCGTCCCGCTTGAAGACGAGCTCGTACCCTTTCTCCTTGAGCAGCCGCTCATATTCATTCCAGTCGAAGGACTTCATCCTCTTCAGCGCGTTGATGCAGTCCTGGCTTATCCGGTCGATGTTCCATTTCCGTTTGGTCTTGGCCTGGACCCATCCCCGGCGGGCGGTAATCGTGTTGGCGGCCCTCATCGCCCGCTCATAGATGAAGTGGGCGTCGTTGACGTTGCCCTCCATATCGATCCGGTTCACGTTGATATGAAGGTGCAAGATCCCGCTATCGCTGTCGTGATGGAGCGAGACGACATACTGGCTGTTCTGGAGCTTTGTGGATTTAGCGCTCTTTCGCTTGGCCATCCCCGAAAGGTCGATGGCATCGAACTCGCGGATGAACTCGTCCGCCAGTTTCCGCCAGTCATCCAGCGTCCATCCGACGGTCTCCTCTTCGGCTGGGGAGACCTCGATCCGGATCGAAGTGTTCACCATCGGCCGGTGCTGGTTCAGTTTCTCCCGATACTTCTCCTGAAGGGTCATCATCCGCGACCACATGGCGGCGGGCGTGATGCCCTCCGGTAGATTGTTCACCTTGACGATGTCGGCCAGTTCTTTCTCGGCCGAGTATCCGACGGCGGTGCTGCCGTGTGTAATAACCTTTGCTTTTGCAATCATGGCTTATTCTTTTCTTTTATTGAGGATGCCTTCCAGGTCGGCGGCCAGCTGGGTAAGGAGCAGGATCCAACTACGCATGAAAGTGGCATTCTTGAAATAGCTCTGCCTCTCTTCCGCGGGTTTGTCCTTAAACACGTTGAAGAAATGGACGATGTCCCCGCGGGCATCGGCGATGTTGTCATAGGCCTCGATCTCCCGGTCCGTCAGGTGATACTTTGGCTGGTGTCCGAGTGTACACTTCCGGGTGTACCTGCTTACGGTCATGCCACATTCCTCTGCCCGCCGTTTCACCAGGTCGTATTCCTCCTGGGTGACTCGGGCGTCCAGGTGCAGGATGCGCCTGGGGGTGTCTTCTTTCTTTTTCTTTTGTCTCTTCATAAACTATTGCCGTTCATTACAATGCGAGCTTGCGAGCATTCAAGGTTCCATTGTGGACAAACCGCGGCGCGGATTTGTCCGACATTGGTATTTCTTGCATAACATAACAGGAGCGGTCCGCTCCCGTTATGAGTCTCAGTCTGCCACATCGCTCCCTTTTCTTCATGTTCTCTTTTCTGTAGGCCATTGCCGTTCCGGTTTGAATTGAGGGAAAGGAAAGGGATGGGAGCCGTGTACGAGGTTTTTCGGCCCGCGTGCCTCCTTCCCTTCTAATGATACTTTGAGACTTTGAGACTTTCGAGTATCATGGCCATCCTCGGCTGGCAAAGTCTCAAAGTCTCAAAGTATCACTTATCCTATCTTCACGTAAGTCCCAAATCCAGTCCTCTTCAGGAACATCCCGTCAGCTTCCTGTCTGAGGTATCGGAAAACGGTCGCCCTTGATATCCCGATCCGTTCACCGACAGCGACAGCTTGATCGGAATTGAAGGACGAGTTCAGGCAGTTCAGCAGGTCGAAGAACTTCCCGTGATTGACCCCTCCCGTCTGCACAAGATTGTAGGTCTCCTTCGCTGTAAGGAAGAAGTATTCGGCCAGGATGGTCGCCCTCAGGGCGGTATCCTCATCGATGGTTTTGGACCGGGGAATCTCTCCCGCCGCTTCACGCATCACATGGATGATGAGGCAGAACCGGAGACAATAATCCTGGATTTTCCGGAAGATGGAGATTACCGATTCTGGCCCTTCCTCTGCGTATTGCTGCTCGTTGCTGTTCTGCCAATCGACAATGTAATCCCAGGCAGCATCGCTGAACGAGTATATCGTTTCGTTCTCATCCTTGGAGCCATCATTTTTCAAAATCAAGTTGATGATCTCCTCCCACTTCTGGTCGCACCCGGACGGCAGGTCGGCTTTCTTCCAAAGCAGCGGCTTCCCGTCATCGTTATTGTTGACGAAAAGCAAGCGGTAGAAGAGTCCGTTATCCATATTGCTCCCGCCAAACAGTCTCGGGAGGATTCCAGGCTGCAAACCGCCGATGACGCTGACGAAAGGATCGGCCACGAAGATGATATCATCCTCGCCCTTTCGGTTCACGGTGATGGGGACCCCGTTGTAGAGACTGAGCCACTGCTCGAGATCCCCACCCCCATTCCGGTACTTGTTGAAGGAGGATATCCATCCCTTCAACTCATCCACGAAGACGAAGATGCCGCGCTTCGTTTGTCCGAGGATCTTGGTAATAGCCTCCATCGTGATATCCTGGACTCGGTACTGTTTCGCCTTGGGCTTCCTCCCCCTAGATTCGGGAGGGGCCTTGCGCCACTCCTCGAGTTTGCTCTGATACCACTGGATGCTCGTCTTGTCCAGTTTCAGGAAAGGGGCTACGGCGAAGTTGATGGGATGCGTCTTTCCTGAACCAGGAGTGCCGATCAGGGCCATGAACAGGATGGCCTTGACCTTAATTGTTCCAGCCATCAGGGTCCGGAAGTTCCCGACAGCTACAGAGGCAGCAAAGAACAATGCAGCCGCGATGTAGTTGAGAGGGTAGTTCGACTCCTCGCTGGTTTGCACGACGATATCCTTGATCTTCTTCGGAAAGATGACTACCGGGAAGACAGGTATCTTGTCCTCCGGTTTCATCTCTGCTGGCTTTGCTGGGCCAATTCGCGGGCCTTTTCGACATCAAAGACGATACGTCGTCCGATCCGGGAGACGATGGCGTCCCGGAGGACGCCTCCGCCGTCAGCGGATCCGTCCTCGCGCGGCGTGCGCATGAGCACGTAGATAGTGGAATCGGAACATCCGAGCTCGAGGGCCAGGGCGTGGACGCCGAGGGCCTTCTTCCCTCCTTGTGCGGGCTGGGCTGCTGTATTAGGGGAGTTCGTCAGGGCGTAGTGCGTGAGCTCGAGATACTCCTCACCGGTCATCATGTAGACGGGCTTCTCCAGGAGCCCTTCAATGGATTTGTTTTTGTTCATGGTGCTTAAGTTGTTTAATTGTTTAAAAATGGTTTTATCATTTTTTCGGTTGGACTATACTAGTTGTTTTTGGCCACTCCAAAAAGCGAAAAGTGCCAGAAAACACGGGTTTTCGGAGCACTTTCCTTAATTAAGTTACGAAAAAATTTTCACATACAAGCACCTATATGGGACTTTTTTAATCCCGCAGAGAAAGACAGACGTATTCCGTACTATTCCGTAATAAACCGGTAATAAACCGAACTATCCGCATATCATTTTGCGGATTTTTAACGATTTTTCAAAAGGTTTCGCGATCAGGAAAAAAGAAAAAGGGCCTCGGAAGAAGAAAAACTTTTTCGTAAACTTGCCAGAAGGTTGCTAGGCAAATGGACATTACAGTCCAATCGACCATACTGGTTATTTAACGTATTTTTCGTTCATTAAACTGGTTTGACTTCCAACGGTCCCCAAAAGGGACAAAAAACCCTCGGATTTATTCCGAGGGAAAATCTTCAAAGAATGTGTATTTTTTCTTAAGGGAGTCGCGGAACTCGCGGGGCGAACAGCCGAGAACACGTTTGACGTATCGCGAAAAAGCCTGCAACGACGAGAAGTTCATCTCTTCTGACAAGTCCGTCAATGAGATAGAGTCTGCGGACAGCTCTTTCCGAAGCACGCGGGCAGCACACTCCTCGATCCAGTCGCCCGCCGGACGTCCGGTAGCGTAACTGCTGACCTCTGTGAGGTACTTGGGCGTTATACCCCGCATGGCAGCATACCACGCGACATCACGATGCTTTCGGCAGTTCTCCTGGACATCTTCAAGGAACTGAGCGAAATGCCATGAAGGGACCCCTTCTACCTGAAATCTCATGGCCATCTTGGCAAAGGGTGCCCAAATATCATAGAGAAAGACGCGAAGCAGACTACCAAATATCTCTTCTCCTTGATAACTGTAAAAAGAAGGGAGGTGCCGCACTAATTGCTTGAAATCTTCCTCAAGGGTAGTCCTCTCGCGGGTAAAATACTTCCTTGTATGGATGACGGGATTCTTATCCAAGTATTTATAGCCTCGATAATCCCATACGGTTTCCGGCCGGTAAAGATCCAGGAAATAATCCGATACCAAGAGCACGTCCGCGTCCATCTGCTCCGGGTAGTAGATATCATCACAGGGTTTACTTCTTGGCCATACAACTATATCGCCACCATTCGCATAATACTCGTCGTCTCCATGCACAAATGTCACTAGGTTTTTATTGCAGAGCATGAAGATATTGTAGTGCCCCCTGTAATCATTGAGGTCTTCCCCATCTTCGTAAGTATTGAAAAGTATAATGTCCTTCATGGCATACATTCATGTTCAGACACAAATGTACGCAATTATTTCGTAACGGAAAAAATGTTAAACCGAGGTGTCTGCAGCCAGATGAAGGGAAAGAAATGAATCCTGATGACCGAATGGCCGGAAATGCTTAACTTTGTATTCGAGAAATCGTAATTTTCCGAACTAATCCTTCGCCCTGAATTCTTTTGGCGATACGCCTTTCACCCGTTTGAAATATTTCCCGAAGAAGGACTGGGAGGAGAACCCCAATGATTCGCTGATCTCAAGAATGGTCTGCTTGGTGGAGAGTAGCTGTGCCTCCGCGTCCAGGATGACGCATTTGTCAATCCAGTCCGTGGCTGTCTGTCCAGTCTCTTCTTTTATGTGCCGCGACAGGTATTTGGCATTGCGGTTCAGTCTCCGGGCGTAATAGTCCAACTCCCTGTGATGCCGGTATTCCCGCTCCACAAGCGTGAGGAAATCCTCTGTCAATCTCCCGTATGGGCCGATCGACCCCACACCTTGCTGATGGGAAAGCATTGGGCTTGCACTCAAGAAGAAAGCTCTCGTAAGCAGACGCAGGCTGTCCCAGATGACAGAACCACTCCCAGAACTATGGATCATGGCTTTGCAGGAAGCGATGTATGCCTGCGTCAGTTCAATGGCATCCTCCTTCAATTGGTAATAGGGTCTGTTCTCGATGGCAGCCGTCAGGGTGAGTGTCCGGCCGATGTCAAGGGACTCGATGAACCGCTGAGACATAAGGAGGATCCTGCCTTTGAAATCATCGCTCAAGGAACTCTGGACGATGACCTGTCCGGGAAGTATAATGATAAATCCGCCTTTCTCGACCCGATATTCGCGCAGATTGATTACTCCGCCGGCTGAGCCGGATTCGCATAAAGTCGCGATGAGCCAGTCGTTCTTGTAAGGGAAGCGACCGGAAAGATAGAACCGGGGATTGTCCAGGATAAACAAATCGTCCGATGCCGCCGTTACCGACTCCGGATTCCAGATGTCCTGATGCAGTATTTCTGCGAAGTCAATCATTAAGTGTCGAATTTGCTAGTAAATATACGAAAATTAGCAAAAATACACTAATAAAGTAGAAAATCGTCCAAGTAATATAGAAAACAGACCTTTTTTGTTGCATCCGGGCTCTATATCTTTGTACTTGAATTAAACTCATATGACCATGAAGACAAAGATATTGACCCTCCTTCTCGCGCTCGCCGCAGCCATGCCGTCTTGTACGAAACTGAACAGCGGGGACAGTTTCAACCAAACCGTCGGGGGAATAGAGTACAACTTCGAAGTCATCGTGTCCAAGATGGCCTATGTCCGTCTGACACCGATTTCCACGCCTTCCGTGGTGAAAGGAGACATAACACTTCCTACGACGGCGGAGTATGACGGCGTGACCTATACCGTCACCCAAATCGGGCAGCGGGCTTTCCGCGACTATACGGGGATCACATCCGTCGTCTTGCCCAAAACCCTCTCGAAGATCGAGCAAGAAGCGTTCGCCGGTTGCTCATCCCTTCAGGCGATCAATACTCCGCAGCCGCTTTCCGTCATTGGGGAATATGCCTTTGATGGCTGTTCCGGGCTGAAAGCCTTCTCACTGGAGGCTTCCATATCTGAGTTGGGGAAGGGCGCTTTCCGGGGCTGCGCTTCTCTGGAAGAACTGGCATTCACGCCCACTTTTACGGAGATTCCGGACGAACTGTGCAGCGGATGCATCGGCTTGAAGGAGATAAGCCTTCCGTCCACCATCATGCGTGTCGGCGCCAGTGCGTTCGAAGGGTGTGCATCGGCCAGGTCAATCAAGGTTGACCGCTCCTTGCAAAATATCGGAGCACGGGCATTTTCCGGATGCTTCGCAGTCGAATCCATCTCCTGTATGACGGCTGCGCCACCTGTGTGCTCTGCAAATACTTTTGACGGAATCCCCACAGACATTCCAGTGACAGTCCCGATGGCAAATGTCAGCGAATATCGCAATGCGACAGGTTGGAACAGGTTTGGCAATTATATCGGAAAATATTGATCAAAATATTATATAGCCTACTTGCAGCTAAATTCCAATTTTACGGTGTAAATGAGACTGCCTGATGTCATACTCCTTCCCTTGCAACCCGATGACCGGGAGCAATTCATCCAGGACAGACAAGGGCGCTATTAGGAAATCAGACTAAGAGTTGAAGTACCTTCCCAGGATCTCTTCCTTATCCTTTTTCGAAAGAGGTCTCTTCATGGCACCCAGAACGGCCTCATACTGTTCGCTTTTCTTCGTAAAGACACGCCTCTTTTCCTGGCCGTCGATCATCGCATAAAGGTGGATGTTTCCCGAGTCGGTCATCTCGAACCGGATCAGATCCGAAGTGGCGACAGCCGGTTCAAAGACATCCGGAGAGAGTTCTCGCAGCCGAGACTCTATTATGTCGATGAAGAGAGGGGCGACACCGTTTGCTGAAGCCAGGGACCGAAAGTCTTTGAGCGCTTCTTTAACCTTGTCGATGTACTTCGCGGGATTCTTGATGTCGTTCTGGGCAGCGAAAGCCAGCAGGTCTGCAGTGGTTATATCCTCGAACTTCCCCCGTACGGAGAATTCGTGACGCTTTTCCGGGGCTGTCGCTGTCTTCAAGATGAAGCAGAGGTCGTAAGCCGGAGAGAGGTGCCAGGAACCGTCCTTCTCCATGATGAAGGAGAAGTTCTTTGCGTGGTCATCCGTATTGTTTGAGAGGATGTTGAACACCATCCGGAGGAAGAGTTCGTTCAGCTCATCCTGGGGGATGGAGAGTTGCCTGCTGGTGGAGAAGAGATCCTCGTAGCAATAAGCCTCCGGATTGACAGCGGCAAGTGTCTGGGTGAACACCTTCTCACCGGCACGACGGTCAAACCGCTCTGTCAGGAAGTGGCTGATACCTTCCACCTCAATCAAGCAGGACGGCATCATCGTGATTCCGGCCCGGGTGGCCAGGTCATACCAGGTTTTCTCGATCTCAGAGAGGCAGAACTCAGGGGTATTGAACTTGAGGATGTAATACTTCCTGTCACCTCTTGCCGAGGTCTGGCCGGAAAAGAAGTTTCCATCTTCGTCCAACGCGATGATAGCCTTCTTGAAGCGTCCGCCGGCGGATGTTCCGACGGCCATCAGGGCCTTCTGCGTGAGTGTCTCTTCCGGGGAGATGATGGCGTGCTCGCGGTCTTGCTCGATCTTCT
>JAFYYM010000002.1 GCA_017557535.1 Bacteroidales bacterium | reverse complement strand
TATTTAAGATTCCATTCTCATGACCAGGGGGTCACTTTAAATCGGAACAGGGGGTCAGTTTGAGACCGGAACAAGGGGGTCACTTTGCAACGGAATTTCCAGACAATAGGTGGAATGTGTACATTGTCGCTCCGCACGAAAGGTCGCTGGGCCTTCCAACTGAGCTGGTGGAGGAGAATGGGGTGCATATCCTTGGTGTGAAGACGCTGAACCTGCAGAAGTCTTCGACCATAGAGAAGGGTATAGGTCAGGTGCTGGTAGAAGGGCAGTACAAACGTGCCATCAAAAAGTATTTGCACGATGTGAAGTTTGACCTTATTCTTTATAGTACGCCTCCTATCACTTTCCCCAAAGTGATTTCCTATCTGAAAAAGCGTAATCCACAGGCGAAGACTTACTTGCTGCTGAAGGACATATTCCCGCAAAATGCAGTAGATATTGGGATGATGAGCAAGACCGGGGTGAAAGGTGTGTTGTATCGCAATTTCCGCAATAAGGAGAAACAACTGTATGCATTGAGCGACTATATCGGTTGTATGAGTCCTGCGAACTTGCGCTATGTGATAGAACATAATCCCGAGGTTGATTCTAATAAGGTTGAACTGGCACCGAACTCATACGAGCGCGCTGATTTGACTATGCTTTCAGACGAAGAAAAACAATCTATACGAGCAAAATACAAACTCCCAACGGATCGCCCCATTTTTATCTATGGCGGGAACTTAGGAAAGCCGCAGGGGATTCCCTTCTTGATTAAGTGCCTGGATGATAATTCCATTCGTGAAGATTGTCATTTCTTAGTGGTAGGCAATGGGACAGAATACGGAAGACTGATGGCGTGGTATGAAGAAAAGAAACCGAAGAGCGTGTCGGTGTACCAACGGTTGCCCAAGGAGGATTATGATCAATTGGTGCGAGCGTGCAACGTGGGCCTCATATTCTTGGACTATCGTTTCACTATCCCGAACTATCCTTCTCGACTGCTGCCATACTTGATGGAGAAGAAGCCCGTAATTGCTGCCACGGATCCGAATTGCGATACTGGAAGCATTGCTGAGACGAATGGTTATGGGCTCTGGTGTCCGAGTAATGACGTGAAGGCTTTTTCAAAGTGTGTTAATAGGATGTTGCAATCTGATTTGGCCCAGATGGGGGAGAATGGATATATGTTCTATTTGAATAACTACACGGTGGAGCATACCTATAATGCAATTATAAAACATGTATAAGCATTTCTTTAAACGTCTGTTTGACTTTGTAATATCTTTGATAGCATTGGTGCTTATTGGATGGTTTTTGATTATCATTGCCATTTGGCTACATTTTGCAAATAAGGGCGCTGGTGCGTTCTTCTTCCAGGAGCGTCCGGGTAGGGATGAGAAGTTTTTCAAGGTCATCAAGTTCAAGACAATGACGGATGAGCGGGATTCTGATGGCAATCTGTTGCCGGATGCACAGCGACTGACTAAAGTGGGACGGTTCGTTCGTTCTACATCTATTGATGAACTGCCGCAACTAATCAACGTTCTCAAAGGCGACATGGCTTTGATCGGCCCTCGTCCCCTGCTCCCCAAATACTTGCCACTTTATTCTCCCGAACAGCATCGTCGTCACGAGGTGCGTCCAGGTATCAGCGGTTGGGCACAGTGTCACGGGCGTAATGCCATAAGCTGGACGGAAAAGTTTAAACTTGATGTATGGTACGTGGATCATTGCACTCTCTGGACGGATATTAAAGTGTTATTCATCACAATAAAGAATGTGTTGATGAGGAAGGATATAAACTCCGCGACTTCGGCGACGATGGAACCGTTTAACGGAAGCAACTAATTATGAAAGATATAGTTATATTTGGCGCGGGGGGCCTCGGTCGTGAGGTGGCCTGTCTGATTAAGCGCATCAATGCGATGCAGCTTGAGTGGAACCTTGTGGGCTTCTATGACGACGGCATTGAGGTCGGTACAAAGAATGAGTATGGAGTCGTACTGGGCAATGTCCATGATTTGGCGAGCTACGACAAGGAAGTGTCTGTTGCCATTGCCATTGGTGCGCCCAAGACGGTAAAGAAGATTGTGGAGATTCTGTCCGTGAACGAAAAGTTGAAGTTCCCCAACCTAATCTCGCCGGACTTCAGTATCTCCGATCCTGGCAACTATAGCCTGGGCTACGGGAACATTATCCAGCGGAACTGCACGATTTCCTGTAATGTCCATATGGGCAACTTCAATATTCTTAACACAGGAATCGGTCTCGGCCACGATGCCAGGATGGGGGACTACAACTCCTTCATGCCTGCAGTAAAGATTTCCGGAGAAGTCACTATCGGAGACTGCAATTTCTTCGGTGTTGGCTCCATTGTCCTGCAACAGTTAAAAGTGGGGAATGGTATAAAACTTGGAGCCGGCAGCGTCCTAATGCGTCGGGCCAAGGATGATACGCTGTATATGGGTAATCCAGCTAAGAAAATAACAATTGAATAATAATCATTTAAAGAGTTTAATTATGGAAAAGTTTATCGAATTATTCGCAGAAGCACTTGAGCGTGAAGGAGAGATCAAAATGGAAGACGAATTCCGCAACTATGATGAGTGGAGTTCTATCGCATACTTGTCGGTCATAGCCATGATGGACGAGGAATATGACGTACAGATTGAGGAGGCTGAGTTCAAAAAACTGCGCACTGTACAAGCTGTGTATGATGCCTGCACCAACAAGTAAGTAACGTAAGTAACGCATGGCATATATACAGTATGAAGGCGTCGGCATCACCGCGATGTCGGCAGCCGTTCCTAAACGAGTTATCAAGAACCGTGAGTACACAGAGGTATTCAGTGCACAAGAGGCGAATGATATTGTAGAAAAAACAGGTATTGAAGAACGTCGTTTCTCAGATGCGGAAACCTGTTCTTCTGACCTTTGCTTTGCCGCTGCTGAAAAGTTGATAGCAGACAATAATATCAACCGCGAAGAGATTGACCTGCTGGTGTTCATTTCGCAAACTCCAGACTATAGGATGCCCGCTACGTCTTGCACGTTGCAACATCGTCTGGGTTTGCCCAACAGTACCATTGCCTTTGACATCACCCTTGGATGTTCAGCATTCATGTATGGTCTGTCAGTAGTTTATGGAATGATGGAGAGAAGTGGACTTCGCAAAGCTTTGTTGCTGGACGGAGAAACCCGTTCCAAGGTGTATTCTCCCCGAGACAGGAGAAGTGCATTCCTCTTCGGTGACGGTGGTGTTGCAGCCCTCATTGAGCGCGACCCCAAGTTCGGCAAAAGCACTTTCTCAATGAATTCCGATGGTTCCCGTGCAGATCTTATCATGATTCCTGCCGGTGGCTATCGCAAGATGAGTTCTGCTGATACAGTTGTGGAAAAGGTAATTGACGAATACGGTAACATGCGTAGCGAAGAGCAGGGTTATATGAGAGGTGGCGATGTGTTCAACTTCGTGATCCGTGAGATTCCTTGCGACATCAAGAACACAGTTGCTTATGCTGGTAAGGAAATGGATTCCTTTGACTATGTGGTGTTTCACCAAGCCAACAACTTCATCAATGGATACATTGCAAAGAAGATGAAGCTGAACACGGAGAAGATTCCTTCTACCATTGCCAAGTTCGGTAACACATCATCTGTTTCCGTACCCCTGACCATAGTGAGTGAGTTGCAGGGCAAGCTGGATGGTAAGAAAGAACTTCTTCTCACCGCTTTTGGTGTTGGTATGACATGGGCAACGGGGGTTGTTCCCTTTGTGGATTGCAAAATCAGTGATTTAGTTGAAGTAGAACATGGAAAAGCCGTTTAATCCTTTTTCCCTTGAGGGGAAAGTCATTGTTATTTCAGGAGCGGCATCAGGCATTGCCAGACAGTGCGCCATTAACTGCTCCAAGATGGGAGCCAAGCTCATCCTTCTTGACCTCAACGAAGAGGGCCTGAAGGAGACCATGACCATGGTGGAGCGTCCCGAGGAGCATTACTGGGCATCGGTCAACCTGCTGGATTATGAGAAGGTGGGAGGTATTGTAAAGGAGGCTGTAGAGAAGGTGGGCCGTATCAACGGCCTGCTGAACTGTGCTGGTATCTCCACCACCAATCTATTTAAACTGACTAAGCCTGAGGAACTGGATAAGTTTTTCCATGTGAATGTCTATACAGGTTATTTCCTAGCTCAGGAATGCACCAAGATGGGAAACCTTTCCAAGGAAGGTGGCAGTATTGTGTTCTTCTCGTCAGTGGCTGGTAGTTTTGGCGAGGTGGGGAAGTCTACCTATGGCATGACCAAGGCCGCTCTGCTGAACCTTGCCAAGCATCTGGCTTGTGAAATGGCAAGAAAGAATGTGCGTGTCAACTCCATTTCGCCCGGAGCCATCTGTACACCCATCAATATGAATCTTCCTCACATGAAAGATCCTGAGAAGCGGGCTGCACTGGAAGCACAGCACCTGCTTGGCTTGGGCGAAACCTCAGACATAGCAAATGCTTGCATCTATCTGTTGAGTGACGCTTCAAGGTGGGTGACAGGCACGAACCTGTTTGTGGACGGAGGGTTCTCGGTAAGGTGAAGAATGGGTAACTTAAACTACATATCTGCGGATCAAGCGGTTCGGTACGTCAAGAGTGGTGACCATATTCATCTGAGCGCCATATCCAGCGTACCACATGCTTTGGTGTCCGCATTGAAACGCCGGGCAGATGAAGACCCGACGCTGAAAGACTTACACTTCCACCATTTCCATACGGAAGGAGAGGCACCTTATAGCAGCCCAGAATATGCCGGGGTGTTCTTCGACCAAGGATTCTTCGTGGGACCAAATGTACGGGCCAATGTGAATGCTGGCTATGCCGACTACTTGCCTGCCCATCTCTTCGAGTCGCAGTTGATGTACCGTACCGGTGCTTTGCCATGCGATGTCGCTATGGTGCAGGTGTCACTTCCTGATGAGGATGGAATGGTGTCTTTGGGAACGTCGGTGGATTGCTCGATTGCCGCAATTGAGGTAGCCCGGGAAAAGATTGCGGTGGTGAATCCGCATGTGCCGTTTGCCTATGGGGATTTGGTGCCCATCAGCATGTTCAATCATTTCGTATATGACGAGACTCCGCTGATTACCAAGGACTTCATGGAGCCGTCAGAGATCGACAAGCAGATTGGCAAGAATTGTTCAGAGCTGGTACCGGATGGAGCCTGCATCCAGATGGGGATTGGTGCGCTGCCCAATGCTTTGGCTTCGCAATTGGAAGGACACATGAATCTGGGCATTCATACGGAGATGTTCGCAGACGGAGTGCTTAGTTTGATTGAGAAAGGCGTTATCAATGGTTTGTGCAAGACTCTTGACAAGGGGAAGGTGGTGGCGTCGTTCCTGCTGGGGTCGCAGAAGGTGTATGACTTTATCGACCACAATCCGAATGTGCTGATGAAAGACATCAAGTACACCAATGATCCTTCAATTATTGCAAAGATAGATAATATGATTTCTATCAACTCGGCTGTTGAGGTGGATTTGACCGGACAAGTGTGCGCAGACTCTATTGGAACGAGAGTTTTCTCGGGAACTGGTGGGCAACTTGACTTTGTCCGAGGTGCAAAGATGTCACGAGGAGGTAAAGCTGTGATTGCCCTTGCTTCAAGGACCAATAAAGGAAAACCGAAGATTGTTCCTGTTTTGCAACCCGGCGCTGGTGTAGTTACAACGCGCGCTGATGTGCAGTGGGTCGTTACCGAATGGGGATCAGTGAATCTTTATGGCAAATCATTGCAGGAAAGAGCGAAGTTGCTTATTAGCATTGCTCATCCCAATGATAGGGAGATGCTGGAGCAGGCTGCCTTTGAACGGTTTGGAAAGCATTGGTCTTTAATGAGAGCATGACGTTTATCTGGCGAAACCTGTGAAGAAAGAGTTGTTCGATTTATTCCTCTCTTTGGTACGACTGGGAATCGATCGTACTGATAGCATAGAAATACCACAACTGTCTGCCGCTCAGTGGCAGTCAATAGAGAACATTGCAAATGAGCATGGGTTATTGGGCGTGATGCTTGATGGGGTGGAGAAGTTGCCCCATGAGTTTCGTCCGGAGAAAAAAGCCGTAATCCAGAGCATTGGTCAAGTTCTTCAAGCGGAGCAGCAGTATGGGGTACAGGAGCACGCTGCGGCTGAGTTGGCGTTACTGTTGAATCAGCATGGGATCAAGACGTATGTGCTGAAGGGTGCAGTGGTGGCAGAATGCTATCCGAAGCCAGAGCATAGGAGGAGCGTGGATATGGACTGCTTTCTCTTGCCGGTGGAGGGGGAAGAAGATGTGTGGGAGCGAGGAAATCGGGTGGTTGAGGAGGCTGGTTTTACTGTGGCTCGGGGCTTTTATAAGAATAGCACGTTCCATCTGCCCGGACTGGGGGTCGAAAACCATAAGTTTATGACTCCGTTCAGGGGGAATGCACGTTTGAAGCGGTTGGAAGGACTTCTGCTAACAATGATTGCCAAGGATACCGGCGATGACCGCTTTGAGGGAACACTGCTATGCCGTCCGCCCGTGATGGTATCGGCTTTGTTCCTGATTGAACACGCCTATTCTCATTTCTTACACGAGGGTTTGACTTGGAGGCATATCCTGGATTGGCAGATGTTCGGCCGTCGGCATAAGGATGAGGTAGACTGGATTTCGTTCGAGGAGAGTATTGATGAATTTGGTTTTAGGAGATTCTATGTTTCATATTGTCGACTCGGGGAATACCTGGTCGGCGACCTCGCTGATGATGGCTTACAGCCTATTGACAGATTGATGCTGGCAGATGTCTGGTCACCGCTTGATCTGCATGAGTCGCTGCACGGCTTGAAGGCTAAATTCCAATTGGCAGGGAACTATTGGCGTGGCCGATGGAAATTCAAGCATTTCACTGACATGACTTGGGTACGAGCCTTGGTGGAATGGGTTATAGGAGCGGCGTTTGATAGACATCCGACCCTGGATAAAAAGGGTTAGGCCTTTATGAAAAAGATACTGGATGCCATTTGGCAGTTTTACAAGTTCCTTTTTCTTACACCGTCCTGGGGTAGCAAACGCCGCCAGAAACAGCAGGAGTATGAGGAAATGCTGGATAGGGTGAATCAGCGATAACGAAAACCATCAAGAATCAGAGAATTATGGTTATAACGCAAGTTTTATTGGATAATCTGACCGCCCAGGCAAAGGCCTCGCCGCGGCTTCGGATGAATCTGGATCTTCGGAATGGGCCGGAGGATCAGTCGCAGCGGATGCTAAATGCTATTGAGCCGGGGAGTCCGATGCCTATTCATCGACACATGGGCTCAAGCGAGACCGTAGTATGCATTCGTGGGCATTTCGTGGAGAACTTCTATGATGAGAACGGTGTGCTCACGGAGGCTGTTGACATGGTTCCTGGCGGAGTGATGGTTAGCGTCCCAGCAGGACAATGGCATAATCTGAAGTCTTTGGAGAGTGGAACGGTATTGTTTGAGTGCAAAGATGGGGCGTATCATCCGCTGACGGAGGATGAGATCTTAGAGATATAAGAATGAAGAGCGAAAAGATCATTGCATTGGTGAAAGGAGTGTGGGCTTTTTGCTCTTATTTGTTTGTGGGGCAAAGCTGAAGCGACAAATGAAGCAAAGCCTGAAATAATGAGACATCTCCTAATTCATCCAACACAAAGGAAGTTGATCCGTTTAATGCGCAATCGTTTAGAAGATGGGTATCCGATAGTATTCATACAATCAGACTTTGATGCCTTCCACGCTATCAGCCAAGGAACAATGACAATGATAGATCGGCATCAAAAGATTTATAGGCTTCTTTTAACTGCTGTATACCGCCCAATTAAAGAGATAGATATGACAGAAAAGGTCTGTTTCGTTGGGAATGATACCATTAATGTCATTGAAAAATGTTTTGCCCAAGCTGAGAGAAAGCACTTAGGGACAACAATCCTAAGCGGATATCTAGTACCAACGTTGCAAAGGATTGTGAATAAGAGAAGAAAGCATAAATAAATGGAGACTCCCAATTACAAAGAAGCCAGTGAACTATGGTCCTCCTTTCGAGACGAAGTGATGTTTAGGCAGCGCTTCTTCCTGAATCATCCTGTCCTTGACAGGCTTGGGGCTATTGCTAAAACACTTGAAGAACTCATCGCTCCGGGTAGAATCTATTATCGGGCGCGAATAATAGATGATAATGCCCTTAAGGAGCATATGGTTGGGAAGTGCTATGGGCCAGATGCTACGAAAGAGGATGGTAAATGGTATCATAGTAAGGCAAATAAGTTTAAAGGGTTATCAAAATAGGGCTCATATGTCCCAGAGGACCCAAAACTTATCAGAGATGCCCGTTCGAACCCAAGGTTCATCCGCTATTTGTATGTGGCTGAAAGCCCCACAACCGCTGTGTATGAAGTACGCCCCATTCTTTATAATGCAGTTAATGTGGCCGGGATCGAGGTGAAAGAACCTCTGCGTATTGCGAATATAGCAGTAGACATCGACCCAAACCCGGAGAAAGAGAAGAGTGTGGATGAATGGCTATTGGGATTTGTCCAATCGGCCTTCTCGTCACCGACAAATAATCCGGATGACTACATCCCCTCGCAGATTATTGCTGAGTACTTCAGGCATTTGGGCTACGATGGCATCAGGTACAGCAGTTCGCTTCACGAGGGTGGCTACAATTTGACGATTTATGATGTGTCTAAGTGTGAACCTGTTTTCTCGACTGATATGCGCTTTGAGAAGATGAAGATATCTCTTCGGCCAGCTATAGGCGCTGAGAATGTTGATGGGCGGTTCCAGTGGATTAAAGATAACGTTCCTATGAGGTGGGATAGGGATACAATGAAACTGGTTGAGACAGGGGTTTAGATTCTATGAGGATGACTCAAGATGAATTGTGGTTGAACAAATACCAAGAGGTGGTTGCGTTTATTGAGAGGAATAAGCGGAATCCGTCGAGGTATGATGATGAGGAGAGAGGAAAGTATTGCAATTGGTTGAGGCATAATAGGAAGTTGTTGAAGGCGGGGGAGATGAAGGAAGAGAGGATGGAGAAGTTTAGGGAGTTGGTTGAGCTGATGGAACGGTATAGGAGGGTGAATCAATACGAGTAGAGCGAGGGCTTAGGCAGGCGGTGCTGACGCTTCGCAGCTGCACCGCCTGCGCGGGGAGCGGCAGGCTGTGATGGGGCGAAGACCCAGCAGTGCCGGAGCAGGGAAATCGGTAACAAAAGAGCGGTGAGAATTCCGGGGCATATTCGGTCAGTCGGCCCGGACGCTCATAAGGATACCTCTGCGGCGGTCAAAAGGGTACCGGGGTATTTGGTAAAGGTAAATGGACATTTTTTCGCAAAGGGGAATGGACAGGAGGGAAGTGGTTGTGCAAATAGAAAGAATGCAAATTATTCGTCGCCCTTATCTTGGAATTCAAAAAAAGTCGTAATTTTGCACAGACCGAACGAAGTCACGGACAACCACACGTGACGGCTTGTGAAAAGAAACGACATGGAAGACAAGGACGGAAATAAGGGGAGAGTAGAGCCTGAGACCGGGTTCAGATTTCACGAGCAACTGGAAGTCGCAAAAAAGGAGATTGAGAAACTATTTGTGCCCGCTGAAGGACCTGTTTACCGAACCTTCATTGACATTCCTCCTAAAGAAAAAGACTTCACCCCTCAAGCTCTTCGCGAACCGGATGGAAAAGCACTTGTTCAAGGAGGTTTCACCCAAGAAGAGTATGACAAACTGACACCCAAGCAAAAGAAAGAATACATTTCAGCCAGAACATTGTCAGTAAACGATTCACAAGAAAACGCAATAAAAGCCGCTGCAACCCAATATACAAAAATCGAAAAGAAATGGGGCACGGAACGTGCAGAAGAGTATATATCAGAAGACCGAGGGAGGTATGTTGGCATGATCGTCCCGAAGGACGGCCAAATGCTAATCTCAAAGTTTGACAAGAGTGGACACGCAGAGGTATTATTAAACCAGGACGTTCAGAAAACTGATATTGAAATTAGAGATATAACAGAATACAAGTACAAAGATGAGTGAGAGGCCATTAATACTGGTGGGGAATCTGCAAAAGATTTCACATTCGCCTTTAGCTTCTGTCTATATGGACAGAGGCTCAAAGACGCTGTTCCTCTTTGTGCGAATTAACGGCCCTTATGACGCTCCCGTATACGTGGCAACAGATACTACGGCTGAGAGCCTGATTAAGTACTTAAATCGTAGAATCGTCCTCCGTACACTCTTTGCACATAAGCAACGAGAGTATGCCAGTGTTGAGAATGGCGTGGTACGAAAGATTGATTACAATGACGACCGGACAACCGATGAGCGCCTAAAAAAGGCCGGACGTTTTGAACCGGAGCTCTGTGCGAATAGCGTGGAATTAAAGCATTTTTTTAGCAACTATCAATAACGCCGAAGAATGGGAAAAGTACAGATTTGGAATTATAACGAGAGCGAGTTCATCATCTCGGGTGACATAAAAGTTGATAACCAACAAGAGGTCAAACTCGGCGTCAACATCAATCCCGTCCTTAAATACAAGGATGGAATTGACGTCGTAGGCTGCCAAATGAAGATTATCTATCTTTTAGACGAAAAGCAAGTCCTGCTCTACTCTGGGATTCTGTCGATTTGGGTAGAAGGATGGCAAGGTTTTCTATCCTCAAATCCTGAAGACGCTTCAAAGATTGCTTATACAACAGAAGCATGGAAAGAAGCTTTGGGATTTGTCAGGGGGATTATCTATGCAAAGGCAAAGGCAGAAGGACAGGAACTGGTTGCCCAGCATCTTCTCCCACCCATTGAAATGGACAAGTTTATGGGTGCTGTAAGAATTGAGAAGATTCAGTAGGTTTCTTTTGCAGACAATGATTTCGGGCTGGCCCTCGAGTGAGGTTCCGGCCCGTTTTGCGTCTAGGTGATAGATCGTTCTATGCCGCGACCGTTATCAAATACATTGAAATCGTGCTGATAGCGTCCAAGGACAATTGAAGGATGTATCTCATTCCTTTCAGAAAATTCCCTGATTCGCGGCCCCATAGCATAAGGGCTTACTCCCATACAAGAGGCTTTGAATAATTGCCATTGTAAAGAAGGAATCAACTCATTCCTTGCAAAAGCATCAGCCTCCTTTTCCTCCAAGGAATTCTTCTCACCATCAATAGAAATACAAGTCTTATCTTCATCCTCACGATTAAGGTGCTTATATACGTGGCAAATCTCATGTAGCAACGTAAAAGCAAGGATGTCCAACTTTTGTCCACGAAGTGTCAGCGTAATCGTGGGCCATTTCCCTCTCCAGAAAGAAAAACCATCAATGTGCGTTCCTTGCTGATTGGGCAAGATTACAAACTTGATTCCATATTCAGCCAGAGAATCGCGCAAACGATTCCGTGTATTCTGATTGTTATAGATAATCTCTTTAACGTCAGAAAGAAGCTTTTCCATGCTTTTCCCGTCAAATGGGGAAGTGGGCTTTGCTGCCTGTTCGCTGGCGGCAAAAGCCATATATTTCCAGGTAAAAAGATTGATTGGATCCGACACCTTAGAAGACTGCCGGAAATAGGAAGGATTCACATCTTCCAAGAATTTGGTGCGCAACTCCAGTGTGTCTTTGACGCCAAAGAAGGAGTAAACGGTATCAATCTTTTCCCGGGTATTCTTTCCGAGGCCCCCTGGGATTGCCTTCTCGAGAATGCGAACATTGCAATAATCCTGGATGGCCTTCCATGTCTCTATGTCCTGCTGCTTCTTAAGAAACTCCTCTTTTTTCTTGGCAATTTCAATATCACGAGCGGCTTGTAGCGCCAGCCAATCGGCGGCATCACGTCCAAGGCTCGCTTCGAGAAGAATGGCAATATCTGGGGTAACACTTCGTTTGCCGTTGAGTATGTCGCTGAGAACAGATGCGGGCATACCTATGGTAGATGCAAATTCCTTGTTGCTAAGGCCCTTTTCCTCCAACTCTTCCTTTAAGACCATTCCTGGGTGAATGGTAGAGTAGTCGGTGGCCTTTCTCATAATGCGATGGGTTATAGTGATGCGTTTGCGAGTGCAAAGGTACAAGCATTTTTTTGATTTTCCAAATAATTTATCAAAAAGTGTTAATTTTTTTTAAATGTCATTTCTCAACATAAGGGTGTTAATAACTCGTTATAATATATTGTAGGAATATATTTGGAGTTCCAGAATAAACAGCTATCTTTGCAGCCAGAGTTTTATGGTAAATTTTAGAAATAACAAGATTTGATGCCATTGTGAGTCGGCCGGGCATGAAAGAGGCGCGAGTGGAACCCCGCGCCATAAACAAACTCTAGGTTGTCGAGGCCTTTTACTGAGTTGTTTTTCTTTCGCAAATATACTTTGCCCCCGGCAAAAAAGCAAATCTTTCGGTCCTCCTGTATTCCACCCGGGCTAGTGGTGGATGCTGTTTGTGTAATCCTAATCATATGTAAGGAGGACATAACTATGCAATTTCGAAGAGAACCAGCGCCGGGTTATGTGTTCATCTTTCGCAGATGGATCACCGACAAGAATGGCAACAGGATCTATCCCAGAAATGGCAGAGCCTTTTGCTTGGAGGTCCCGATTGGTAGCGAAAGATAGGCTCATTTCGTCCAATCACTATCATTGTCAGTAAGTATAACGGGGGCTTGGAATAGCCCCCACAAGACCCCCGCTAAAGGACGGGTAAAGGCATTTGTTATGGCTAAGAAAGTCACATCGGCAAAAGTTGCCAGCAAGGCTTCCGATGCTCTTCGATATGGTCGGTCCAGTGCCAGGACTAAGAGCATCGCTGGAAGTGCCCTCTCTCAAAGAGAGAAGTCTTCATCCAAGAAGAAGTAGTGTTTTGGATGTGCCCAGGAGATTATCTCTTTGGCTTTTCTTTTCACTGATGATAGAACCCCCACCTTGCCTCGTCAATAGTGCGCTGAAAATTATCCACTCGTCGGCGAGCGCCGCGCAGGTCAAGGAAGTGCGGATCAAAGTCTTCGCCCATCCATTGGTGAGTTGACGGCGCAGGCCAAGGCCTCGCCGCGGCTTCGGATGAATCTTGATCTACGGAATGGGCCGGAGGATCAGTCGCAGCGGATGCTAAATGCCATTGAGCCGGGGAGTCCGATGCCTATTCATCGGCATAAGTATTCTTCGGAGACGGTGGTTTGTCTGCGGGGTAGGCTGGTGGAGGAGTTTTATGATGATCTGGAGCGGATGTGTACTGATGCCATCGAACTCACTCCCGGTGGGCCCAATGTGGCTATCATTATCCCGGCCGGTCAGTGGCACACCGTTCGAGCTCTGGAATCCGGCACTGTCCTCCTGGAATGCAAAGATGGTCCGTATGAACCGTTGGGGGAGGAGGATATATTGAGATAGTGTTCTGTTTGGGCTGTTTGGCGCAAGATGAGTTGTGGCTTCAGAAATGGCGTGAACTGATGGACGGGGCATCTCAGATTGCCGGTCAAGCCGGCAATGACGGGAGGGTCGCCGGCAATGACGTTATCAGGCCGGCAATGACGGGAAAAGGGCAAGATGTCATTTTGCATCGTGCCCTTTTTTCGTTATATTTGCCCTTGTCTTGAAAGATGTCGGCTCCACTCTGGGGACCCTGACACACTTATTGAAACACTATCTGTCCTATTAGAGAAGATTATGAATAAGAAACAACAGATTCAACTGTTTGAAGAGAAGATGGTTCGGACCGTATGGGACGACCAGGAGGAGAAGTGGTACTTCTCGATTGTGGATGTTTGTGGGGTGTTGACTGACCAGCCTGACTATGACGGAGCGAAGAATTACTGGAAAGTGCTTAAATTCCGTCTGAAGGAGGAGGGGAATGAGTCGGTTACAAAATGTAACCAACTGAAAATGGTCTCGCCCAAGGATGGTAAGAACTATAAGACCGATGTGGCTGACACTGAGCAGCTTTTCCGTTTGATCCAGTCCATCCCTTCAAAGAAGGCTGAGCCGTTCAAGGAGTGGATGGCGCAGGTGGCTGCACAGCGCATCGACCAGATGCAGGATCCGGAGCTCAACTTTGAACAGGCGTATGCGGATTACCGTAGGCTGGGTTACAGTGATAAGTGGATTAACCAGCGGCTGCGTAGCATTGAGGTTCGAAAGGAGTTGACAGATGAGTGGGATCGGGCCGGGATTACCGACCAACAGCAGTATGCTTCTCTGACTGATATCATCACACGCAGTTGGAGTGGCAAGAGCACGCGGCAGTACAAGCAGTTCAGGGGGCTGCACAAGGAGAACCTGCGGGATAATATGACCAATATCGAGCTGGCTCTGAACACGCTTGCGGAGGCATCGGCAACGGAGATTAGCAAGGCAAGGAACCCGAAGGGGTTCAAGCAGAGTGCCAGTGTGGCACGCGAAGGAGGCAAGATTGCCGGTGATGCTCGCAAGCAGCTGGAGAAGCGGGTGGGGCATTCGGTGATTTCGCCGGCCAAAGCATCGGATTACCTGCCGCCGGCAGAGGATGTGCCGCAGATAGAGGAGTGAGATAAGGGCTGGTGCTTAGGCATCGGCCTTCTTTCATAATCCCGGACAAGGGACGCTTACATTTCGTCACACCCGGCTGGACCGGGTGTCTCAGATTGCCGGTCAGGCCGGCAATGACGGGAAGGACGCCGGAATTTATTACATTTGTAAAAGAAGCAGCTGTATTATGAAAATCCGACTTTTAGCTCTGTTGATGTTGTGGTTGTGCCAGTCACTTGCGGCATCAGGTTATCATGTTGTATGGCAGATCGGCGAAAACGATGACAGCGCGCGCGAATTCGCGCTGGCGCCGGGAGATTACGAGAGTTTCATCAGTAACGATTTCGGTTTCGAGGATCGCTATTTCCTTGTCGGGTACTCAAATCCGGCAACAGATTTTCCCTATGTCCTGCCGGGTCCAAGGGACAGATGGGCCGGCTCGTCCCATGAGGCGGGATGCCGGACTCAGGTGTTGAACATCCTTTTCGGTCTGGAGAAGCATTCGGGGAAGGGAGATGCTGTCCTGGTCTTGGACCTCGCCGGGGTGAACAATGGCCGTATCGTTCTCAAGGTGTCGGTGAACGGAATCGCGACATATCAGGAGATAAGGGATGGAGATGGCAATGCGATATTCGGAGACATAAAACCAGACGAAGGACGACTTGTGGAGATTCCCTTGAAGACTGGTGTGCTTAAAGAAGGGGGGAACCAGCTCACTCTCACCATTCTCGAGGGTTCCTGGATAGTGTTCGACCAGATCCGTCTTGAAGGACCGGGAAACATGAGGCTAAGTCCGGTGAATCAATATGCCTTCGCGCGTTCCGTCCAGGCCGCTGATTATGAATTGGATAATCTGGGTCGCGTGCAGCCCCTTCTGGTCGATGTCGAGCATCTCGATGATTTCCGCGAATTGTCCGTACGCCTGAATGGCAGGAAGATATATTCCGCACATCTCGATTCCGCGCGTTATGTCCTGGAGGTACCCATGAAAGCGGTGAAGAAAGCTAAGAAATCCAGATATAAGATACTGGCTGACGGTGTCCTGCTAGAGAAAGGCAAGATAGAGAGGGCGCCCAAGCCGCTCCAGACTCATGCCGATTACGTTGACACCCGGATGGGTACGGCGCATTCCCGCTGGATGATCGCCCCTGGGCCCTGGATGCCTTTCAGCATGGTCAAACTGAGCCCCGACAACGAGAACGCCGGATGGCAGTCAGGCTATCAGCCTAGCATCGAGAATATAGGCTGCTTCTCGCATATTCACGAATGGACTATGGCCGCCCTTGGAATAATGCCCACAAACGGCCCGTTGCAGACCAGGGTCGGCGACCAGTACAATCCGGACGAGGGCTACCGTTCCCGTATAGACAAATCAACGGAGGAAGCGCCTCTCGGCTACTACCGGGTATTCCTTTCGGACACCCGGATCTGGGCCGAGATGACCGCGACGGAGAGGGCATCTTTCATGAAGTTCACTTTTCCGGATGACAAGGACGGCAGGGTCATGGTCGACCTGCATATCCCTGCCGAATACCGGTATGACCTAGTGGACGTGGATGTCCGCAAGGTCTCCGATAATCGCATAGAGGGAATATGCCATCAGCTGACCCCGCGTCCGCACGTTTGGAGCGACGATGCTGACCAGGATTATATCGTCCATTTCGTGATGGAGTTCGATGCTCCGATCCTGCGGTCCGGAGTCTGGAAAGATGATGAAGTGGAACAGACGGACCGGCTTGTGGCACATGGTATAAGTGACGGTGGCATGTACGTTGAATTCGACACGAAGGAGCACCCCGTGGTCATGATGCGTACGGGTATCTCGCTGGTGAGCCTTGAGAACGCCGGTCTCAACCTGGGAACCGAGATCACAGACCGGTTCGGCTGGGACTTCCAGGCTGTGGTCGATAACCAGAAGGCGGTGTGGAACGACATCCTGGACCGGATCGATATCACCACCGACGACAGGCTGGCGAAGGTCCGTTTCTATACCAATATGTACCGGGCTAATTGCAGGAACCAATGGAGCGACGTGAACGGAGACTGGGTCGCTCCCGACGAGAAGGTGCGTCATCTCGAGAAGGAAGGACAGGTCGCCTTGGGCTGCGACGCGTTCTGGAATACTTTCTGGAACCTGAACCAGTTCTGGAACCTCGTCACTCCGGAATGGAGTTCCCGCTGGGTGAATTCCCAGCTTGCCCTGTACGATGCCTGCGGCTGGCTTGGAAAGGGTCCCGCCGGCATGGAGTATATTCCCGTGATGGTCGCCGAGCATGAGATCCCTCTCATCGTGTCAACCTACCAGATGGGTATCCGGGACTATGATGCCGAAAAGGCCTTCGAGGCGATACGCAAGATGCAGACAACCCCTGCCGCGCAGGTGGCGGGAGGATTCGCGGGGAACCGTGACCTTGTCCCATTTCTAAAGTACCATTATGTCCCATATGACAAGGGACGTTTCTCCAACACGTTGGAGTATTCCTTCGATGACTGGACGGTGTCCCAGATGGCCGAGGCTCTTGGGAAGACAGAGGATGCCAAGGTGTTCGCCGACCGGGGATCGTGGTGGAAGAACGCCATCAATCCCGAGAACGGATATGCCCATATGAGGGATGCCACCGGTCATTTCATGGAGGATTTCGACGCGTTCCGCTCCGGAGCGAACAGGCATTACGTGGAGGGTAACGGATGGCAGTTGAGTTACTTTGTGCCGCAGGATGTGCCAGGCCTTGTGGATATTATGGGAAGGAAGGACTTCGTGGAGCGCCTCGATTGGGGTTTCCGTGTCTCCGAATCCACGAGATTCAACTCCCCGAACGAGGCCTATTGGGACTATCCGGTGGTCCAGGGCAACCAGCAGAGCATGCATTTCGCCTTCCTGTTCAACTGGGCAGGCTCTCCCTGGCTCACACAGAAGTGGGCCCGTTCCGTGGCGGACAGGTATTACGGTACGGGTGTCTCAAACGCATATCTTGGCGATGAGGACCAGGGACAGATGAGCGCCTGGTTCGTAATGGCCGCCCTTGGTCTTTTCCAGACTGACGGAGGCTGCAGGGTCGATCCCATATACGAGATAGCAAGCCCCATGTATCCTAAGGCGGTGATCAAGCTTGGGAAACGTTATGGCAGGGGAGAGGAGTTCGTGATCGAGGCCCGAAACGCGTCTCGCCGCAATATCTACGTCCAGAGCGCCGTCCTGAACGGGAATCCTCTGCGGACATTCCATTTCCCTGCTTCAGAGCTGCTCCGTGGCGGAAGCCTGGTCCTGGAAATGGGACCCGAACCCAACAAGGAATGGGGGATTGACTAGCGCTATGGCGCTGGAAATCAAGTGATCCGCATGATTATTCCCACTCGATCTTGATACTGGAAAGATACGCATTACCATCTTGGGAACGGAGGCCTACATAGGCATACTCGTCCTCCAGTGCCGAGAGATCAAGCGTCGGATTATCCTCAGTCAAGCTTCCGACCTTGATACCGCAGCTATCTCCATAGAGTTCAGTTGCACTGGTGTAAGCTGTATTTTTGCAATAGACATCAACGGTAGGACTACCAAACTCTCTAGTGATTGTCACGGACTTGACCTTGCCACCGGAGGTGGTGGAGACGATACCGGAATTGCTGTTCTTCGAGCGAAGCTGGATGTTGCCGGAGCTGTCCTTGGCACTGTTGCCCGCATATCTGGCAGCGGAAGTAATGGAGACATCAGAGAAGTCGGCATATGTTGTGTTATATGCGGTCAGGTATTCGCTCGTGATTACATCCGTAATCGTCGAGGAAGAACCCGAACCAAGTTGGGTGATGGTGATGGTCACGTCCTCACAGCCTGCGGCGGAGACCGTGGCGGTGTAGGTCGCGGCATCCGAACTTTCATTGGCGGCGAAGTAAAGAGTCACCTCGGCATTGCCGTTGCCGGAAGCCGTGGACGGGGTGACGCCTGCGCCCGGTGAGATTGTCCAGTCCGTGTTGGAAGCGATACTCCAGGTCACGCTGGATGTTGATGCTTTCACTTCCGTAGAGACCGGAGATGCGGACAGGACCGGAATTGGATTGGTGATGGTCAAGAATGGCGGCCTCCAGACCATGAGTACCCTGTCCGAATCGTGTATCGTAACCGTTCCCTCAGCGGTGAAGACATCGCCCGCATTGATAGGTACGGCCACATTCGTATAAATGATATAGTCAGTACCATCCTGGCGCCCTCTGATATTGCCCTTGGTAACTGTTGTTGTCCGGGAGGTCACACCTTCCACCTTGACATATGCGCTCTCATACTTGGCATAATTGGCGGCTAGTTGCGCCAGGGTGACGACCTCGGGCTCGACTGTGCCGACATTGCCGCTGAACGAGGCGGAGAGGCTTGAAATCTGTTTGATGCTGTTTGATACCATGCCATCGACAGTCACTTTGCCTGAGATGGTCTGGCCCTGACTCAGGAAGATGCCGGTCTCCTTGTGGTAAAGTATGGAACCAGTGTCATCCTTGATTATTGCGTCGACGGTGCTGGGGACAAAGGAGACTACCGCATTGGTCAGCCTTCCGGTGAACCTGTGTTGTTGCCCTGTGAGGAGATCTTTAAGACCTGCAACCGTCGTGAATTCCCAACGAGACACTTTCCCCCATCTGCTGTCGGTCAGCACCGGGAAGTTGTACATCCTACCAGAAGTGAGTGCTGAATTGCGCGTCAAAGTATAGATGTAGTAATCGTCTTCCAGGGAGAAGCTATATTCCGTTGCCGAAGGGTTGACAAGCCGGCCGGAGAAAATACCGCCGTCTTCATCTGCAATACCCTTTAATCCGGTACCTTCCTGGCGAATATCCTCTATGATACTCCCATCCGTACTGACACTCATGCAGGCGACAGGCTGGATTAACGGGCAACTCAATGAGTATTGGGCAACTTCGGATGTTGTCCCCGGGATATGGAACTGAACAAAGTTGACCGGCTTCTGCATCGTCAGTGAGGCAGAGACTGTGCTTCCCTCCACCGTATAAGACTTGCCTGTCTGCTGGAGATAATAGTTATATACAGGACTTCCATCCTTGAAGAAACTGAACTGATTGTCGGCATAATATACATCTACCGGTTCCGGGAAATACACTGCAGTCAGGGTATGGTCGGTCAGACCACTGATATCGGTATCCATAAGTACTCCTTGATGTGAGGCGACCTCCCATCCGGGCGTGTAGATATAGCTAAAAGTGCTTTCGTCCCAGGTTTTTTTCCCGTAGGTGAGAGTCAGGTACTTGGTCCCCAGACCCTTGAAGAATACATAGATGACATCATTGTTTTTCCAGCCGGACTTGAGCGCCCTGGTATCGGAGGACTCGTTTTCGGCAACACTGATTTTAAACGTCAGAGGCACAGCGGCAGGAGTATCATCCAGACTTGATGTCTCTTTTGTGCAGGAAACCAACCCGGCGGCAAGGCAAAGGAAGAATAATAACTTTTTCATCTTTTTCCGCTTTAGATGTTTTCCTGCTCCCAAGTAGGATAATCACCACCGCTCAACCTGATGTCGCTCTCATTATCGCTCACACAGATGAGGCGTTCGTTACGAAACACCAGCAGCCCTATAGCGGGAGCTTCGTACAATAACTTTGTTACTTCCTCTTTCATGACTGATTATTAATAAGTTCGTACTGCCAATATACGGATTATTTTGATTATTTATGCAAGTCCCAGGAATAAAGATGCGTCATTGAGCATCCCTTTTCATTTCGTCGATAGATGAATCCACGAATCCAAGCATATCATTTTTGCGGAAGTCGTATTGCTCAAGAATCAAATAATAGGGCATTGGCACGCAGCTGCCGAGCCGAATGCTCGAGCTGCTTCGCGCAGAAGGCTGCCGAGGTGCTGATGGTCTGCCTTCTTTCTTAGGCGGTTCAACGGATATGTTTCTTTATGTTTAAAAAAGGTTATATCTTTGCTAAGTAAAACGAGATTAACATTATTTTACAATACTATTTCCATTATGAAAAAGACAATCATCCTTTTCGTATCCGTTATTGCGGCAATTGTCGCTTTTGCATCATGCAAGAAAGACAAAAGCGATGTAATGCATATCGACTACGAGGAGTACACCCTGGACAATGGTCTCAAGGTTGTCCTTCATGAGGATCACAGTGATCCAATAGTCGCCCAGGCCATTGCTTTCCATGTTGGCAGTGCGCGCGAGAAAGAGGGCAAGACCGGTTTCGCCCACTTCTTCGAGCATATGCTCTTCCAACGTTCCGAGAACCTCCCGCGTAACGCTTTCTTCAACAAGATCGCCGACATGGGAGGCACCTTCAACGGAGGTACTTCCAATGACTATACGGTCTATTTCGAGTGTGTCCCTCGGAACGCCCTTGAGAAGATCCTCTGGATGGAATCCGACCGTATGGGTTACTTCATCAACACCGTGACCCAGAGCGGTCTTGAGCGCGAGATCGATGTCATCTGCAACGAGAAACGCCAGACCGAGGTCAACAACGCCTTCGGTATGATGGATGACGTGATGAGTAAGAACTTCTTCCCCAAGAGGCATCCTTACAGCTGGACAGTGATAGGTGAGTTCGACGACATCAAATCTGCCACTGTCGAGGACGTGAAGGAGTTCTACAGGACCTACTATGTTCCTTCGAATGCTACTCTTTGTATCGCAGGTGACTTCGATCCCAAGGAGGTCAAAGCGCTCATTGAAAAGTACTTCGCTGAGATTCCGAGCCATCCCGTGGAGAAGCCTGCCGTTTGGGATGTCAAACTTGACGAGACCAAGAAGCTGTACTACGAGGATCAGTTCGCGAAGATGCCTGCGGTCGATATCGCTTGGTCCGGTGTGGCTGAAGGCAATGAGGACGAGGCCGCTCTCGATGCTTTCTGCAGCCTCTTCGGCCGTGGAAAGAATTCCCCTCTCTACAAGAATATCGTTGAAAAGAATCTGGCCCCACGCGCCAACGCGTTCAATGGTACCATGGAGAGTGCAGGCCAGATATCTATCAGTGCGACAGCTTATCCCGGCGTTGATATCGATCAGATCATGGCCGCTGTCGAGCAGGCAATGGCTGATTTCGAAGAGAACGGTGTCGACGAGGAGGAACTCGCCACACTTAAGGCTGAGAACGAGACTTCCGCGTACCGCAGGCTCGGAAGCGTGCTTGGAAAGGCTCAGATGCTTGCGAGAAGCAAGGAGTTCTACGGCAAGGCTGACAAGTTCATCGATGACATCGCTGACTTCAACAAGGTCACGTCAGAGGATGTGATGAGGGTTTACAATAAATATGTGAAGGGGCAGAATTATGTCGCTGTGGTTGCCGTTCCCAAGGGACAGGTCGAGCTCTCCATAGAGGGCAGCGTGCCTGCCACTCTCATAATGGAGGACCAGAGCAAGCAGACCATGAAGAGCGCGGCCGGAGCGATTGTCGACGATGATTATGAGCATACTCCTTCAAAGATAGACCGAAGCGTCGAACCCGATTATCTTCCGAATACTCCCAAGACCAACATTCCCTCCATTTGGAGAAGCACTCTCTCCAACGGTATCGAGATCGCCGGTATCACCCAGAACGAGATCCCCATGGTCAATCTCACCATCGCCATCGATGGCGGTTCGACCCTTGATCCTGCCGGAAAGAGGGGAACTGCTTCAATAAATGCCAGTATGATGAACGAGGGCACTTCCGAGCACACCTCGGTTGAACTTGAGCAGGCTCTTAGGAAACTCGGCGCCAGCGCACGTGTCGGCAGCGGTCTGAAGTCGACCAACATCAGCGTAAGCACTCTCTCCAAGAACCTTCCTGAGGTGATGGATATCGTGTACGAGATGATCACCAAGCCCAGATTCGACGAGGCCGCATTCAACCGGGCCGTCAAGGTCGAGAAGTCATCTATCCAGAACTCCCTCACCAGCATCACTTCCCTTGGGTCAAGGGCTGCATCGAGGCTTTGGCTCGGAGACTGCATCTACACCGACTATACGACAAATGAGAGCATAGACGCCATCACGATCGATGACATCAAGGCATACTATGCCACTCTCACTCCCAAGAACACCCATATCGACATAGCCGGTGATGTCGATCTTCCGACCCTCAAGAAGGCTCTCGCTGTTCTCGAGGGATGGGATGGTCCGGAGGTGGAGGTTCCTGAGGTTACCGTGGGTGAGAATGCGGCTCCAGGCACATACTTCATCGATTTCCCTGGCTCGAAGCAGTCCTATATCTACATCATCGGCCCCGGCATGAAGATCAGCGATCCTCAGTACCATGAGCTCGACGTGCTCAACCAGAAACTCGGTGCCGGTTCCGCAGGACGTCTTTTCGAGGTGCTGCGTCTCCAGAGGGGTTATACCTACGGAGCCAGCTCAGGTTTCACGACAAATCTTGAGACCGGATACTTCCATGCCGCTTCCAGCGTACAGGGTAGTTCGACCAAGGAATCCGTCGAACTCTTCAAGGAGATTATCAATAACTTCGGCGATGATTACACCCAGGAGAAACTCGACGGTGTGAAGGCATCGATGCTCAGGTCAAACGCTTCCGCATTCGAAACCACAGGAAGCCTCGTGAACCTCCTCTCAAGGATCAGGAACTACAACCTTCCTGACGACTATGTCGCCAAGGAGGAGGCTGTGGTGAGTTCGATGACCCTTGACGAGATCAAGGCCAAGGCGGCAGAGTATCTCAATGTTGATAACATGATCATAGTTGTTGTCGGAGATGCTGCCACACAGCTCAAGAACGTCCCGGATGCCAAGCTCATAAAAGCCATATAATCAATTCCGGTAATATTCTTTAATCCGGTCAAAGTTTTTATCTTTGACCGGATTGCTCATTTCCAACTTCAGGGAGTTATGAGAAAAGTATCATTTTGTTATTTTCTGGTCATACTTCTGGCAGGAGCATTTTGCCTTTCCGCCTGCAATAAGAAAGAGGACCATGTAGTCCTGGAAACCACAATGGGGATCATTGAACTGAAGCTTTACAATGCCACTCCGCTGCACCGCGACAATTTCAGGAATCTGGTACGTGAAGGAGCTTACGACTCGTTGCTTTTCCACCGTGTCATCAAGGATTTCATGATTCAGGGCGGTGATCCCGATTCAAAGGATGCTGCCTCCGGCGTGCTGCTAGGAGATGGAGACAAGCCTTATACCGTACCTGCGGAATTCCGCTTGGATAAAGGAATATTCCATCATCGTGGAGTTCTGGCTGCGGCACGTGAAGGAGACTTGACGTACGCACCGGCGGGAGAGTGAAACTGACTCCGGAGATGCGGGAGGTTTATAAGACGGTTGGAGGAACGCCACACCTGGACGGCCAATACACCGTTTTCGGCGAGGTAGTCTCCGGTCTCGAAGTGGTGGATGCTATCCAGCAGGTCGCGACTGACGAGAATGATCGTCCTCTTGAAGATGTCCGCATCATCAGGGCTTATTTGAAACCAAGGTAAGCCTCGAAGGGTGAAACATATTCCCAACATAATAACTACCCTCAGATTACTTGGGGCCGCCTGTCTGTTGCTCTGTAACCCGGGAGGTGCGGCTTTCTGGGCACTCTATGGCTTATGTGGCCTGAGCGATATGATGGATGGTTACCTTGCGCGGAAACTGCACGCCGAGAGCAGAACCGGCGCTGTTCTGGACAGTTTGGCTGACATATGTTTTGTCGTTTGTTGCTCCATGCGGATAATACCCGATATCCGGATTCCGACTTGGTTGTGGATATGGGCGGGGGGAATAATCCTCATCAAGTTATTTAATCAAATATCGGCACTGATAGTCTGCAAACACTTCTGCTTCCCTCACACTATGGCCAACAAACTGGTTGGCCTTATGCTCTTTCTCTCTGTTCCTACAGTTTTCTGGTCCATTGTCCCCATTGCATTTGTGGCCGGTGCGGCTACATTCGCCGCAGTTCAGGAAGGACATTTCATCAGGACTGGACAGGTTGAGCCGTAACTTACTGATTTTATTACGACTACAATGGCTTTTGATTTCAAGAAAGAGTTCAAGGAGTTCTATCGTCCCTCCGCTTGAAGGTCTGTGGTGGGCTGAAGATGGTTATCCGATATCCCATACATTGATTTCCTATTTATCGGTGTAGCATAGTCACCGGCGATCCATCTGGACAACCGGGGCTCTCGTTCATCACGCGTTCAATTCTGTTGAGCGTGTCGAAGAACCGTTTGGTGGCAATCGCGGGTCCAAGGAAAAGGCCCCCAACGGTGTTCCAGCCGAACATATGCCACCAGGAGGTGTAGGGACCTTCTATACCTAGTTCAACTGCCTTGGCCTTCAGCTCTTCCGATATGCGGGCCATCCAGACGAGAGGGTATATGAACAGTGTCGGGATGCCAAGGAGATACGCGATCCAGTACCGCTGGGTCCTGCGGCCGAGAATAGAGTCCAACTCATCCTGCAACCCGTCAAGCGGCATATAGAAGAGGAAGAAAACCCCTGCCGTGCAGAAATCAATGAGCCCGAACCAGAATCCGGGTCTGTTGGTGTGTCTGAAATACATCAATCGTAGAACGCTATCCAGTTCGTCGTGTACTGCCCAGGAGTTGTGAATAGTTCCTTGACTTTTCCGTCATCCTTCGGATACCAGGAGTAATTCCATCCTCGTCCCATATCGCCATGGTGTCCGGCAATGTTTGAATGTTTGAACTCATCCAGAAGCTCACCTGTAAAAGACGCCGCACATACAAAAATAACATCTTCCTCATTCTTCTGCGGCATCTGTTTCGTAATTAAATCTATCCTACTGAAACGAGGATAGTAAACACAAAAACCATGCAAATAGGATAGTCTTTTGTAATGCTTGCCGGTCTTGCCATAGTGATTGTTCCGAAATTGTCTGCTGCAAATATAGTTATTCACTATGGCTTGTCTAATGAATAACCTTGAATTGTCCACCTGATTGTCCATATGTTTTTTATATCGGAACGGGATATTCGCTAAATTTGCAAAGGGGAAATACATGGACACCCGGCGGGTGAAATTGTCCCTCCGCTACAATATTATGAAGACATTAGTATTAAACACATTAGGCAATGACCTTACAGAGCGGATAAAGGCTCTGGTTAAAGATAAAGAGGTGGAGATTATTGACACCTCAAACATGAAGATCGCTCATTGCATGGGCTGTAACCAGTGCTGGCTGAAGACTCCAGGCATTTGTGCCATAAAAGACGATTACGAAGAGATTTTAAAGAAACTGGTAGAGACAGAAAACCTATGGATCGTATCGGATACGCAATTCGGATTCTTGGACTATAAAGGTAAGCGGCTGATGGATCGTATTATGCCTATGCTGAATATGACTGTCGGATTTCGCGATGGTTGGATGCGCCATGAACTGCGTTACCATCCCTTGAATATCGGATTGCTGTACAATGGGACTGCCGACCAAACGCTGATGGAAGACTGGTGCAAGCGTACGGCAGCGAACATCGGGGGACAGTCCCTGGGGGCTATCGCCCTGACGGAGACCCCCGATCAGGTCGGGAGTGACTGGCCTGTCATGCCCGGCCCCGACCGGGCAGCCCATCTGGTAATCATCAATGGCAGCCCGCGTGTGGCGAAGTTCAGCAACACGGACAAAATTATCCATTCATTCGTTAAGGGGCTGGAAGAAACTGGCATCACATGGGAGCTTCACAATCTCTCCAATCGTATGGAATGGGACGCTGCCCGTGAAGCCTTTCTTATCCACGAACATATCCTTATTGCCTTTCCGCTCTATGTCGAATGCATACCCGGCCTGATGCTGGAATTCCTGGGAACGCTGCCATCAGAGCGTAAGCATCCCGGCCAATTATCTTTCCTTCTTCACGGAGGCATGGACGAAGGAAATGAGTTCCGCTTCTGTGAGCGAATCTTGAAAGGGCTGCCCGAACAAGTAGGTTGCAGCTATGGCGGCACGCTGATAAAGGGCGGTAGTTTTGGCATCCGCACCAGAGAGGACGCTGTAAAAGCCAAGATCGTCGCGCCTTACGAAAAAATGGGACGGCTGTTTGCGCAGAGCGGCAACTTCTTTACCCCAGAGGCTAAAAAGTTCACTGGCCCGGAGCAATATCCCTGGCTGGTACGTAAGATGGTGAGCCTGCTATTCATGAAGAAGGTCAACAAAGGTTTTGAAGACTTCGCCAAGAGTTGGGGATGCACCCGCCCGCTGGATGACAAACCGTATAGTCAATAATAAAAAAATGAAATATGGAAAAAGAAATGAAATTCTGCCAGAGTTGTGGAATGCCGCTGACTGACGAAGTGCTCGGCACAAATGCCGATGGTAGTAAGAACGAAGATTATTGCATGTACTGCTATAAAGACGGTAAGTTCTTGCAGGAGTGCACCATGGACGAAATGATTGAGCATTGCGCCCAGTTCGTAGACGAGGTGAACAAGGGCCTGCCCCAACCAATCACCAAGGAAGAGTACATCGGCCAGATGAAGATGTATTTCCCGCATCTGAAGCGCTGGCGTAAGGAGTTGACAGTCAACG
>JAFYYM010000086.1 GCA_017557535.1 Bacteroidales bacterium | reverse complement strand
CGCACTTCACGACGGAGGGCGGCGCAGGAGGCGCCTATGTCCTCTCCGTCCAGTGCCCGACGATGTGGATGGGCACCTCGAAGGGCTTCGGTCACGGCGAGTATCCTTCCCTGTATGCCGATGTGCTCAAGTCCTGCATCGACGATTATGTCGACAGGCATCCGGACGTGGACCCCAGGCGCATCTACCTGGGCGGCTGCTCCAACGGTGGCTATATGACGATGCATATGCTCATCCGCAACCCCAAGTACTTCGCCGCGGCCTATCCCACCTGCGAGGCCTATATGGACGCGAACATCTCCGACAACGAGATCAAGGCCCTGGCCGAGGAAAACATCTGGATCGTCCAGTCCTATGACGACACCACCGTCGATCCCAAGACCCACTGCATCCCCACCTTCCAGCGACTGGTGAAAGCCGGCGCCAAGAACGTGTGGATGTCGATGTTCGAGAATGTCCAGGGCATCGACAATCCCGGCCAGCAGCTCATGGGCCACTTCTCCTGGTGCTATCTGTTCAACGACGCCGTCACGATGTCCCAGGAGCAGAGCGCGGGGGACGTCAAGCCCAGCAACAACGGTGGCGGTTCCGTCGCCCCGCAGGGCCACGCGAACATTTTCGAATGGATGAACGCCCAGGTCCTCACCGATCCTGAACAAGCCCCGCGGCAGCGCGGCGGAGGCGCGCCTGCCCGGGCGCAGAAGTCAAGGATCGTCGAAGAGGGCGGTTCCGGCCCGTACAAGGCCATCATGATGGAGGAGGCCTCTCTCCCCACCCACACTATCTTCCGTCCGCAGGATCTCAGCAAGTTCGGCAAGGACAAGCGGCTTCCCGTCGTGGTCTGGGGCAACGGCGGCTGCGCCAACTCGCCCAGCGGCCACGTCAATTTCCTGAATGAGGTGGCCTCGCAGGGCTACCTGATCGTCGCCATCGGCCCCAGCAACTATCAGCAGGTCGAAGGCCCGCGTCCCGGACAGACGGGCGCCATGCCGGGAGGCCGGCCCCAGATGCGTCCCGGCCAGGGGGGCCAGCGCCCCCAGGGACCGCCCCAGGGCGCTCCCCAGGGCGGTGAACGGCCCCGGATGCGTCCGGGCGGCGGAATGCCGCAGATGCCCGGGGGCATGTCGATGGGTGACCCGGCCGGCCTGAAGCAGGCGCTCGAGTGGGCCATCGCCCAGAACGCCGACCCGGGCAGCCCCTACTACGGCAAGCTCGATGTGGACAACATCGCCGCGGCCGGCATGTCCTGCGGCGGCCTGCAGGCGCTCCATATGTCGGACGATGCGCGCATCAAGACCATCCTGGTCATGAACAGCGGCTTCTTCAACGGCGGCGAGGACAAGGCCAGCCTGAACAAGATGAAGCAGAAGTCCGTGATCTGGATCCTGGGCGGCACGACCGACATCGCCTGGGAGAACGGACTGGACGACTTCAAGCAGCTCCAAGGCACGATGCCCGCCTTCCTGGCCAGCCTGGACGGCATCGGCCACGGCGGCACCTATATGCAGCCCTTCGGCGGCGACTACGCCAAAGTCGCCACCGCCTGGCTCGACTGGTGGCTCAAGGGCGACGCGAAGGCCGCCACGATGTTCACCGGCCCCAAGCCCGGCGTCAGCCAGATGGAAAACTGGATTTACCTGCGGAAGAATATCGAATAAGGAGGCTCGTTCCCGCCCCGGTCGAAAACGCGGCTCCCGGGGTTCTTCTCACGGGGTCTGGCCCCCGCCCTTTCGCATACGACTGATATTCAGTGAGTTATAAATCGTTTGGTTCCCAACCTCCCTTTTTGAGGAGGGGTTGGGAACCGACCTTTTTATAATACCCTGGCACTGAACCAATTACGATCATCCTCGGTGCCGACCCCAAAAAGAATGACGTACAGTTGATCATTGGATGAAACGAACGGGCGGGTTTCTGCATCATATAAGTGAATATGCTTATCACCATTCTCATCAGTTGTATCATCCTTAGCCGCAGAAACCGGCGAAGGTCTTCCTGATGCCCTTTCCGACACACAACTGATTCGCGCGTACTCCCTGGAGACGCGTTTTTTTGTTTCGGGCGCAAAAAGAGCCTGATTTGCGCCCCAGATGCCTTGAAACACGGTTTCGGGCACAAAAAGGGGTCGATTCGATCCCGAAAGAATTTAAACTCCTCGCGAGAGGCATATCGCGTCTATCATTGAAAAGTATGTTGATTGCCATTCTTTGTTTGCTTTAAAGCCGTTGCCGCCCCAATTCAACGTTTTTGATTTTGATGGTTTCTCGAAACTTCAGTCATATTATGAAGCACTTGCTGACGTGGTCTTCTCTGTATATAATGGCCTATCCGAAATAAAGTATCAGAGCTAGTTCCAGCAATTGAGCGATCATCCTTCGGGGTGATCGTTTTTTTTCTTCCCCGCCATCATCAGCCCACCCAAGCCGAGGTCAAGCAGTACGCGTAAACAATTGCTGTCATTCCGAGCGCAAGCGAAGGAATCCATCCCAAAAGCCAGACCCCCGGTGCTGGCTTTTTCGTTCGCTCTCCGCGAAGGACCTGTGGACAGAGAAAAGGGAGCGCCGAAATTAATCCAATTCATCGGCACCTTTTTTCCAAATCATTTCCTATCTTTGTAACTGCCCGAGAGCTAACCACACCCTCTGGGAACGACAGAATTCCTAATGAACCAATTGATAAAATTCGACTGCGAGGGAAAGAGCTTATACATTTCCCCGTCTTCCCGAGTTGTCCCTCTGACAACTGCGTTTTCTTTTCTTCAATCCAATCTCGAACCCATCGGCGGTGGGGATGATCCTGATATTGACTGGTAAAAACGTCGCACTATGGAAAAGCAACTTCTCGCCAAAGGGATCCTGGCCGCTTTGGGCCTGACCCTCCTTGCCTGCCAGAACAAAGAAATCGATTTCATCCAACGTCAGACTGACAGCCCGGTTTTTTATGCGTCGATAGAAGATGCCTCCGAACCGGATACGCGCGTTTATGTCGATGAGAGTCTGAGGCTTCTGTGGCACGCAGATGACCGTGTCAGTATCTTCAACAAATACACTTTCAACCAGCAGTATCGATTTGACGGTGAGACTGGCGCCAACGCCGGCACATTCACAATCGTCCCGAGTGAGAGCTTTGTGACAGGGAACACTCTTCCGGCCATCTATGCTGTGTATCCGTATGATGAAAACACATCAATTACGAATGACTGCGAAATTGAGTTGACACTCCCTGCGGAACAGGAATATGCATCGCTGGGTTTTGGCCCCGGCGCCAACACCATGGTCTCCGCTACGGAGGACAACAATCTGCTGTTCAAGAACTTGGGGGGCTATCTTGCCGTCAAGTTCTATGGAGACAATGTTACCGTGTCCAAGGTCACCCTCCGTGGCAACAAGAGCGAGAAACTCGCCGGCCACGCCACTGTTACCGCCCCCCTGGACGGTGACCCGACGGTCGTGATGGCCGAAGATGCTACCGAAGAGATCACGGTGAATTGCGCGGAGCCCGTCACCATCGGCACATCCGCGGAGAACTATACCGAATTCTGGTTCGTCCTTCCGCCGACGACTTTTGATGAAGGATTCACGATCACGGTGATTGACCAGTATGGCGGCACCTTCGTCAAAAGCACCTCGAAGCCCGTCGACATCCCCCGTAACCACCTCTCCCGGATGAGCCCAATCGAAGTCCAACCCGACTATACGGATCAACTAGCCGCCGAACGGGCGGCATTGACAGAGTTTTACCAAGCGCTTGACGGGGATCACTGGCATTATCATCGCAACTGGTGTACGGATGAACCCATAGTTTCCTGGGAAGGAGTGGAAACCAACGAAAAAGGGTTCATCATCGGAATGGATTTAAATTGCAACAACTTAAGAGGTGAGCTTCCGGAATGCCTGTCTCAGTTCAGCCATCTGCGTTATTTGAGATTGTCTTATAATGACAAACTATCCGGTTCTTTGCCTGACAGCATTCTGAATAGTGATTGGTTCATGTACCAATGGGCTGATGTGCTGGTTGAAACGGATATTCATATAAGTATATCTCAAATTCCTGCACCCTCTTTTTCCATCGTGGATAAAGATGGAAACTTGTTGGAATCGGACGATTTGTATGAGAAGAATCGTCTTCTGGTTTTCTGTGAATGGCCTCAAGGGTGGACGGATTGTTTTGATTATCTGATACCTTTTTATCGTGCTCACAAAGACGATGGTCTTATGATTATTGGGATGGTTCCCAAGAATCTTGAGTCGAATTATCAAGAGAATGAGTCTCATTTTCCATGGCCCAGTGCTGTTTTAGATGGGTATGTCAACTATATTAGGCCAGGTAATGAGAGTTATCCGGATCAGATGAATCCGAATGTTACCGTCATTGATTGTGAGACACGACGCCTTGTATTCAGCTCGTACTATCCCGTCACTGGGGAATGGGACTGCACCTCTTGTATTTTGGACTATTACCCAAATACGGTCAGTCTGGTGGGCTTGGTTCCGCCTGCTAATGAGATTTGGTATATATCATCGACGGGTAATCCAATCGACTCTTTTGATTTGAGCGGATTCGACATGGATATGGTTTCACATATCTCGGAGAATGGGATTTGTAAGATCAAGTTTTCCGGGCCGATACTCTCCATCCCCTCTGGAACGTTCCAAGAGTGTGTTTCTTTGCTGGAGATTTCTTTGCCAAATGGCATCTTGGAAATTGGGAGAAGAGCTTTTTCCGAATGCAAGTATCTTCGAAGAGCGTATCTTCCCGATTCATGTATGGCAATAGGAGAATTCGCTTTTTCCAAATGTGAACGTTTGAGCGCCCTTGATTTCCCCGATTCTTTGGAATCCATTGATCAATGGGCATTTGGAGATTGCCGTTCTCTTGAGACGATTGTATTTCCAGAAGGGATAAAAACCATAGGCTGGTGCTCGTTCTGCGGGTGTATGGGAGTGAAGGGAGTCATCCATATCCCTGAATCTGTAGATAGTTTGAATCCAACAGCCTTCAATGCTTGTCAAGGGATTGAGTTATTCACCGGAAAGTATGCAACAACTGATGGTCTGGGACTTATATTCGAAGAATCCGACATGGTTATCTTCGGCCAGTTTGCGTTAGGGAATAACTCTTGTCTCGATTACATAATACCGGACACAGTGACGCATTTGGCCTCCGGTTCATTTAGCCTTAGTCAATTTGTGAAGAGAGTTGTCGTGCCGGAAGGCGTTCCCAATATTCCTTGGCAGGCATTCTATTACTCTTCCGTGGAGGAGGTCATCCTGCCTGAGAGCCTGCGAGAGATTGGCTCTGAGGCTTTCTGTGGATCACAGATCAGAACGATTTCCATTCCTAAGGGTGTCACTACGCTTTATTCTCTGTGCTTTAGCAATTGTGCCAACCTCACTCATATTGAAATCGATGCCCCCATCGAAGAATTGCCCGATTATTCTTTCACGAATTGCATCAACCTCTCGAGTATCCTTCTTCCCGGATCCTTGATCAGACTTAATATGAGTGTCTTCAGCAACTGCCAGCGTTTAAAAGATATCTATTGTATGGCCTTGATTCCGCCTAGATTGAAGAATGCAACCAATCATCGTTGGACAGATCAGGAAGATTATGCTTTTCATGTTCCAATCCAATCGTTGAGTTTCTATAAATCTTCTGACGGATGGGCTTCCATTTCCGATCATATCATAGGAAACAGCTATGACAATCTGGAACCGGTTGACTTTTATATCTCGAGCGATTATTCCCAGGATGGATTGGTAACCGTGTTGAATACGGGGTCTTCCGGCTCGAAGAATAATCTTGTACTTATGGGGGACGGGTTCTCCGATCGCCAAATCGCGGATGGATCCTATGCCCGTTGTATGGGGGGGGCGATGGAGGCCTTCTTCTCAGAAGAGCCCTACCGGTCCCACCGAAACTATTTCAATGTCTACTCCGTGAATGTGGTATCCGCTACCGAAGGCTATGAGCATAGCGGTCAGTCCTTGGAAACAGGCTTTGGAGAAGGGACATTTGTTTCTGGTAATGACTCCGAAGTTATCGGATATGCCCAAAATGCTATCTCAGAGGATTTGCTTGATGATGCCCTCATCATTGTCTTGATGAATAAGGACGCATATGCAGGAACCAACTTCATGTATTCTTCACCAGGGGGAGACTATGGCAGAGGTCTTTCGATTGCATACTTCCCGACGAACAGCGACACGGAAACCTTCAGCGGTTTGGTCTTACATGAGGCTGGCGGCCATGGTTTTGCAAAACTTGCAGACGAATATGTCTATCCGGGAACAACGCCGACGGCATATGATATAGAAGGTTATCAAGGAGACCATCGATATGGGCGGTGGATGAATTTGGACTTTACGACTGACGAAGACCTTGTTGTCTGGTCCCGCTTCATAAAAGATGAGAGATACGAATCCGAAAGAATCGGAATTTATGAAGGTGCGCTATTTGAACACGGAGCATATCGCCCTACGGAGAACAGCATCATGCGGTACAACACCAGCGGGTTCAATGCTCCGTCGCGCTATGCCATCTGGTACCGGATCAACAAACTCGCCTATGGTGAGAGCTGGAACGGAACGTACGAGGACTTCGTTGAATATGATGCGGTCAATCGGACTACGGCGGCTCATGCACGTCGGAGGACTAACAACTATGTGGAGAAACCGCTGCCGCCGCTGGCACCGCCTGTGATCGTAGGTCACTCTTGGCAAGACGAGATGAAATAATTGAAAAAAGATCATCCTTCGGGGTGATCGTTTTTTTTATTTGTAATTGAGTAAGAGTACTACGGCGGTTTGCGAGTAGGGATGAGTGATGGAATAGGATTTGGAGCTACTTCCCTCCATTATTTCCCGAGGGCATCCAAATGAAAAATGTACCTGGCGCGTAACCTCTTGGTGCTATTCGCCGGGGGCCAATATAATTCCAATTCTTGCAACGAAGTGCAAGGCCGTTCCTATCTATCTTTGAGTCAGGAATCAGACTATTTCGAATCGGTTTCTTGACTATTTCAACTTCGCCGGTTTTAAAATTCCGTTGCGCACAGTCCACAGGCACAGTACCTCTCCCATAAAAATGGCGGCAGTAAGAGCAGTACCTAATTGGTATCCTATACCGGACGGCATGATACAAAGCAAATCTCTTTTTTGGAACCCACCAACCTTTTTCCTATCTTTCGCATATGAAAAAGAAATGCTTCATATCGGGACTCTTTTTGTCTGCTTTACTACTTTCATCCTGCCTTCGCTCATACACAGAACAGAATATAAAAGTAGGTAACACAATTGTAGAAAGAATAGAAGAGTATAGAGCCGCAAATGATTCGTTGCCTGATTCTTTGGAAGGTATCGGGTTGGACGAATCAATACGCATCAACATAATGGATGACAAGGATGGAGTGTTGTTTTGCTATGAGAAGGAGGATAGTTTGAATTATATGGTCTGGTTTGGAACAAGGCTCGGTGAAGGGATATATTACTATTCCGATACGAAGCAATGGGAGGACAGGCTTAGAGCAATTCCTAAAGATTCTCAATCATATTGAACCTCTTTCCAAGAACGAGTTCCTCTTTACATACGGCTTGAAATCAGAGAGTTACGGAGAAAAAGAAAACGGACAAACTGCCGATTTTGACAATTTGTCCGCTTTGGCTCCCCAGCTAGGACTTGAACCTAGGACCCTCTGATTAACAGTCAGATGCTCTAACCAACTGAGCTACTGAGGAATGTTTTCATCCTTGCGGATGCCCTGTTGTTGTTTCGGGATTGCAAAGGTACAACCTTTTTCG
>JAFYYM010000085.1 GCA_017557535.1 Bacteroidales bacterium | reverse complement strand
CTCCGCAGATAAGGTCCAGAAGATCGGTCAGGGAGAAGATTCCATCTCCGGAACAATCCAGTTCAAGGGCACGATGGGCAACAAGGAAATCCAGGAGTGCCAGGGCAAGAAAGGGGCCTTCCGTGTTTTCGATGCCTACAGCTCGGAGAAGGTCGATGCGGAGAAGTTCGCTTTCATCTGGGTGCATTTCATCGATTTCAGCGAGGAGTGTCCCGAGTGGCTCGTCCCGCGTGCGAAGATCGAAGCGGAAGGAGCCCTGGAGTTCCAGGTGTTCAATGGCAAGGTGAGCATCGGCTGCCGGGTGGAGTCTCTCGCCCCGTGGAAGAAGGATAACGCAAAACAGTAGGACAGATGCCTTCCGATAAGAAACACAACAATGACGGGCCCTCTGCTGCCGACAAGGCGTTGGAGCGGTTTGCGGAGCTGATGATCGCGAAGATCGAGACCCTGCAGGGAGACTGGAAGAAGCCCTGGTTCGCACCGGGCGCCACCCAGCCTCCCCGGAACCTCTCCGGCCGTCACTATAACGGCGGGAATTCCTTGATGCTGATGCTTCAGGCCGAGAAGATGGGCTACGACATCCCAGTCTGGGGAACCTTCGACCGGATCACGGGGCTGAACTACAACAAGGACAGCAAGGGCAATGTGCTTCTTGCAAGGGACAAGTATGGCAACAAACTGCCGCAGGTCAGCGTCAACAAGGGAGAGAAATCTTTCCCGGTCTTTCTCACGACTTTCACGGTGGTGAATCAGGAGACCAAGGAGAAGATCCCGTATGACGATTATCGTAACCTCTCCCGGGAGGAGCAGGCCAAATACAAGGTCTTCCCGAAACTTCAGGTCTTCAATGTGTTCAATGTCGCCGCCCAGACCAATCTGGAAGTGAGCCGCCCGGAGATGTTTGAGAAGCTCAAGGCCGAGGCCGCCGGGCAGATACAGCATCAGGGCGACCTCAAGAGTCATCCTGCCATCGACAAGATGATCGACGACAACCTGTTCCTATGCCCTATCAGCCAGGTGCGTGGCGACAGGGCTTTCTACTCCCCTTCCAAAGATGAGATCGTCGTCCCGACCCGCGAACAGTTTATCGACGGTGAAGCTTTCGCGACGAACACGCTGCACGAGTGCGCCCATGCCACGGGTGCCGAGTCCCGTCTGAACCGCCCGGATTTGGGGCATCCTTTCGGTTCCGAGCCATACGGACGGGAGGAGCTCACGGCCGAGCTTTCAGCCGCAGTGGTGGCCAGCCAATATGGCCTCTCCAAACACGTGAAGGATGACAGCGCCAAGTATCTCAAGTCCTGGCTTGGCTCGCTGCGTGAAGGTCCGGAATTCCTGAAGTCGATACTGTCCAATGTCAGGCGCTGCTCCACGATGATCACACAGCGTATCGAGGCGATCCGGCAGGAGATGGACAAAGGTGAGAAGGCGGATTACTCGCAGTTTCAGGCAGGACGCTTGTCACGAAGCAATGATACACCGGATCTGGCAGTCCAGGCCGCAAAAGAGACCGGGGACGAACAACATCACGTCGGCCGGTCCAGATGACTTAGACTCTTTCCGCGGCGGTGTCGAGAAGAAAGAAAAAGAAGAAGGATAAGGGTGTTCTGGCTTTCTTTCCTCCCAAGCGGAGGAAGGACGTCAAGGCCCTTATTCGTGCGTTGGGATTGATATTCGTGCGCGGAGAAAAAAAGCCATGAATGAAGTGATAACTAATTAATTGACTGACATTCTATGAATCAAGAGATCACTGAAGTATCTACGGAACACTTCTCGTTGGAGGCCTTTTATGAAACCTCCGTCGAGTCACTTGGAATACCTGAGAAGGTAAGGAAACTATACAGGCTTTTTGTCGAAGAGAGAAAGTATTTGATAGAGCATTACTGGTCGGAGTTCCTTGCGGAATATGCAACTAGAGGCAGGGATGACTGGGCGCCCGTGATGTGGACAAGAATTTGGGAAACGCCTCTTTCGAATCGAGTCAAGTATGTAATGAGTACCTATG
>JAFYYM010000084.1 GCA_017557535.1 Bacteroidales bacterium | reverse complement strand
TATGAAAGTCAAAACATCCATCAAGAAGCGCAGCGATGATTGCAAGATCGTCAGACGCAAAGGCCGTCTCTATGTCATCTGCAAGAAGAACCCCAAGTTCAAGATGCGCCAGGGATAACAGCTTTTTGTAAAACAAATAAAGTCTAAGATAAATTATGGCAAGAATAGCCGGTGTTGATTTACCTAACAACAAAAGGGGTGAGATCGGTCTCACCTACATCTTCGGTATCGGCCGCAGCAGCGCGAGGCAGATTCTCGACAAGTGCGGTATCGACTACGACATCAAGGTCGGTGAATGGAACGATGAGCAGGTCGCTTTGATCCGTAACCTCATCAACGAGGAGTACAAGATCGAGGGTGAGCTCCGTTCAACCGTCCAGATGAACATCAAGCGACTGATGGACATCGGTTGCTATCGCGGAATCCGTCATCGTATCGGCCTCCCTGTCCGTGGACAGAGCACCAAGAACAACGCCCGTACGAGGAAGGGTAAGAAGAAGACTGTCGCTAACAAGAAGAAGGCGACCAAGTAAAAATTGATGAATTATGGCAAAGAAAACTACAGCATCAAAGAGAGTTGTCAAGGTTGAGGCTACGGGCCAGGCCCATATTTCATCAACCTTCAACAACGTGATCGTCTCCCTGACCAACAACCAGGGACAGGTTATCAGCTGGTCATCAGCTGGTAAGTGCGGTTTCCGCGGGTCCAAGAAGAACACTCCTTACGCCGCCCAAATGGCCGCTGAGGATGCTTCCAAGACCGCTTACGACGCTGGTCTCCGCAAGGTAAAAGTTTATGTCAAGGGCCCTGGAGCCGGCCGTGAGTCCGCCATCAGGACCATCAATAACGCCGGGATCGTCGTCACCGAGATCATCGATGTGACCCCCATGCCCCACAATGGTTGCAGACCGAAGGGCCGCCGTAAAGTTTAATTTTTAATCAGATTTAATTATGGCAAGATATACTGGTCCTACCACCAAGATCGCCCGTAAGTTCGGCGAGCCTATTTTCGGAAGCGACAAGGATTTCGAGAAAAGGAACTATCCTCCGGGACAGCATGGCCTCGCCTCCAAGCGCAAAAAGCAGAAGGAGTATGGTCAGCAGCTGAAGGAAAAGCAGAAGGTCCGTTACATGTACGGTCTTCTCGAGCGTCAGTTCCACAACACTTATCTCAAGGCTACCCGCATGAGCGGCCAGAGGGGTGAGAACCTCCTCTTCCTCCTTGAGTCCAGAATCGACAACGTTGTCTACAGGATGGGAATAGCCCCTTCAAGGGCCGCCGCCAGGCAGCTCGTGAGCCACGCTCACATCACCCTTAACGGTGCGGTCTGCAGCATTCCTTCCACCCAGGTGAAGCCTGGTGACGTCGTCGCTGTCAGGGAGCGTTCCAAGAGTCTGGAGGTCATCCAGAAGAGCGTCGCTTCCGCTCCTAAGTATTCATGGATTGAGTTCGACTCCAAGGCCCTTTCCGGCAAGTTCCTGAATGTGCCCGCCAGAACTGACATCCCTGAGCCTATTAACGAGCAGCTCATAGTTGACCTGTACTCCAAGTAACGTATTAACACCCAAAAAGAACAAACATGGCAATCTTGGCATTTCAGAAACCTGATAAGGTGATAATGCTTGAAGGAACCGACACCGTCGGCCGTTTCGAGTTCAGGCCTCTTGAGCCTGGCTACGGTCAGACCATCGGCAACGCCTTGAGGCGTATCCTCCTCGCTTCACTCGAGGGTTTCGCTATCAGTCAGATCAAGATCTCCGGCGTGGACCAAGAGTTCGCGACGATCACTGGTGTGATCGAGGGGATGCAGGACATTATCCTCAACCTCAAGCAGGTCAGATTCAAGAGGATGGTGGAGTCTGTAGACACCGAGGTCGCGAATATTGTCGTCAGCGGCAAGAATGAATTCACGGCCGAGGATATCTCAAAAGGATTGTCTTCTTTCAAGGTGTTGAATCCTGAGCAGCATATCTGCTCGCTCGAGCCGTCTGTCACTCTCGAGATGACATTGACCATCACCAAGGGCCGTGGCTTCGTCCCCGCCGAGGAGATGAGGGATGAGAACACTCCTATCGGGACTATCCCCGTGGATGCGGTCTACACTCCTATCAGAAAGGTCAATTGGACAGTCGAGAACTGGCGTGTCGAGCAGAAGACCGATTACGAGAAGCTCAATCTTGAGATCATCACGGATGGATCGATCTCTCCTAACCAGGCTCTTCAGGAAGCGGCCAATATCCTCATTTACCACTTCAAGCTCTTTACAGACGACAAGAAGATCTCTCTCGAGAGCACGGTGGAGTCCGACTCTAAGGAACTTGACGAGGAGAGCCTCAGGATGAGGCATCTGCTCCTCACCAAGCTTTCCGACATGGGTCTGTCAGTGAGGGCCTACAACTGCCTGAAAGCCGCTGAGATCGACACCTTCGCCGACCTTGTCTCCTATTCCAGGAACGAGCTCATGAAGTTCAGGAACTTCGGAAAGAAGTCTCTTAACGAGATTGACCTCCTGGTCGAGAGGATGAAGCTCCAGTTCGGCATGGATGTCAGAAAATATAATATCGAACCCAAGAAAAAGACTGTTGTTTAGAAATGAGGCACAATAAAGCAATCAATCACCTTGGTCGCAAGAGCGGCCACCGCAAGGCTATGCTGGCGAATATGGCCACCTCTCTGATCATGCACAAGAGGATCAAGACCACCGTCGCCAAGGCCAAGGCCCTGAAGACATATGTGGAGCCGCTTATCACCAAGTCCAAGGAGGACACAACCCACTCCCGCCGTACCGTGTTCAGCTATCTCAAGAACAAAGAGGCTATCAAGGAGTTGTTCGGTGTGATCGCCCCGAAGATCGCTGATCGTCCGGGAGGATATACCCGCGTCCTTCATACCGGTTTCCGTCTTGGTGACGGTGCCGACATGGCGCTCATCGAGCTCGTCGACTTCAATGAGGCTGCCCTCGCTTCCGCTAAGAAGGAGGCTAAGAAGTCCACTCGTCGTAGCCGCGCGAAGAAGGCTGAGCCTAAGGCTGAGGCCGCTCCCGCTGAGGCTCCTGCCGAGACTCCGGCTGAAGAGCCCAAGGCTGAGTAATCACCCGGCGAGATTATTTGATTCCGGGATGGAAGAAAAAACTTCCATCCCGGAATTGTTTTATTACCAGTGGTTTATCGGCCCAAATGCCCTTTAAAGCGATTTAAAACTTGGTTTTTCCGAGGAGTGTTCTTAAATTTCGAAAGTTTTGGGTAAAATGCGAATAATACTAACCACATATTCAGTATTACCACATTATTAATCATCAACCATTTTATGAAACGAGTCCTTACATTGTTGCTCGTCGCCCTGCTCTCCACCTCTTGGGCTGGAGCGGCCGTCTCAGCGACAGGTGGTTCTGCCAGTTTACAGCAGAACAACAAAAAACATGTTTCAGGAATCGTGACTGACAAGTCTGGAGCTCCTGTTCCAGGTGCGTCCGTGATGATTCCAGGTACGACTACCGGTACTGTCACAGGTGTCGATGGACGTTATGCGCTTGATGTTCCCGCCGGAACGAAAGTTCTGGAGGTGGGTAGTCTTGGTTTTGCGACGGTCCAAGTCACTTTAGGTTCCGGAAGTGTTTACAACGTCTCTTTGGAGGAGGACACAACCCTGCTTCAGGAGTCAGTGGCTATCGGTTACGGTACCATGAAGAAAACTGAGGTGGCCAGCGCTATCTCGTCTGTCAAGGAGGAGAACTTCGTGAAGACCCCTGGTGCCAACGCCGCCGACCTTATCAAAGGTAAGGTTCCCGGACTGGTCGTCAATAACCCGGATGGCAACCCTGTCTCAAGCACCCAGATATCCCTTCGTGGTGCCACGACTCTCAAGGCCAGCACCGCTCCGCTCGTTCTTATCGATGGTATTCCCGGAAGCCTTGACCAGGTCTCTCCGGATGACATCCAGTCAATCGACGTGCTGAAGGATGGTTCCGCCGCCGCTATCTACGGTACCCGCGGTACCAATGGAGTTATAATCATCACGACCAAGAACGCCCAGGGAGAGATGCCCACGACGGTGGATGTCAACGCTTATGTCTCAACTCAGCAGATTACCCGCTCCCTGCCTTACTTGACGGCAGCGGAGTATCGCCAGCTCGCTCAGGGACACGTTGGTTACCACGATGATGGCGCCTCCGTCAATTGGCTTGACGAGATCACCCGCACCCCTATCTCCCAGATCTACAACATCAGCCTTAGGGGTGGCACGAAGCAGACCAACTACATGGCATCCTTCGAGTACAGGGGTATGCAGGGTATCATAAAGCTCTCGAACAACAACATGATGTTCCCTCGTATCGAGGTCAACCACAGGATGTTCGACAACAAGGTGAAGATCAACGCCTCTGTCAATGGTTTCCGCATGAAATACCACAACGGTTCCGACGGCGGCAGTTTCGATACCTCTGTCTACAATAATATCAACTACAACCCGACGACTCCGATCCGCCAGCCTGATGGCTCTTATTCGGAGAATACCGGTATCACCGACTATTACAACCCCGTTTCCTTGCTCGAGGAGACCAAGGGTAACACCGAGGCCACGATGCTCAGGATGATGGGAGCTGTCACCTACACTCCTATCGTCGGACTTGATTTCAAGGCTATGGTCTCATCCAACGTCTACAACCAGATCCAGGGCCATTATGAGACCCATGCCCACTCATACAACGCGCGTACCCCGAAGAACGGTTTCGCTTCCAGGGGAACATACCGCGGCCAGCAGGACCTGATGGAGCTCACCGCCCAGTGGCAGAGCACATTCGCCCAGGATCACCACTATACGGTCCTCGCCGGTTATTCCTACCTGAGGAATGAGTCCCAGAACTACTGGATGCAGAACTCCGGTTTCGCCGTGGATGACTACGAGTACAACAACATGGGAGCCGGTACCCAGATTAACAAGGGATACAAGAGCGGCTACATGAACATGTCCTCCGACAAGGGCGAGGATTCCCTCATCGGTTTCTTCGGCCGTGTCAACTACAACTTCAAGGGACGCTACATGCTTTCCGGATCTTTCCGTCGTGAGGGTTCCACCAAGTTCGGAGAGAACAACAAGTGGGGTAATTTCTGGTCAGCATCCGCGGCTTGGAATGTCAAGGAGGAAGCCTTCTTGAAGGATAGCGATGTGATCAGCGCCCTCAAGCTGAGGGTCGGTTATGGAGAGACCGGTACGGAGCCTTCATCCCGTTACATGTCCCTCAACACCCTCTCATTCGGCACGAACGGCTACTACAACGGCGGTTTCGCCCAGACTCTGATGCCGAACAAGAACGCTAACCCTTACCTCAAGTGGGAGCGCAAGCACGAGTGGAACGTCGGTTTGGACTTCGGTCTGGTTGACGACCGCGTGACAGGTACCATCGACTGGTACAATCGTAAGACCCTCGACCTTCTCTGGGATTATACGGTAGCCACACCTCCTTACATCTACAACACCATGACCGCTAATGCCGGTTCGATTCTCAACACCGGTATCGAGGTCGGAGTGAGCGTGGATGTGATCCGCGAGAAAGATTTCACATGGAACACCTCCATGAACTACTCTCACAACCGCAATGAGCTGCTCAGCCTCTCGAACGACAAGTTCCTTGCTTCCGATTATTCCGATCAGGGTAGCACAGGTGAGCCTATGCAGCAGACTACCCACCGTCTGAAGGTTGGAGAGCCTCTGGGTAACTTCTGGGGCTTCAAGAGCGTGGATATCGACAATACTGGCCACTGGATCATTGAAGGTGAGGACGGACAGCCCAAGTCCATTAACGACCAGCAGCCTACCGACAAGCAGATCCTCGGTAATGGTATTCCTTCCCACTTCCTCAACTGGAACAACACCATCCGTTGGAAGAACCTTGATTTCCAGGTTAACATGCGCGGCGCCTTCGGGTTCCAGATCCTGAACCTCACCGCCATGAAGTGGGCCACCACCACAATGCTGACCCGTGGTAACGTCCTTAAGAGCGCGTTCGACAAGGTTTACGGGAAGGCGGTTCTCGCCGATGACCAGCCTTGCCAGTATGTCAGCTACTATGTCGAGGACGGTGACTACTGGAAGATCGACAACATGACTCTCGGATACACCATCCCGTTCAAGAGCAAGAACATCCGCAGTATCCGCCTGTTCACGACCCTACGTAATGTCGCCACCTTCACTGGATATACAGGAATCGATCCTGAGGTTTCAGTGACCGGTCTTACCCCTGGAGCCGATAGTTACTATCGCTACCCGGCCACCAGGTCATATACCTTCGGTGTAACGTTCAAATTTTAATCGGACCGCGTTATGAAAAAGATATTTTTAGCTATCTCAATCGCCTGCGCCTTGGCCTTCACGGCTTGTACTGATTTGACTGAGCAGGTCTATAGCTCCCTGACGCAGAGTTCCTACAAGTATTCCCCGACAGACCTAAGGCCTGTTATCGGAGCCTGCTATACTCCTTTGAGGAGTTATCAAAGCCACACCGGCCTCTGGGCAATGGACAACACCACCACTGATGTCCTGGTCATGCCGCCGAACTCTACAGGTTGGGATGACGGTGGCCGCTATCGTCGTATGCATTACCACTCCTGGAACTCCGAGCAGGGCGAGATTGCCTCGGCCTGGAACGCCACATGGAGAGGTATAGGTCTTTGCAACAACGCCCTCAAGCAGATGGAAGACAACCAGCTTGAGCTTGACAACTCGGCCCAGGCTGCGGCTATAGCTGAGCTTAAGGCTCTCCGCGCCTTCTATTACTATATTGTCTGCGACAACTGGGGTGATGCTCCTCTCGTTACTGAGCCTACTCAGGATCTTCCTGAGAAGACCCCCAGGGCCGAGATTTACAACTTCATCGTCAGTGAGCTTCAGGCAGCTATCCCTGCCCTTTCCGAGGTTCAGGGTGGTGAGCGTTACGGATTGATGAACAAGTGGGCCGCCTACGCCCTCCTTGCCAGGACTTACCTCAATGCTGAAGTCTTCTCAGGCACCGCTCACTGGCAGGATTGCATCAGCGCCTGCGACGCCATCATCAACAGTGGCAAGTTCCAGCTCTCCGAGAATTTCAGGGACAACTTCCTCGCTGACCAGGCGAAATGCGCCGCCAACAAGGAGATCATCTTCGCGATCCCGTTCGACCAGAGCTTCGCGACTGGTTTCAGTCTCCACCTATTCTCTTGGGGAGCTCCTATCAAGCAGAAATTCGATTTGTCAGGTACTCCTTGGGGTTCAGGATCGGCCATGGCTATCCCTCAGTTCATTGACACCTTCGATCCCGATGACAGCCGTTTGGATGACAGTTTCCTTCATGGACCGCAGTACAAGTATGGCACCACCGAGCCTATCAAGTGTATCTATGACGCGGTTGACGGAGCCTATCCTGACCTCTCCTACACAAAGGAGATTCAGAGTGGTAACTTCAATATGGAGTGGGAAGGTTACCGTATGAACAAGTTCGAGGTGCTTCCGAAGACCCCGGGTAGTTTGGATAACGACCAGCCTTACTTCCGTTATGCCGAGATACTGCTGATGAAGGCAGAGAGTCTGCTCCGTTCGGGACAGTCCGGAGCCGGCGCCCTCGTGACTCAGGTCCGTCAACGCGACTTCAAGGACAATCCTGAGAAAGCTGTCGTTACCGATGACCAGCTGAAGGAGAACTCCTCTTACAAGTATGGCTATTATCTTGAGGACTACGGTAAGAGCATCAAGGAAGGAGACACCTCCCCGATCCAGTTCGGCCGTTTGTACGACGAGTACAAGTGGGAGTTCGTCTGGGAGTTCGGCAACAGGACCCGTTGCATTCGTTTCGGGGTGTTCACAAAGAAGAACTGGCTCTCGCATGAGGCCAAGGGCGAGGGAGTGGCTCTCTATCCTATACCTGAGAGCGCCCTTACTCCTAACCCGAACCTCGTTCAGAACCCTAACTACAAATAGAATGTCCAGCCTCTGAGCAGGCTTTCGAGGGTGCCGGATGTCCGGCACCCTTTAACCGATTAATAATGAATATGAGAAGATCAGTATTTATCCTCGCCGTGGTAGCCCTTGTTCTTTCTTCTTGCGGGGAGAAGAAAGAGGCCACAATGAAGATGATCACTCCGGTCAAGTTCTCGGATGTCAAGATTGATGATGGCTTCTGGACTCCAAGGTTGCAGAGCCATAAGGATGTGACCCTCAATGTCTGCATTGACCAGATTGAGAATCAGACAGGCCGTATCCGCAACTTCGAGAACGCCGCGAAGGGAGAGGGGGAGCACTCGGGAATATTCTTCGATGATTCCGATGTGTACAAGGCTCTTGAGGGAATGGCGTATTCTCTTCAGAACAATTCCGATCCCGTGCTTGAGGCCAAATGCGACGAGTGGATCGACAAGTTCGCGGCGGCGCAGCAGGAGGATGGCTACATTAACACTTTTTACACCCTTACCGGTCTGGACAAGCGTTGGGACAACATGGACAGGCACGAGATGTACTGCGCCGGTCATATGATTGAGGCCGGTGTGGCTTACTACAACGTGACCGGCAAGCGCAAGCTGCTGGATGTCTGCATCAAGATGGCGGACCACATGATGACCATCTTCGGTCCCGACAAACGCCACTGGGTGCCTGGCCATGAAGAGATTGAGCTCGCTCTTGTGAAGCTCTATCAGACAACTGGTGAGAAGAAGTATCTTGATTTCGCTGAGTGGCTGCTCGACCAGAGAGGTCACGGTTACGGCACTTATGGCAAGTTTAAAAACAGGCCTTGGCCGCCGGTTTACTACCAGGACGATGTGCCTGTGAGGGAGATGTCCGAGATCGCAGGTCACGCTGTCAGGGCTATGTATCTCTATTGCGGAATGTCCGATGTCGCCGCCTACACGGGTGACCAGGGCTATATTGACGCATTGCACCGCCTCTGGGACGATGTCGTGTTGAGGAATATGTACATCACCGGCGGTATCGGCCAGTCTTCCACAAACGAGGGTTTCACGAATGATTACTCCCTTCCTAACCTGACCGCTTATTGCGAGACCTGCGCATCTGTCGGTATGGTTCTCTGGAACTGGAGGATGAACCAGTTCACTGGGGACAGCAAGTATGTCGATGTCCTTGAGAGGTCTATGTACAATGGTGCCCTCGCTGGAATATCCCTCGCCGGTGATCGCTTCTTCTATGTCAATCCGCTCGAGTCCCTTGGCAACCATCACCGCCAGGCCTGGTACGGATGCGCCTGCTGCCCAAGCCAGATCTGCCGCTTCCTTCCTTCCATAGGCAATTATATCTATGGCGTGTCTGATAACGCGATATGGGTCAACCTCTATATCGGTAATACGGCAGAGGTGACAGTCGACAAGAAAACCGTCACTTTGACCCAGAAGACAGAATATCCTTGGCAAGGCTACATGAGACTCGAGGTTGGGGCGAAGGCTCCTGTCAAGACCCAGATCCGTCTCCGCGTCCCTGGCTGGTGCAAGAACTACACTATCGCTGTGAACGACGAGGCTGTCGAGGTTCCTGTCGAGAATGGATATGCCGTAATCGACCGCAAGTGGAAAGAAGGGGACTTCATCGACCTGAATATGGACATGCCTGTTGAGGTCGTTGCCGCCGATCCCAGAGTCAAGGAAGACGAAGGAATGAGGGCTGTTCAGAGAGGTCCTCTCGTGTACTGCATTGAGGAGGCTGACAATAAAGTCGATTTCGATGCTCTGCGTATCGCCGAGAATGCCCAGTTTGATACTGCTTTTGAGGCTGACAAACTCCGCGGCATTGTGGAGATCACCGCCCATGTGGGTGACCAGACTCTTAACTACATTCCTTATTACTCCTGGGATAACCGCGAGGCCGGGAAGATGAAGGTCTGGGTGCCGCTTGCCGATTAACTTATGACCGACAAGAATATGAAACGATTATTAATCCTATTGGGAGCGATTATGTTGACTTCCGCCGCCTCTTTAGCCCAGGATTATATCTCCAATAGGGCTCCTCTTCTTGAGAGCCGCTACATGGAGCTTCCTTTGGGGGCGATCAAGCCCGATGGATGGCTTAAACTTCAGTTGCAAGCTCAGGTAACAGGATTGACCGGCCATCTGGACGAGGTTTATCCCAACGTGGTAGGCAAGCGTAACGCTTGGCTAGGTGGGGACGGAGACGCATGGGAGAGAGGACCTTACTGGATTGACGGCCTTCTTCCGTTGGCCTATATCCTTGATGACGAGACCCTGAAAGCCAAGGCCCAAGTCTGGGTGGAGGCGATTCTCGGCTCACAGAAAGAAGACGGCTATTTCGGCCCGGATATCGACCGTGGTCCCGAGCCTGGTCTCCAGAGGAACAATTCCCATGACTGGTGGCCTAAGATGGTGGCCTTGAAGATTATCAAGCAGTACTATATGGCCACTAAGGACGAGAGGGTTATCCCGTTCCTGGACAAGTACTTCCGCTACCAGTTGAAGATGCTTCCGCAGTTTCCGCTGGACAATTGGACGTTCTGGGGAGCGCAGAGAGGAGGGGACAACCTCGAGGTCGTCCTTTGGCTCTACAATCTCACCGGAGAGAAATATCTTCTCGAACTTGGCGAGCTGATCCACAAGCAGAGCACCAATTGGAGCGAGATATTCTATGATGGGACCATGCTTCGCACCCAGAACAGCATGCATTGCGTGAATCTGGGGCAAGGCTTCAAGGAGCCTGTGGTGTATTACCAGCAGAGCAAGGATCCATATCTTCTGGAGGCTATGAGCAGGGGAGAGAAGACTATCCGTGACTATCTCGGCCTTCCGACCGGGCTCTGGGCCGGAGATGAGCTGATCAATTTTGGCGATCCTGTCCGTGGCTCCGAGTTATGTACCGCCGTGGAGATGATGTTCTCCTTGGAGGAAATGCTGAGGATTACCGGTGACCCCCATTGGGCTGACTATCTTGAGAAAGTCGCATATAATGCGCTTCCGACACAGGCCAATGATGACTACACCGCGCGCCAGTATTTCCAGCAGACCAATCAGATCGAGTGTTCACGCAATACGATGCGTAATTTCTCGACTCCTCACGATGACACGGATCAGGTTTTCGGAGTCCTGAACGGTTATCCTTGTTGCACCACCAACATGCATCAAGGCTGGCCTAAGTTCACCCAGAATCTGTGGTATGCGACTGATGACGGTGGCCTCGCCGCTCTGGTCTTCGCTCCCTCAACTGTTGAGGCGGTTGTCGCGAATGGAGTCAAGGTGAGTGTCAAGGAAGAGACATTCTATCCATTTGATGAGAATATCAAGCTTACGGTCAATTTCCCTGACAAGAAGGTCAAGGGAGCTTGGTTCCCGATCAAGTTCCGTATCCCTTCCTGGTGTGCCGAGCCTGTTGTGAAGGTGAATGGCCAGCAGATCGACCAGGCTGTGGCCGCAGGTGGAATCGTCTCAGTCAGAAGGAATTGGGCAAAGGGTGATGTCGTGACCGTTGAGCTTCCTATGGAAATCACCCACGGCCAATGGTATGACAGGGCAACCGTGATCGAGAGAGGTCCTCTGGTGTACGCTCTCAAACTTAAAGAGCAGTGGACCAAGAAGGAGTTCAAGCCGGAGGAGAGGGTCAGGTATGGTGAGTGGTACTATGAGGTGACAACTCCGGACAAATGGAACTACTGCCTTTCCCGTCAGGATCTGTTTAGGGATAACTTCAAGAACCGCTTCTCCCTTGTTCGTAAGGATACGGACAGAAGTCTCTATCCCTGGAATGTCGAGAACGCTCCTTTGGTGATAAAATGCAAAGGTCGGGAACTTTTTGATTGGACGGCCTATAGAGGATCTGCTGGCCAGATTCCGTATTTTATTCAGCAAGGGAAGGTCGGAGTTGGGGAGGAAGAGGAGATTGAGCTCATTCCTTACGGCTGCACTACGCTGAGAATCACTGAGTTCCCTGTAAGATAGCCTCTTATGGCGGAGCAGTCCATTTTCAAGGCAAAGCCACGCTACGAGATCCTCGACGGACTTCGTGGCGTGGCGGCTTTGATGGTGGTCGGCTACCATTTGATGGAGACCTACAGGACAAGTTTCGCCACCCAGGCGATCAACCACGGTTACCTGGCTGTGGATTTCTTCTTTGTCCTCAGCGGTTTCGTCACAGGTTACGCCTATGATGACCGTTGGGGCAAAATGAGCACGTGGGAGTTTTTTAAAAGACGTTTGACCAGGCTGCATCCTATGGTCGTGTTCTCAGTGATCATAGGAGCGGCCTTCTATTTTTTCCAGGGATACTCTTCCCCTTTGGCTCGCCAGTCCAATGGATGGATATTCTTCCTTCTCTGTGTTATTACGGATCTCCTTATGATTCCTACCGGAAAGGGGATTGATGTCAGGGGATGGGGCGAGATCACCAGTTTCAACGGCCCCAGCTGGTCCCTGATGTTCGAATATTGGGGCAATATCCTTTATGCTTTCCTTTTCCGAAGGCTTCCGAAGGCTATCCTTGCGGCTCTTTGCGTATGTTCCATGTTCTTCACGATGGATCTGGCATTAGGCTGGGATGTCTTCGGAATATTCCCGGACGAGAAGTATAATCTTATCGGAGGATGGATTTTGAACGGTCCTCACATGTACACTGGCTTCGTCCGTCTCTTGTACCCTTATCTTTGCGGATTGCTGATCGCCAGGATATTGCCGGGCAGGGCGACTGAGAGTAATCCCAGTGGCAGTCCGCTTCACTTGAATAACGCTTTCTGGTGGTGCTCCCTTGCCATTATAGTGATTCTCTCCATGCCTTGTGTTGGCGGGAAGGTCGGTGTCGCCGATGGCCTCTACCAATGCGGGGTCGTGTGGTTTCTCTTCCCGTTGATCGTCATTATCGGTGCGGGGAGCGTTCTCAAAGGCTCTAAGACAAAGAAACTCTGTAAGTTCCTCGGGGACATCTCATATCCTTTGTACATTGTCCATTATCCTATAGCGATGATGCAGTTCCCATGGGTGCGGCGCCACCCTGACGCTCCCCTGTGGATGCACATCGGTATGTTCATCTCAGTTTACCTGGTCTCGATAATGCTGGCTTACGGGGCGCTTAAGCTTTATGATGAGCCTGTCCGGGCCTGGCTTAAGAAACATTGGCTGAAATAATTAATATTCAATAATATGAGGAAATATTTCACAATACTCGCCCTGATCGTCTTGATTCTCCCTTCCTGCGGGAAGCGTGAGAAGGACGCCACTGCGAAGATGATAACACCTGTCAATTTTTCCGATGTGAAGATTGATGATTCATTCTGGACACCCAGGTTGAAAAGCCATAAAGATGTGACCCTCAATGTCTGCATAGACCAGATAGAGAATCAGACGGGACGTATCCGCAATTTTGAGAAAGCCGCCGAGAAGCTTGTGGGACAGCACGAGGGAAAGGTATATGACGATTCCGATGTCTACAAGGCTCTTGAAGGCATGGCTTATTCTCTCCAGAACAACCCCGATCCTGTCCTTGAGGCCAAATGCGACGAGTGGATAGACAAGTTTGCCGCCGCCCAGGAAGAGAACGGCTATCTCAACACGGCTTTCACCCTCGCGGAGAATGATGATCGCTGGACAAGAATGGACGCCCACGAGATGTACTGCGCCGGTCACATGATTGAGGCAGGAGTGGCTTATTACAATGTGACAGGGAAGAGGAAGCTTCTTGATGTCTGTGTCAAGATGGCTGATCACATGATGACAGTGTTCGGCCCTGGGAAGCGTGACTGGGTACCTGGCCATGAAGAGATTGAGCTCGCTCTGGTGAAACTTTATCAGGCGACAGGCGAGAAGAAGTATCTCGATTTCTCCGAATGGCTTTTGGACGAGAGGGGACGCGGCCTTGGAGGCAACGGAGTACCTCTCAAGCGTTGGAACGACGAGTATCACCAGGACGACAAACCGGTCCGGGAGATGAGTGAGATCGCCGGCCATGCCGTCCGCGCCATGTATCTTTATTGTGGAATGGCTGATGTCGCCGCCTACACTCATGACCAAGGATACATCGAGGCGTTGAACCGTCTGTGGGATGACGTCGTGTTGAGGAATATGTATTTGACTGGAGGAATAGGCCAGAGCCGCAGCAATGAGGGTTTCACAGAGGATTATGATTTGCCGAACTTGACCGCTTATTGCGAGACCTGCGCTTCTGTGGGCATGGTTTACTGGAACTGGAGGATGAATCAGTTCACAGGAGACAGCAAGTTCGCTGATGTCATGGAACGTTCGATGTACAATGGCGCTTTGGCGGGGATATCGTTGGATGGCAGCGTGTTCTTCTATGTCAATCCTCTTGAGTCTTTAGGCGGGCATCATAGGAAGCCTTGGTATGGGACCGCTTGTTGCCCGAGCCAGATATGCCGCTTCCTCCCTTCCATCGGCAATTATATTTACGGAGTTTCCGACAACGCCATCTGGGTTAACCTCTATATGGGAAACTCAGCTAAAATAAAGGTCGGAAACAAGGAAGTCACTATGACTCAGGAGACTAAGTATCCATGGGAAGGTGCCGTCTCATTGAAGGTCGGGGTTAAGGGTTCCCTCAAGACCCAGATACGTCTCCGTGTCCCTGGTTGGTGCGATGAGTACACCGTGGCAGTCAATGGTGAAACCGTGGCTCCCCAGGTTGAGAAAGGTTACGTAGTGATTGACCGCAAATGGAAGGATGGAGATATCATCGGGTTGAATTTGGACATGCCTGTCAAGGTCGTGGCCGCTGACCCGAGGGTGAAGGAGGATGTCGGCAAGCGCGCCATCCAGAGGGGTCCTCTGGTGTACTGCATAGAGGAGGCTGATAACAAGGATGGCTTCGATGCTTTGCGGATCGCCGAAGACGCTGAGTTCGACACGACTTTTGACGCCGGCAAACTTGGAGGTATTGTTGACATCACAGCCCATGTCGGAGACCAGGTACTCGACTACATCCCTTACTATTCTTGGGATAACCGCGAGGCCGGGAAGATGAAAGTGTGGGTGCCATTGGTTGGTGAGGAATAATAGAATCAATTGAATATGAGAAAGTTGTTATTGTTTTTATGTGGCGTCGGTCTAGTTGTCGCCGGCTGTCATGGTAATCTGGCGCAGAAGATTGACGAAGAGGGTGATTCTTTGATATCAGAGTACGTGGCCGGGTTCAATGCCACTGACGAGGAGGTTTACATCCAGCAATTTCCCAATACCAAAGCGGCGGAGTTCCTGAAAGAGAATATCCCGGTCTTCGAGTGCCCTGACAAGGAACTTGAGAAGACTTGGTATTTCCGCTGGTGGACTTTCCGGAAGCATGTCAAATCAACCCCTGAAGGATTCATTATCACCGAGTTCCTTCCCGATGTGTCCTGGGCCGGGAAATACAACGCTATCTGTTGTCCTGCCGCCCATCATTTCAACGAGGGCCGTTGGATCAAGGATCCGACCTATCTTAAGGATTATGCGGCATACTGGTGCAGGGAAAAGAAAGATGCCCGCAGATATAGTTTCCCCGCGGCACAGGCTTTCCTCCAGTTCTATAAAGTTCATCCTGACATGGATTTGATTAAAGATTCTTATGAGGATCTGAAACAGATCTATGCGGCATGGGAAGGTGATCATAGGGATGATCCCGATGGCCTCTTCTGGCAGGGAGACGGCCATGACGGTATGGAAGTTTCGATTTCCGGCGGCATGTCTCCCGACGCGACCGGCTACAGGGCCACCATCAACAGCTATATGTACGCCGATGCCGTGGCTCTTTCCACTATGGCTACTATGCTTGGAAAGCCGGATGAGGCAGAGGTTTACGCCAAGAAAGCGGAGCATATCAAGACATTGATAAACACTAAGTTGTGGGATGAGTCGGCTCGTTTCTACAAGGTTATCCCTCGTCATGGGGATGGATCCTTCTCTCCCGCGAGGGAAGAGCATGGCTACACACCTTGGCTATATGATATTCCTAAGCCGGAGTGGGCTGACGCATGGAAGCAACTGACGGATCCCGAAGGCTTCAAGGCCCCTTATGGCCCCACTACAGCGGAACAGAGGGCAGAGGGCTTCAAGGTGGTGTATGAAGGTCATGAGTGCCAGTGGAACGGCCCGGGATGGCCTTTCGCTACCGCGCAGACCCTGACTGCACTTGAGCGTCATCTGCATCGTCAAGGTGAGGGCCCGGTCACAAAGAAAGACTATTTCGAGACACTCAAAACCTATAGCGACAACCACCGCCTGACCAAACCTGATGGCACGAAGGTCTGCTGGATCGACGAGAACCAGGATCCTTTCACAGGGGAGTGGATAGCGAGGAAAATGCTCATGGAGAAGGGTTCCAAATACTACGAGAGAGGAAAGGATTACAACCACTCCTCCTTCTGCGACCTCATTATCAGCGGTCTTATGGGGCTCCAGCCCCAGCTGGATGGAACCATAGTGATTGAGCCCCTCCTTCCTGAAGGAGAGTGGGATTGGTTCTCTCTCTCAAAGATCTATGTAGCCGGGAAAGAGTTATCTCTCATTTATGACAAGGAAGGGGACCATTTCGGCAAGGGAAAAGGCTTCTTTGTCTATGTCGACGGGAAAAAAGCCTTCGAGTCTGATTCTTACGCTATTAAAACAGTTATATAAAATTTTAATAGTTTTTTCTTATATTTGTCCTCTGACCAACGGTCCAGAGGACTTATTTTATTGAATAAGAATTAAAAGTTTAAATTTCTGGGGTTATGAATAGCCTGTTCTATCTGGTTCCCGCCGCCTCATTGTTGGCTCTGTTTTTCGCTTGGTTTTTCTACAATCAGATGAAAAAGGAGAGCGAGGGTACTCCCACGATGAAGGAGATCGCCCAATATGTCCGTGAGGGCGCGATGGCGTATCTCAAGCAGCAATACAAGGTGGTCTTGATCGTGTTCATAGTGCTTGCCGTCCTGTTCTCATTCATGGCTTATGTGCTTCATGTCCAGAATGGTTGGGTTCCTTTCGCCTTTTTGACGGGAGGTTTCTTCTCCGCTCTGGCAGGCTATATCGGCATGCGGACAGCGACATTCGCATCCGCCAGGACAGCTAACGCTGTGAGCCGGTCCCTGAATTCCGGACTTAAGCTGGCGTTCCGTTCAGGAGCCGTCATGGGATTGACTGTGGTCGGCCTCGGATTGCTTGACATCTCGATCTGGTGGGTCGTCTTGAACGCTTGCATAGACAATCCGGATGTCTCCCAGAAGCTTGTCGTGATCACAACCACCATGCTCACCTTCGGGATGGGAGCTTCCACCCAGGCTCTTTTCGCCAGGGTTGGAGGTGGAATCTACACCAAGGCGGCTGATGTGGGCGCTGATATAGTAGGAAAGGTGGAGCAGGACATCCCTGAGGACGATCCCCGCAATCCCGCCACGATAGCCGACAACGTAGGGGACAATGTAGGCGATGTCGCTGGAATGGGAGCTGACCTGTATGAGTCGTATTGCGGCTCCATCCTGGCGACCATGGCCCTTGGCGCTTCCGCTTTCTTCAGTGCGGGAGTGGAGAGCCAGATGAAAGCTATCCTGGCTCCAATGATGATAGCCGCCATCGGGGTTGTCCTTTCGATTATAGGAATATATGCTGTCCGTACAAAGGAAGGCGCTGGCCTTCAACAGCTTCTTAAGTCCCTTAGCGTTGGGACCAACCTTTCCGCGGTTTTGATAGCGGCTGTCACTTTCGGAGTTTTCTATATCCTCGGTTTCCCTAACTGGTGGCAGCTCAGCCTTTCGGTGATCTCTGGTCTTCTTGCCGGTGTGATCATCGGAAAGGCCACTGAGTATTACACATCACATTCCTACAAGCCCACCCAGGATCTGGCGGAGAGTTCCCAGACAGGTCCGGCGACAGTCATCATCAAAGGAATAGGACTGGGAATGATCTCCACTTGTATTCCTGTTGTGACGATAGTCGTGGCGATCTTGCTTTCCTATCTTTTCGCGACTGGGTTCACTTTTGATCCGGCCAAGATAAGTTTCGGCCTTTATGGAATCAGCATAGCCGCTGTGGGTATGCTCTCGACTCTCGGAATCACTTTGGCCACAGACGCTTACGGCCCGATCGCCGACAATGCGGGAGGTAATGCCCAGATGAGCGAGCTGGATCCGGAGGTTCGTCACCGCACCGACACTTTGGACGCCCTCGGCAACACCACCGCCGCCACAGGTAAAGGTTTCGCTATCGGATCAGCAGCCCTCACCGCCTTGGCCTTGCTGGCCTCTTACATTGAGGAGATCAAGATAGGACTCCAGCATGTCGGGACAACCGCTCTGACCATTGGCGACCGTGTCGTTCAGGTGGCCCAGGCGACTATTCCTGACCTTGTCCAATATTACCAGGTCAACCTGATGAACCCCCGTGTCCTCACGGGAGTATTCCTTGGGGCGATGATGGCGTTCCTGTTCTGCGGTATGACAATGAATGCCGTTGGACGCGCCGCTGAGAAGATGGTTGTCGAGGTCCGTCGCCAATTCCGTGAGATAGCCGGCATCCTTGAAGGGAAGAAACGCCCTGATTACAAACGTTGTGTCGAGATATCGACCAAAGCGGCGCAGCATGAGATGATTACCCCTGCCCTAACCGCGATTATCGTCCCCATCGTGGTCGGTGTTGTTCTGGGAGAGGCCGGCGTGATGGGTCTCCTCATCGGAGGCCTCGGGGCCGGATTCATTCTCGCCATCTTCCTCGCCAACTCTGGAGGTGCTTGGGATAACGCCAAGAAATATGTCGAGGACGGCCATTTTGGAGGCAAGAATTCTGTGAATCACCACGCTACCGTCGTTGGAGACACTGTCGGAGATCCTTTCAAGGACACCTCCGGTCCTTCGCTTAATATTCTCATCAAGCTGATGAGCATGGTCTCCATTGTGATGGCTGGACTCATCGTCATGATCCACGGATAATATCGATAATAAACGGACAAATAAATAGATCAACAAGATGAAGAAAGTAACAATCAGGGATGTCGCCCGTGAAGCGGGTGTATCAGTGACCCTCGTATCGTTCGTGATGAACGCTAAGATGGGCAAGGATGGACGTCTGGACTGTCCTGTCAATCCCAATACGGCAGCCAGGGTTCTCGAGGTGGCCAAAAGATTAGGTTACAGGCGAAACAACGCCGCCGCTTCCCTTCGAAGCGGCAAGTCGCACTCCGTGGCTGTGATAGTCTCTGACTTGGCGAATCCCTTTTTCGCCGAGATATGCAGGCATATCGAGAATATCGCCTACAAAGATGGTTACACCGTGATTTTCGCATCTTCGGAGGAGAATCCTGAAAAGCTCGCGCATCTTGTCGAGACTATGGTAGGCTACAATGTTGAGGGTTTGATCGTGGCTCCTTGCCTTGGAGGTGAGAAAGCTCTTGAGAGGGCCACCAACATAGGCATTCCGACTGTCTTGATCGATAGGGATGTCCCTGGTGACGGGTTCGGAAGGGTGATGGTTGATAATGTTGATGCCGGCGTCATTGCCACTAAGTATCTTTTCCATCAAGGTTTCGGAAAGATTGAGATGCTTTCCTATAAGTTGGGAGTCACCAGTCTCACGGATAGGGAATTCGGTTACACAAAGGCCATGGAAGATGCGGGTCTCAAGAATGAGATTAAGCTTCACAGGATCGATTACGATGCCGATGCGGCCAAGAGGGGAGTCATCGAGGTTTTCCGCGACGCGGTCAAGCGCGGAACCGAGGCTTTCATCCTGCCCACCAAGAAACTGGCCATGTACAGTTTCAACGCCCTCAACGTGTTAGGTCTTAATCTTCCCAAAAATTTCTCTTTTGTCTGTTTTGACGAAAGCGATATTTATGATCTCAAGAAGCCTGTCATCCCGCATGTCGTCCAGCCTCTCGCGGAGATAGCTGAGAAGTCATTTGCCCTTCTCCAGAAGATGGTAGATGGAAATGTCCCGGATGATGAGAAGACAGTTACTCTTAAGGCGAAATTAGTTCTGGGAGGCCGTTTCGGAGTTCCGCCAACTGAAGCTACTTTCTGATAAAGTCATTTTGATGAGGCAAGGATTCTAAAAATCTGAAAAATATTTACAAAATAATTTGGTTTATAACATAAACTTATTTACATTTGCAGCAGAGTTGAGGAGGTATGCGCAGCTTCGCTTGGCTCAAGAAACAATGTAAATAATTGATATTATGGAACAAAACAAAGAAATGACGGCTAATGAGAGCCTCGCTCTCATCACCGAGACCTTGAATAACAACCGCAAGGAAATCACCCGCAGGGGAGGAAAGTACTTCATCCTTTGGGGAATTCTCCTCACTTTTTTCTCTTTGCTTGTTTATGCTCTTTGGAAGTTTACCGGACACGGATACTGGAATAACCTTTGGTTCGCGTTGCCGCTTGTGGGCTATCCGTTGGCCAAGATAATCCGTTCCAAGGAGGAACCGATGGGAGCGAGAAATGTTGTTAGCCGTATCGTCTCCGGAATATGGACTTCTTTTGGGGTGTTCGCCTGCTCCCTTGCCGCTTTCACTGTGATTTTCACCTCAGTGGGTGATCACCCGCTTGCCGCCATCGTTGTGGGTGCCACCCTTACGGCAAACATCGTGCTTCTCTTCGGCCTGGCAGAGACTATCAGCGGAGTCGCTTTGAGAAACTGGGTTATCAAGATAGCGGGGTTTATCACAGGTATCGGCAGTGTGGTCTTGTACTTTATCACGGGGGCTAACGAGGAGCAGATGTTCATTTTCACATTGGCCGGCCTTGTGCTCGTGGCTACAGGACTTATTGTCAAACGCCAGAATTAGTGAGTGATGTTTCCGAAACTGGATCCCATACTTCATTCTGAGTTGAGGCTGGCTGTGGTGTCTCTTCTTGCTGGGGTGGAATCAGCTGATTTCACGTACATTAAGAAGCAGACAGGAGCCACCGCAGGGAACCTCAGCGTCCAGATTGAGAAGCTCTCGACGGCAGGTTATATCACGGTCGAGAAGGGTTTTAAGGGCAAGATGCCTTGCACTACTTGCCGTATCACAGATGCCGGCCTAGAGGCCTTCCGGCAATACGTGGCCGCCCTTAAGGAATATATTTCCTGATGATTATCTTTTATATGGAAACCGACCTGCTATCAGCGGGTCGGTTCCATATGTAGAGTGACTATAGTCTGAGAGCCGAACCTGTCTTTAAGCTTCTTCTCTATCTCTGAGGTAATCTCGTGCGCTTGAAGCAGGCTCATATTCCCGTCCATCCTGATGTGCGCTTCTATCGCTATCCGGTTGCCAATCCTTCTCGTCCTCAAGTTGTGTGGCTCGGAAACATCTTTGAATGAGCTTATTGTCTCCATAATCTCTTCTTCTGTCTCCTCGGAGAGCGATTCGTCTGTCAATTCACCCAAACTGGGTTTCATTATTTTCAATGCAACCTTAACCAGCATCGCTCCCACCACTATTGAAGCCAGAGGATCCAGAACAGTCCAACGGCCTCCGATAATCACTGCTCCGCCGATTCCGATGGCCGCTGCGATTGACGAAAGCGCATCACTCCTATGATGCCAGGCATTAGCCGTCAAAGCCGGTGAACTCAGTTCCTTGCCTTTCCTGGCGGTGTACTGGAACATCAATTCCTTGATGATGATGGACATAATGGCGACCCACAAAGCAAGTGAACCAGGAGCGCTCAGGTCCTCTCCATTCAGCCAGGATGTGAACTTCAAAGCACCGGAGACAATGATTCCGATAGCGGCGGCCAGAAGGGCCAGGCTGATGAACATTGAGGCCAAGGTCTCAAACTTCCCATGTCCATAATCGTGGGACCTGTCCTGGGGTCTCGCACTTATGCCGACGAAGATCAGAACGATTATGTCAGTTATGAAGTCGGATAGGGAATGGATAGCGTCAGCTATCATCGCGGAGCTGTGAGAGACAACTCCGGCGACGAGTTTCAGCACCACCAGGATAGCGTTCCCGACGCTACCTGCCAAAGTGACTTTGAATATTTTTTTCTCCCTATCCTTAGTCTCCATCAGTTATCCTGATCTAGTACTTGATCTTGTACTGTTTGCAGAAGTCAATGGCGGGTTGGTATCCGCATTTGGCGGCAAGTGAGCAATAGGACTCGGTCATACGAACCTTGCCCTCAGAGGCGTACACCCTTCCGAGCCTGTAGAGGGTCGATCCAAGGTTGTCGTCTTTGAAGTTCCCAGCCTTGATCCCTTTCTCCGAAGTGTTGAACAATTTGTAATATGCCTGTGCCGCTTTCTCCAGACTGGCGATGGCATTGGCGTTGTCTCCGAGCCTGGCATATGAGGCACCCAGCCCGTTGTGGATCCAATAGTCCATGGTGATGGACTTTCCCTCATTCTCTGATAGCCAGTCAAGTGAGACCGCGATATTCTCTTTATCCCTCCCAAGCAAGTTCAGAAGCACCGCATACTGGTATTCTGAGAGCATATTCAAGGCACCCTTATCCTTCAAAGAGGCGAAGCACGCGACAGCCTCAGCATAGTTCTCGGCTTCGAGATAGCCTTGGGCAGCGGCTCTCAGACTGTCCACAGGATCAACAACTTCCGCTAAAGACTCAACGTTATCGAGATCTCCTATCACGATCCTGTCACCTTCCCTTGTGACATCCCCGAGGCTCTCAAAAGCTGAGCTGCCGATGATCAGGGGCACGTTCTGCTTGCTGACCACGAAAGCCGGGATGTCTGTCACAAGGATATGGTCACCGATCTTAAGCTTCCTGATGACGAAGGCGGCTCCCTTTGAGCTTGATCCGTCCGGTAATTTCAATGTGGTGATTCCCTTCACATCCTCGTCGTGGATGTACCCATTCTCATAAAGGAACAGGTATGTGGTCGTGGACATGCTCACGAACCAGTTCTCCTCTGTGTAGTAGGTTCGTACGCCGACTCCGTTGACAGATGTCTCAATAGTGTATTTGCCGTCTTCTCCTGCCGGCTGTAGAGTCACGACGCTCTGCGCGTTAAGGGACGATACCGCCAGAATGAATGCCCCGAGAGTGGAGGCCAGCGATAAGGCTTTCATGACTAAATAACTGTGTTTCTGATCTTTTCAGCCTGCGTTTCACGATAGGCGTCCAGTTTATCAGAGACAGCCTTATCACCAAGGGCGAGGATCTCAGCCGCAAGAATGGCGGCATTCTTGGCTCCTCCGATGGCAACAGTGGCCACGGGTATTCCAGTGGGCATCTGCACCATTGAAAGCAGGGAGTCCAGTCCTCCGAGGTTCCTGGTGGCCATCGGCACGGCTATAACCGGCAGGGTGGTAAGTCCAGCGGCGACTCCGGCCAGATGGGCGGCTCCGCCAGCTCCAGCGATGACAACTCCGAAGCCTCTGTCTTTCAAAGCCTTGGTATATTCGAACATGAGTTCGGGAGTCCTGTGGGCGCTGATGACCCTCTTCTCGTATTCAATTCCGAAATCCTCCAGTATCCCGAAGGCTCCGCTCATAACCTCGAGGTCGCTTGTGGACCCCATAATGATGGCGACTTTCATGATCTATGAATATTTAAACATTTGTCCAATGGATAGTTATGCCGTCTTTCTCCATGCCTCTGAACCAGGTCATCTGCCGCTTGGCGAACTGATGGATGGCATTGGAGAGCAGTGATCTCATCTCGTCATAAGTCAGGATACCCAGGACATGCTGGGTGACGAATTTGTACTCGAGGCCGTAATACATGAGGTCCTCGGGGCGTATCCCGCTCTCCAGGAGACCTCTGACTTCCTCAATCAGGCCACCCTGCAGCCTGACATCAAGCCTTTTGTCTATCCTCTCGTTCCTCTCTTCACGGCTGACCAAGGTGCCTATGTAATATGGCTTCTTAGGCAGGAAACAACTCTTCTGGACGGGGTGATCTTTTTCGTACATAGCTACTTCCAAGGCTCGGATCACCCTTCTCTTGCTTTGGAGGACTCCCTCACCGGGAAGGGGACCCAGCTCGGCCAGCCTTGCTATAAGTTCCTCAATGTCATATTGTTCCAGTTCCGCCCGAAGCTCCTCATTTGGCGGAACCTGTGGAAGGGAATATCCGCAAGTGGCCGCCTCGATGTATAGTCCGGTCCCGCCGCACAGGATTGGTATACGTCCCCTGTCCCTGATGTCTTTGTAAGCTTTCTCGAATGCTTCCTGCCATTGGTACAGGTCAAACCGGCTCCCAGCCGGGACGATGTCAATCAGATGATATGGCACGTCACCATATTCCTCCAAATCTTTCCCCGTCCCGACGTCCATGTTGCGATATACCTGTCTGCTATCCGCAGATAATATCTCGCAGCTCGGAGGTATAGTGCCCTCCGACAACGCCTCGCTTCGCTCGGCGCTATGCGATTCACCCCCCCTGGCCCCCCGGTGGGGGGGAATGTTCCCAAAGCCTTCGGCTTCGGGGCCCTGCGCCTCCCGTTCGTCGCATCGCTCCTTACTTCGGCGCGCCGGCTGAAGCCGGCTGTCCCCAAATGCAAGGGAGGTTATACGGTGTGCTAGCTCGACGGCGTAGCGGGTTTTTCCTGAGGCGGTGGGACCTAGGACAACGATGAGATCGATGGTGCCGGATAGATAATCATTGAGAAGTGCTTGCACATCAATGACTTCCGGTTCCGGAAGAAGCGCCGGGGGAGGAATCGGGATCGCTTCCCGTAATTTGTTCTGACGGTTCCTGGCCATGTCAATCAACCCTTTCCATCTCCCGCCGGATATCTTTCTCTTTGATAGTCGCCCTCTTGTCAAACACCTTCTTGCCTCGCGCCAAAGCGATCACGAGTTTGGCATAACCCTCATCGTTGATGAACAGTTTGACGGCGACTATGGTGAGACCTTTTTCCTTTACAGCCTGATGGAGATGTCGGAGCTCCTTTTTGGTGAGGAGTAGCTTCCGGTCCCTGAGAGGCTCATGCTGCCCCCAGGATCCCCAGAAATACTTAGCGACATTCATTCCCTTGACAAACAGCTCGTTCCCCACGAAATAGCAGAATGAGTCCACCAAGGACACCTTGCCCATCCTGATGGACTTGATCTCCGTCCCCACCAGCACAATACCAGCCTCGTAGGTCTCGAGAAACTCGTAGTCGAACGATGCCTTCTTGTTCTTGATCTCTATCCTATGCTCTTTCTTTGCCGCCATATCTCAACACGTTAATCACAAATATACCACTTTTTTGTGAAGCGCTGAAAATTGATTATGTTTGTGAATACAATATAAGTTAAGAAGATGAGAAAGTTCATATTAGCGGCCTCTCTCGCCGCGGCGCTTCTCCTTTCCGGTTCATGCGCGAAGTACAAGTACGAGACAGTCAAGGGTGATCCCCTCAAGACCAAGATATACACCCTCGACAACGGCCTCAAGGTTTACATGACAGTCAACAAGGAGACACCCCGGCTCCAGACCTACATAGCTGTTCGTGTCGGTAGTAAAGACGACCCGCATGAGACAACAGGTCTGTCCCATTATCTTGAGCACCTTATGTTCAAGGGCACAGAGAGTTTCGGAACCTCAGACTACGAGGCTGAGAAACCCCTCCTGGACGAGATCAGGGACCTGTTCGAGGTGTACAGGACCAAGACAGATCCGGCCGAGAGGATAGCTATCTATCACAAGATCGACTCTGTCAGCTACGAGGCTTCCAAGATCGCCATCCCCAATGAATATGACAAACTGATGTCCGTCATCGGCGCTAAAGGCACCAATGCCTTTACTTCCAATGACATGACGGTCTATCAGGAGGACATTCCTTCCAACGAGATCGATAATTGGGCCAAGATTCAGGCAGACAGGTTCAGGCATCCTGTGATCCGCGGTTTCCACACCGAATTGGAGACAGTGTACGAGGAGAAGAACATGAGCCTTACCGAGGATGATTCCAAGGCCATGGAGGCCATTGACTCCGTTCTCTTCGCTAATCATCCTTACGGCCTTCAGACCACTCTCGGCACCCAGGAACACCTGAAGAATCCTTCCATCATCAACATCGAAAACCATAGGAACAACTTCTATGTCCCGAATAACATCGCCATCTGCGTGTCCGGTGATTTCGATCCTGACAATTTCGTCGGGATCGTGGAGAAATACTTCGGCGACTGGGAACCCAACCCGGATATCAAGACCCTGCGGTATGAGCCAGAGCAGCCTATAACCACACCGGTTGAGAAGACGGTCTATGGCCTTGATGCGGAGTTTGTTATGGTTGGCTGGAGGACTCCGGGAGAAAAGGAGATACGCAGGAGTGAGGTTGGTGATTTAGTGAGTTCCATCTTCTATAACGGCAAGGCCGGTTTAGCTGACCTGGACCTCATCCAAGCCCAGAAGGTAGGAGCTGTTTATGGCTTCAACTACTCCCGTCCTGATTATGGAGAGTTCCTTCTGATCGGATATCCCCGTGAGGGACAGACCTTGGAGGAGGTACGTGACCTCATGCTCGAGGAAGTCGGCAAATTGCGCGTGGGAGACTTCGATGAAAGTCTCATCAAGTCCACCATCAACAACTTCAAGTTGAGCCAGATGGCCCAGTTGCAGAGCAACAACGGTAGGGCTATGCAATATGTCAACTCTTTCATCAACACCCATGAATGGAAGGAAGATGCCCTCCAGTTGCGCCGTCTTGAGAAAGTCACCAAGCAGCAGATCGTCGACTGGGCCAATGAATATCTCGGAGCGAACAGTTACGCTGCCGCCTTCAAGAAGATCGGTGTTGACCAGAGCATCGACAAGATCGCCGCTCCCGCCATCACCCCGATAGAGACCAACCGCGGGAACCAGAGCGCATTCCTTACCGAGATCCAGCAGACCGAGGTCGCTCCTATCGAGCCGGTGTTCGTGGATTTCTCCAAGGACATGTCCAAGTCCGATCTTAAGGGTGGAGTCGACCTTCTCTACAAGAAGAACGAACTGAATGACATATCTGATGTCCGTTTAGTCTTCGACCGCGGTACGAATGCCGACCCGAGGCTTTCTGTCGCGTTCCGTTATCTTGATTACCTGGGCACCCCTGACAAGAAGGTGGAGGATATCAAGAAAGAGATGTATTCGTTGGCGTGCAGCTACAATTTCATTTCAGGAGCAACCCAATCGACCATTTACCTGCAAGGACTCGACGAGAATATCGGAGCAACCATAGATATTGTAGAGGACCTTGTTTTCAACGCTGTTCCCGACACTTCCATCCTTGCGGAACTCAAAGCAGACATCCTTAAGGACCGTGCCGACAGCAAACTCAACCAGAGTGCCTGCTTCTCCGCACTTCAGGATTACCTGTTCTACGGACCCGAGTTCATAAAGAAATCCACCCTTACCAACGAGCAGGTGCTGGCCCTTACTTCCGACGAACTCCTCGGGGCCGTCAAGGATCTCTTCTCCAAGAAGCATGAGGTTCTCTACTACGGTCCTTCTGACGAAGACGCTACCAGGAAGATGCTTGCTGACCATCACAAGATCGCCGACAATCCCCAGCCGCTGGTGAAGGAGCGTCCCGCCCGCCGGCAGGTCGCCCAAGGCGAGGTGTTCATCGCACCTTACGATGCCAACCAGTTCTACTATCTGCAGTATTCCAACAGGGGAGAAAAGTATTCCGTGGCCAATGATCCGGCCATCTCGATGTACAACAGCTACTTCGGCAGCGGAATGAACGCCATCGTCTTCCAGGAGATGCGTGAGGCCAGGGGGCTGGCGTATTCAGCCAGTGCCTTCCTGTCTTCTCCGCCCTATGCCGACGATGACTACATGTTCTACGCCTTTATCGCTTCCCAGAACGACAAGCTGAAGGATGCCGTTGAGGCTTTCGACGAGATAATCAACAACATGCCCGAGTCCGAAGAGGCCTTCGAGGTAGCGAAGACATCCATCATTTCCAGGCTTCGCACAAGCCGTACGACCGGAATGGGCGTTCTGAACAAATACGTGTCTCTCAGGGACCTCGGTCTGACTGAGGACCGCGACAAGGCTATCTTCGAGAAGATACAGGGCATGACACTGGCCGATGTCAAGGCTTTCCAGGAGAAGTGGATCAAGGACCGTAGCTACGCCTATGCTATCCTCGGCCGTGAATCTGACTTCGACATGTCATTCGTCCGTTCCCTCGGCCCCGTCACGAGCCTCACCCTCGAGGAGATATTCGGATACTAGAGGATTGTTAATCCACACGATATAATTAATCTACACGACATGAGAAGACTATTAACCACATCCTTGGCGGCAGTCGTTGCTGTCCTGAGCGTCTTTTCCCTGGTGTCCTGCGGGCCTCAGGAAGATCCCGAGGTTGCAGTAGCGAGCGTCTCATTGAGTCAAAGTTCCGTCGCTATCGAGGTTGGCGGAACGGCCGACCTGACCGCGACTATCAACCCATCAAATGCTACTGTTAAAAATGCGATATGGTCCAGCTCGAACCAGTCTGTGGCCACCGTATCCGGTGGAAAGGTGACGGCGGTTGGAGAAGGTACCGCAACCATCACGGCCACTGCCGGCGGAAAGAACGCGACCTGCCAGGTGACAGTCAAGAAGAAAGTGATAGAGGTGTCTTCTGTCACTTTGAGTTGGCCAAGTATTACCATTATTGTTGAGGATACCTATCCAATGACAGCCGAGGTGAGTCCTTCGGATGCGACAGACCCGACCGTTACCTGGGATTCGGACAACAAGGATGTCGCCACGGTTGACGCCAACGGCAAAATAACCGCGCTGAAGGAAGGAACGGCAAACATTACAGCGAAGGCTGGCGGGAAGACCGCGACTTGCGAGGTGATAGTGAAGAATAAAGTGATCAGTGTGTCTTCGGTCACCTTTGAACAGAAAAATGTCACGCTGGAGGAAGGAAAAACGATTGCCCTTACAATCACGGTGAATCCTTCCGACGCGACTGATCAGACAGTGACCTGGGAGTCGGAAAATCCGGATGTGGCTTCTATTGACGATCAGGGGAATGTGACTGGTAATAAGCCGGGCAAGACTATAATCTCGGCGACTGTCGGTGGCAAGCATGACATCTGTGGGGTAGTCGTGGCCCCTGCCCAGCAACCCATCAAGGAGATTCTGATGGAACTCTACAACGCCATGGACGGCCCTAATTGGAAGCTTCAGGAGAATTGGGGAACCGATGAGGACCTTAGTTCATGGGAAGGGGTCGATTATTCGTCATTATTTGGACTTGTATCCCTTCATTTCAGGGGTTGTGGCCTGAAAGGTGAGTTCCCTGAGTCTATTGGTAACCTTACGACCTTAGAGTCATTCTCCATCAGTGACGAGCCTGGCGTTACAGGTAGTCTTCCGCAGTCTTTCGCCAATTTGACCAAACTCAAATATTTGGAAATCAAGAACACCGGCCTCCAATCGATTCCGGATGCGTTCTCGGGGATGACATCGCTGCTTACGGTGCTTATTTCCGAAAACAACGACCTGACCTGTCCGCTTCCGCCAAGTTTGGGTGATTCACCGAAATTGCAAAGACTGTATTTGAAGGGTAACTGCTTTACCGGAGACTTGCCTGCATCCTGGGCAAGCCTGGGAGATATACTTAATACTGGCGGCAATCGTCTTACTGGAAAGATGCCACAGTCATTCCTTGACTCTGAGTATCGTAATTACTTCTTCATCAATTGTTTCCCTCAACAGACAGGCTATGGTCTCGATGTCTCCGATGTTGAGATCCATGGTTGGCAATACTGGGTGGAAGGGCCTGTGGAGGATCTTGACGGTAATGTTTTCTCTTTTGAAGACGTCGTGAAGAAGAGCAAGTACACCGTGTACATAAACTGGGCTCCATGGTGCCCCTTCTCAAAAGGCCTGATGCCCCAGTTGAGGGATTATTACAATAAGTACCGTCAGGACGGTCTTGAGGTTATCGCGACCGTAATGTTCGATCAGGATGATGCCTTGTGGAAAAAGCCTCAGGAGCAGAAGCAGGAAATCATGGATAAGGGATACGGCGATTGGTACAACTTCTACTATTGGGGAGAGGGTTCAGAACACAGGTCTTACGCGATGGGTACTCCGGCAGCGGAGGTATATGACGAAAACGGAAATATCGTTTTCAGCAGCTTCCAGAGTTATACCGATTCCCGCAACCGTTTCGGCAAGACTCCATCCTCACAACTGATAGAGTTCCTGGAGTCCGTCCTGGGCCCCGCCGAGGATCCTGACACATATTCTTCGACTGACTACTCAAAGGACGGCAAGGTCATGACCTTGCAGAAAGCGTCGGTCGGCAAGGGAATCAATATCGTATTCCTGGGCGATGGCTATACGGACAAGGACATGTCTTCCGGAGGGCTTTACGAGAAGCTTATGAAAGATGCGATGGAAGAGTTCTTCGCTATCGAGCCTTACAAGACCTTCAGGAACAGGTTCAATGTCTATGCGGTGAAGGTTGTCTCGAAGAACGGACGGGTCGGAGAAGGATATACGACTGCTCTCGGGACATATTTCGGTTCCAGAACGTTTGCAAGCGGAAATCTGGATAAATGTTATGAATATGCCCTGAAAGTTCCTGGGATTACCGACAGGAACAATCTGCTGGTCGCGGTCCTGTTCAATTCCCTTCGCCAGTCCGGAGTCAACGCGATGTCCGAGTCCACGCAGTCCAGTGTGGCATTTGCCTCCAGCATGGGCAATGACCGTTCGTTCTTCGGATCGATCTTGCGCCACGAAGCCGGAGGACATGGTTTCGCGTTCCTGGACGATGAGTATTCTGTCTCGAATACCGCCCCTTCCAAAGCCTATATAGATGACCGCAATGACAAGTACCAGAAGTACGGCTGGTACGCCAACGTTGATTTCACCGACGATCCCACGGCTGTCAAGTGGAGCGTCTTCCTCTCTGACGAGCGCTACAAGGATGAGCTCGGAATCTTCGAGGGTGGTTCCACATATGAAAAGGGGGTTTACCGTCCGTCCAAGAACAGTATGATGAACGCGAATCTTGAGTATTTCAACGCTCCTTCCCGCTGGGCGATCTACAAGCGGATCATGGAGCTCAGCGGCGAGGAGGCCAGTTTCGAGAAGTTCTTGGAATATGATGCGATCAATCGCGGGAAGCAACAGTCATCCGCACCTCGGACTCGTTCCGTCGAATGGGAACCGGACGCCCCGCCGATAGTCGTCCCATGATGTGTTCAGACGAAGGATAAGTTGTACATTATAAACGGGTTTCAATATGGGAAAGTTATTCAATATCGTGATCACCTTTTCCGCTGTTCTGCTGATGGCTGGCCTGACGGCATCCTGCGGGCCGAAGGAGGATCCTGAGGTGGCAGTCGCGAGTGTCTCATTGAGCCAAAGTTCCGTCGCTCTCGATCCGGGCGGGAGCGTCAACCTCACGGCTACGGTCAGTCCCTCTAACGCGACCAATAAGACCGTGACCTGGTCCAGCTCGAACCAGTCTGTGGCTACCGTTAACAACGGCACCGTCACCGCCGTGGGAGCCGGCTCTGCCACGATCACGGCGACGGCCGGAGGCAAGACCGCGACCTGCAACGTGAGTGTGAATAAAAAGGTTATCGGAGTGGAGTCGGTCGAACTGGACAAATCCCAGGCTGAGGTGGAGGCAGGAAGCTCGATTAACCTCAAGGCCACCGTGAAGCCCTCTGATGCCACTGATCAGAATGTGACATGGGAATCTGATAATCCCGGAATAGCTACCGTTGACGGCAGCGGCAAAGTCTTGGCGGTGAAGGAAGGTGTGGCGAACATCACAGCCAAAGCCGGGGGAAAGACAGTCGTGTGCCAGGTGACTGTAAAACCTAATGAGGAGGACCGGATCAAAACCGCCCTGATGAAGATCTATGACGCGATGGACGGCCAGAACTGGGTAATAACCCAGAAATGGGATACTTCGAATGAACTGAATTCCTGGCAAGGAGTCACATGGAATAAAACCACCCATGAGCTGAAGCTGACCTTCAATGGCGATTTCGGCCTCAAGGGGGAATTCCCCGACTGTTTCGATGAATTGACTTCCTGTGTCCGTTTCTGGGTTCAGAATGAACCGGGGGTCACCGGAACCCTGCCTCCCAGCTTCAGCAAACTCAACCGCCTTGGTTTACTTGTCATTGGAAGAACTTCCATGACAAGTCTCCCTGATCTGTTTGGAGGCATGCCCCTTTGGTATGTTGGCATCGGTGGCAATGAATCGATGTCCGGTCCTCTTCCCGAGTCCCTCGGTGAAAGTGATGATCTTATGGGAGAAGAAAGCATAGATGGTATTCGCTACCCGCAGTTGGATATAGATGGCAACGCGTTCACCGGTTCCTTACCGGATTCATGGGCGCGGCTTGGTCTGCACTTGAGAGTCAGGCTTGAACCACATATATCCGAGATTATTCCTGAATCCTATCTAACCGCGGAGGAGAGAGGTTATTTCATATACATGTATGCTCTGAACTCCAGGTTCTCTGACAATCCTTGTGTTTTAGGCGACTATGATATTCCCGCCTTTTGGCCCAAGAACGGCTTCAATGACTTGGTTACCGGGCAGGAAATACCTTTCAAGAGTATCGTCTCAAAAAACAAAGCTACTGTCATTATAAATTGGGCAACATGGTGTCCTTTCTCGAAACAACTGCTTCCGCTGCTTGAAAGGATGTATGACAAGTACCATGATGATGGTCTTGAGATAATCGCGACCCAAGAACTTAGTGTGGAGGAAAGGACTTCAGGCAAGCCGTATGAGGAATTCGTTCTGGAAAGAGGATATGATAAATGGTACAACATCTCGTATCACGATACAAGGCCTCTTGCGATGACTCATTTTGAGTATTTCACCGGAGATGGCATGACACCTTCCATGGTTGTGGTTGACAACAAGGGTAATATCATGTTCAGTTGTTTGGAGTCAGAGCATCTCAGCGATCCTTCACGGAACAGGTTCGGTTACCCTGCAGCTACCAGGCTTATCCCGGTGTTGGAGGAACTGTTCGGTCCTCTTGAAGGAGATGATGACTATTCCTCGACAGATTTCTCCAAGGACGGGGAAGTGATGACTCTCCAGAAAGCCACCGTCGGGAAGGGAATCAATGTCGTGTTCCTGGGCGATGCTTATACCGACAAGGATATGGACAAGAACGGCCTGTTTGAGAAGATGATGAACAGATCCATGGAAGAGTTCTTCGCTATCGAGCCGTACAAGACGTTCCGTAACCGATTCAATGTGTACGCCGTCAAAGCGGTCTCTGAGCATGGCAGGCCCGATTCCGGACACAATACAGCGTTTGGAACGCTGGTGACAAGTAATTCAATAACTTCCGGCAAAATTGACAAGTGTTACGAATATGCTCTCAAGGTTCCGGGTATCAAGGGCAAGGACAATCTCATGATCGGTGTGCTGGTGAATTCGAGTTATTCCCGAGGCATAACCGTCATGAGTGAATCGCTTCAGTCAGGAGTCGCGTTCTATTCGTCTTGTGCCAACAACTCGGAATTGTTCGGTTCAACTCTACGTCATGAGGCCGGAGGCCACGCTTTCGCCTTCCTGGCTGACGAGTACAGTGTCGAGAGCGGCTCTCCATCCAAGGATGATATCGATGAGTTCAACAGGGTGTATGAACAATATGGCTGGTATTCGAACATTGATTTCACCGACGACCCGAAGAAGGTGAAATGGAACATGTTCCTCTCCGACGAGCGTTACAAGGACGAGGTAGGCATCTATGAAGGAGGAGGCCGATATTACAAGGGTGTTTACAGGCCTTCTGAGAACAGCATGATGCATCAGGAGATGGAGTATTACAACGCTCCTTCCCGTTGGGCCATCTACAAGAGGATCATGGAATTGAGCGGCGAGACAGCGAGCTTCGACAATTTCCTTGAATACGATGCGGTGAACCGGGGCAAGAAACAATCCTCCGCCCCCAGGACTCGTTCCGCCGCAAAATGGGAGCCCGACGCCCCGCCGGTAGTAACACCCTAGAGGTGGTTCTGTTGCAGAAATAGCTGATTAATAACATGATAATAGTTCTGACGGTCCCGATTTCGGGACCGTCAGAACTATTATCTGGTTGATTATTACTGATTTGCGTAACAGGGTAAAAATGTTTTGTTTTGGAGGCCTGTTATCACTATCTTTACGAAGGCGACGATCATCGTCATAAACTTAAACTTAAAAATGGAAGCTACACATGCGTTTATCAAAGGTGCCAGAGGCAACGGCATCTTTTACCGCCTCGAGGACTTTCTTGTATTCTTCACAATTGTCAGTGTGACAGTCCGCGAAATGGGCTTGAAGATTCTGGGGTTCTGCCCGATGTTCAACCACATCCATTTCCTGATAAAAGGAATATCGGTCATGGTGTTACGCTCGTTCATCCAACGAGTGACGTTCTTGTTCGTCAAAGAATACAACCAGGATTATGAGAGAACCGGGCCTGTGTTCAACAGTCCGTTCGGGAAATCGATCAAGAAGGGGATAAAGGTCATCTTGGGTTGCGTGGCATACATCTTCAACAATCCTGTCGCCGGGAAGATGCACAAAACGGCAATGGATTATAGATGGAACCTTCTGGCTTACTATAAAAATCCGCATCCATTTTCGAAGAAGCTCCGGAAAGACCATTGCCGGAATGTGATGAGAACCGCTTTAAGGAAAGTCGATTATTTCTTTTCTAAAGGGAAATATCTGTCATATGGCGCATTACATAGCATATTCGAAGGTCTGGACAAAGAAGAGGGCCGGCAGATAACGGATTATATCATCAACAAGTATAACTTCCTGGCATATGACGACTTGATCGAATTATACGGGAGTTTTGAGAAGATGACTACCGCACTTGAATCCAACGCCGGCTCGGAATTCGACCTGGAAGACGAATACGGAGACCACTCATGTTACAGGGAAATGCTGAGGGTGGTCAATACTCTTGGTTACAAAGGAATACTCCTCAATTTTGAGAGACTTTCTCCTGATGCCAGAGACAGTATCTTCTGGGTGCTCAGGAACCAGACCGGCGCCAAAGCGGCCAACATCAACAAATTCCTCCATATCAATCAGTCCTGTTATGGAAGCGATTGAGTAACAGTATTATAAATACTTTAACGGTTCCGAAATCGGAACCGTTAGATAACTTAAAGTACTAATTATCAACCGTTTATATAACAGGCTTTAAAACCTGGAGCGTATAAGATCGACGGAGTCCAGTTTTTCCCAACCGAAGAACTGGACTTCTTCTTCTATTTCGATTCCGTTGCGGATCAGGGTGACCTTCTTTACGTAAGGATCCCTTCCGAAATGGCCGTATGCTGCCGTAGGCCCGTATATGGGGTTCTTCAATCCGAACTTGCGGATAATGGCCGCAGGACGCAAATCGAACATCTTCCCGATCTTGTCAGCGATCTCGGCGTCCGGGATTATCCCCGTTCCCTTCGTGTTGACATACACGCTGACCGGCTTGGCCACGCCAATGGCGTAGGCGATCTGCACCATCATCTCCTCAGCCACTCCGGCGGCGACCATATTCTTGGCGATATACCTGGCGGCATATGCCGCACTGCGGTCGACCTTGGAAGGGTCTTTGCCTGAGAAAGCTCCGCCGCCATGGGCTGAGCGGCCTCCGTAGGTGTCCACGATTATCTTTCTGCCGGTCAGACCGGTGTCTCCGGCGGGCCCTCCGATCACGAACTTGCCTGTCGGGTTGACATGGAGAATGAAGTCTCCCTTGAACAATGCGGCTGTCGAGGGGTTCAGCTTCGCTATCACTCTGGGAAGCAGGATATTCCGTACATCGCTCTCAATCTTGGAGTGCATTTCCTCGTCGGTACCGAACTCGTCGTGTTGGGTCGAGAGGACTATAGTGTGGACTCTTACCGGCTTGTCTGAAGAGTCAAACTCGATTGTGTACTGGGCCTTTGAGTCAGGTCTCAGATAAGGCATCAAATCGAGCTCATTGTGTCTGATATCAGCAAGTTCCTTGAGTGTGATATGGGATAGATACAAGGCTAGGGGCATGTAGTTCTCAGTCGCCTTGCAGGCGTAACCGAACATCATACCCTGGTCTCCAGCTCCTTGATCCTCAGGATTCTCCCGGGACACACCCCGGTTGATGTCCTGACTCTGCTCGTGGATTTGCGAAAGCACTCCGCAGGAGTTGCCGTCAAACATGTAATCGGCCTTGTTGTAGCCGATCCGGTTAATCACGTCCCGTACAGTTCCTTGGATGTCGACATAGGCGTCTGAGCGTACCTCTCCGCCCACAATCACCAGACCGGTGGAGCAGAATGTCTCGCACGCGACCCTGGACTCGGGGTCACGGCGTAGGAACTCGTCAAGAATAGCGTCTGAAATTTGGTCGGCCACCTTATCAGGATGGCCCTCGGAGACTGACTCCGAAGTGAAAAGGTAATTCATTTCTTTAGCATTTTTTTGACCGGGGTTGCAAGCGGCGCAAATCCTTCCCCGGAAGTTTTCTGCCGCGAAGATAAGATAATTCCGTATATGAATGAAATAAATTTTAGCAACCCGATATTTTGTGTTAATTTCGCAAGTTATATTATGTAGGAAGAAAGGATTATAATCTTAATACTATTTATATCAAATTATGGTTCAATCTGTTAAAAAAGGATTAGCCACCTTGGTGGCAATCTTCGCCGGAGTGGCGGCCTTTGCTCAGGTCACTACTTCCAGCCTCGCCGGTAACATCAAGGATGACGCCGGAGAGCCTTTAACCGGTGCTGCCGTCGTGGCTGTGCACACACCTTCCGGCACCCAGTACGCCGCCGTTGCCAACATTGATGGTAACTACACCATCAATGGTATGCGTGTCGGTGGTCCCTACAAGGTGACCATTTCCTTCCTGGGCTACCAGACCATCGAGTACACCGATGTCACTCTCCAGCTCGCTGAGACTTTCAATCTCAACGCTCAGCTGAAAGCTGACAACGAGATGCTGGAATCTTCGGTTGTTATCGCTTCTCCCGCCTCCAAGTTGGCTGTCGAGAAGACAGGAGCCGCCACCAACATCAACAACCAGCAGATCGCCAACCTGCCGACTGTCAGCAGGAGCATCACTGATGTCACAAGGCTTTCTCCTTATGGCGGTAACGGAACCACGTTCGCGGGTATGGATGGCCGTTCATCTAACTTCACCGTTGACGGAGCTAACTTCAACAACAACTTTGGTTTGAGCTCCGGTCTTCCTGGAGGCGGCAATCCTATCTCCATCGACGCTATCGAGGAGCTTCAGGTTGTTATCTCCCCTTACGATGTACGTCAGACCAACTTCATCGGTGGTGGAATCAACGCCATTACCAAGTCAGGTACCAATACCTTCAAGGGTTCGGCCTATATTTATCATCGCAACGAGAACCTGCGCGGTGACTCAATCGAGGGCGAGCAGATCAGCGGTGCGCGCGAAAAGGATCGCAACACCACTTATGGACTCACCTTCGGAGGCCCTATCATCAAGAACAAGTTGTTCTTCTTTGTCAACGCCGAGCAGTCAAAGACCCCTACGATTGTCAATCGTTGGAGAGGATCCGAGGATGGAAAAGCGAACGCCAAAGACTATGTCTCCCGTACCAAGCTGTCTGACTTGAAGACTGTCTCTGATTTCGTCAAGAACAAATACGGCTACGACACAGGTTCCTGGACCGATTTCCCTGCCGACGAGGACAACACCAAGCTCCTTGCCCGTATTGACTGGAACATCTCCAACAATCATCATCTCGCGGTCAGGTACAACTACACTTTGAACAACGCCTGGAACACTCCCAACGCCACCTCCATGGACGGTGGTACCCGTATGTCCGGAGCCCGTATGTCCCAGTACTCGATGTCTTACGCCAATTCGATGTATGCCGCGAGAAACATGGTAAGCACTTGGTCATTCGACCTCAACAGCCGTCTCTCGGAGAATCTCTCCAACCAGTTCCTGGCGACATATTCCAAGGTTCAGAACCCTATCCGTAGCAGCACATCCGAGGAGTTCCCGTTCATCGACATCCTCGATGACACCCAGGAGAACAACTACATGTCTCTTGGTTATGAGCTTTTCACCTGGAACAACGCTGTCAACGAGATCAACTACAACATCAAGGATGACTTGACCTATTATGCGGGTGCCCACAAGATCATGGGTGGTGTCAACTATGAGTATCAGATGGCTGACAACCAGTACATGCGTAACGGTTCGGGTTACTATCGCTATAATAGTGTCAGCGATTTCTTGGCCGGTGCCACCCCTGAGATTGTCTGCCTCACCTACGGTTATGACGGTGAGAAGAAGCCTGCGGCCCGCGTCCGTTTCCATAAACTGGGTGTTTATGTGCAGGACGAGTGGAACGCTACGGACAAGTTCAAACTTACTTTTGGCGCTCGTGTAGACGGTCTGTTCTTCGATGACGGTGACCTTATGACAAACGAGGCTATCAAGGCCTTGACTTACTACCCGAAGGCCAAAAACTATGAGGAGACACATATTGACACCGGCCAGTGGCCCAATGGAACTGTCACAATCTCTCCTCGTCTTGGTTTCTCCTGGGATGTCCTTGGAGACAAGAGCCTTAAGGTTCGTGGAGGATCCGGATTCTTCTCCGGTCGTCTCCCTCTCGTGTTCTTCACGAATATGCCTACCAACGGTGGTCTCGTGCAGTACCAGGCTCAAATCAACGCCAAGAGCGCCGCTGCCAAGGGATTCTCGATGGACACATTCGCCGGAGGTCTTGTGACCGATTCCAACGGCAAAGCCACTATCGACGCCCTCTACAACAAGTTGATCTCTCTTGGTTATCCTAGCACCGTAAGTCCTAAGGATGGTACGGTTCCTTCTTCCATCAGCGCTGTCGATCCCGACTTCAAGATGCCGCAGATCTGGAAGACTTCCCTCGCTGTCGACTATTCATTCCCTACAGTGTTCCCGATGAGCGTTACCGCTGAAGGAATATTCAACAAGACCATCAACGGTGTGTCCATTTCCGACTGGAGTATGAACAATGTCGGTGGTTTCGCCAGGTTCAACGGTGTCGACAACCGTCCGATCTATCCTTCAGGTTTCCGCAATGCCACCAAGGCTTTCGTCCTTGAGAACACCAGCAAGGGTTATGGTTGGACCGGTAACGTGACATTCAATATGCGTCCTACCGAGGGTGTAAGCTTTATGGCCGCCTACACCCACACAGTCTCCAAGGAAATCACCGGTATGCCCGGTTCCGCCGCGGAGTCCGCTTTCACATATGTTCCTACTTCCGAGGGTCCCAACTACATCAAGCTTCACAACTCACAGTACGTGACTCCTGACCGCGTTGTGGCTGCTCTCGACCTTAGCGACAAGAGTGGAAACCACTTCGATTTCATCTATGAGACTTGGAAGGGTGGATACAAGGAATCCTATATGCTCACCAACGATATGAATGGTGATGGTTACGCCTATGACACGATCTACATTCCTACTGACGAGGACGTAGCTTCCAATAAGTTCCGTTTCGTGAACGCCGACAGCCGAGACCGTTTCATGGATTATGTCCATAAGGACAAATATATGAGCAAGCACCAAGGTCAATATGCCGAGCCTTACACCGTGTACTCTCCTTGGGTTCACAGGGTTGATTTCAGCTACAAGCACGACTTCACTGTGAAGGCGGGTAACACCAAGAACACCCTGCAGCTCAGTTTCGACCTCAAGAACGTCCTCAACCTGTTCAACTCCAGCTGGGGCGTGAGCAAATACCTCAATCCGGAGATCGGTACTGAGGCCCGTATACTTAAATATGAAGGAGTGGATGCTGACGGCTTCGCCACCTTCTCAACTCCTGCCTCCATCAGCGGCAGCACTCAGACCTTCGTGCCTTATCATAACCTCGGTCAGTGCTGGTACGCTTCCATTGGTCTCAAGTATATGTTTAACTAATTAATAGGGAGAGTATTATGAAAACCAAATATATCATTGTTTCCCTGATTGCCGCTCTCGGTCTCCTTATGACCGGTTGCGTGGAAGAGGCTGACCACTTCCTTGACGAAGTCAAAGTCTCCTCATCATATCTCGCATTCCCTGCTAACGGTGGTACCGTTCCCACGGATCTCACCGCCACTGGCGCTTGGACAATCACTTCTCTCCCAGACTGGGTTACCGTGAATCCTTCCTCCGGCGGAGCCGGCAATACCACCTTGTCATTTACGGCTTCCGCCGCTACCGATTCGAGAGAGGCTACCGCCAAGATTGAGTGTGGAGGCAAAACCCAGAACATCAATCTCCTCCAGGTCACCCAGAAATCGGAGCCTGTCACAATGACTGTCAAGCAGGCTTTGGCTGTTATCGCTCCTCTTGCCGACCAGGAAGTCGCTGGTGGAACTTATCGTGTGAAGGGTATTGTCTGCAAGATCGACGAGATCAGCCCGCAATACGGCAACGCCACGTATTATCTGTCTGACGACGGGTCATTTACAGCTGGCGGCTGGCTCGAGGTTTACCGTGGCCTTTGGCTCAACGGCGCCTCGATCACCAAAGGTGACGAGTTCTCAGTTGGTGACGAGCTTACAATCGAGGGCTCTCTCATGAACTACAAGGGTACTCCCGAGACCAAGGAGAAGACCGCCATTGTGGTCTCTCATGTCAAGTCCCTCATCAGCGTTGATGCGTTCAGCTTCGATCAGTTGCCTTGTATCGACACCACATTCAACATGGTTGTCACAGCCAAGGAGAGCCCGCTGCTTGTCAGCTGCGACGCTGACTGGCTCCAGATCACGGATGTGAATAAGGACGGTAGCTACAAGCTCCATGCTGACGAGAATAGCCGCACTGCCAAACGTACCGCCAATATCACTATCAAGGGCCCCACAGCTCTCAAGATAATCGGCATCACCCAGGCTGGTGCACCTTCAACCGGAGCTTCAGTCTCTGAGATCATCGAGGCCGCTGACAAGGATCAGGTCCAGACATTGCCTACAACTGTTGTCGTGGCCCTAACATCGGCCGGTGCCGTCCTTTCCGACGGAGACAACGCCATCTACGCCTATGGAGAGAATGCCGCCGCACTCAAGATAGGTGATGGCGTCAAGTTGGCCGGTACCAAGACGACCTACAACGGTGTTCCCGAGATAAAGGACATCACCGATATCTTCGTGGACAGCGAGGGCAACACTGTCGAGCATCCTACCGCTACCGACATTACCGCAAACATAGCCGAATATACCGCTACCGTCGCCGAATACATCAAGTTGAGCGGTACACTTACTGTCTCTTCTGACGGCAAGTACTACAACATGGAGATCGACGGTGTCGATCCGGACACCAAGCAGGGGAGCATCTCTTCTCCTGCCGAGAGCCTGAACGCCAAGGCGTTCGACGGCAAGAAGATCACCGTAACGGGTTACTTCAACGGTATTTCCGGTAAGGGCAAGTACGTCAACATCATCGCCACCAAGATCGACGAATACGTGGACAATCCTAAGGGCACGGTCACAAACCCGTATACCGCTTCTGAGATCGCCACACTCCTCACTTCAGGTACAACCTTCGACGAGGATGTCTATATCAAGGGAACCGTCTCTGCCATTCTTTATGACTTCAGCGCTTCTTACGGAACCGGTACTTTCTGGCTCTCTGATGACGGTGTCTTCAATGGTAGCGAGGATAAGAAGTCCACTACCGACTTCACCCACGACTTCGAGTGCTACGGTGTCAAATGGCTCGGGAACGAGGCTTGGACTGAGGGCAAGGCCCAGGTCCAGGTTGGTGATGAGGTTGTGGTTTGCGGCAAGACCACCCTTTACAAAGGTGTAGCCGAGACTGACAGCAAGAAGGGTGCATGGCTTTACAGCGTCAATGGCGCCACCACCGATGAGAATGGTCTCGGCAACGCCGTGGCTCCTTTCAACATCGCTGGTGCGGTTTCCTTCATCGACGCCTGCACTGCCGCGACAGAGGCTGCCAAGGCTGCCGATCAGCCCACTCCGACGTTCCCTGATGTCTGCGTGAAAGGCAAGATTTCCAAGATCCAGTCTGCCTATTCCGTTGAATTCGGCACCGCTATATTCTGGATGTCCGATGACGGAGAGTTCAAGAATGACAGCCTGAAGGATTTCGAGGCTTACAGTCTCTGGTACTTCGGCGGCCAGTCCTGGAAGGAGGGTGACAAGCAGGTTGAGGTCGGAGACGATGTCGTTGTCAAGGGCCAGCTTACTTACTATGCCAAGAACAAGGTATATGAGACCTTATCCAAGAAAGCGTCCCTATATTCCTTGAATGGAGCCACTGAGTAGGCTTATCTATCCCTTATGCAAGGAGAGACTGACATATTGCGGTCTCTCCTTGTTTTTTTGTATCTTTACAAAGAGAACCATTCATCCCCGTTCAAGATGAAAAATCATGTTTTTCCCGCATTACTGGCTGCTTTATTCGTGGTCGCTTGTGTCGATCCGAAACTCGAACCAGTAGATTACGTCAACCCTTACGCCGGGAATATCAGCCACCTTCTTGTCCCGACCTATCCGACGGTCCAACTGCCCAACTCGATGCTCAGGATCTATCCGGAGCGATCTGATTACACTTCGGAATACCTGAATGGCTTGCCGGTGATAGTCACTAACCACAGGGAGCGCTCTGCCTTCAAGCTCTCGGTCACGACAAGAGGCGAGAAGGGGCCGGTTATACCCGTTTCTTATGATAACGAGTCCATCACGCCATATTCCTTCGAGGTTACCCTTTCCGAAGGGGAAGTCAAAGCCCGATATGCGCTGTCTAATCATTCGGCCATATATGAACTTAAGGCGGACTCTCCGTTTAAAGTTATCCTTTACAGCGGGAAAGGTAAAGTCTCCTGGAATGGCGAGGCTCTGGAAGGTTGGCAGATTGTGGATGGGGAGACAAAGGTTTATGTGTATCTCGAGCCAGAAGTAAAACCCTTGTCCACAGTTGTTTCCGAAGAGGAGGAAAGTGGATGGACAACCCTTGGATTTGAAACCGGATCCGTCAGGCTTCGCTACGGAATATCATTCATCGACATTGCCCAAGCCAAGGCCAACCTTAGGGCTGAATTAACGGATTATGATATCGATGCACTTGCGGCCGCAGGCAGGAAGATATGGAATGAGACCTTGGGAAGGATATCCGTAAAAGGCCCGGAGAAACGTAAGAGAGTCTTTTACACCTCATATTACCGGACTTTCGAGAGGCCTATCCTTATGAGCGAGGACGGGCGGTATTGGAGCGCCTTCGACAACTCTGTCCATGAGGATGGGGGAGTGCCGTTCTACACGGATGACTGGATTTGGGACACTTACAGGGCGGCGCATCCTCTCCGCATCCTTATGGACCGTCCTATTGAGGAGAATATCCTGGCGTCATATTTAAGGATGGCTGATCAGATGGGGACAGGTTGGATGCCCACCTTCCCTGAGGTGACGGGAGACTCTCGTAGGATGAACTCCAACCACGGGATTCCGACCTTCGCCGACGCTTTAGCCAAGGGTTTGGACATCGATGTCAAGGCAGCCTTCTTGGCTGGTCAGAAAGCGTTGAGGGAGAAGACTTTGGTTCCATGGAGCGGAAATCCTGCCGGGGCTCTGGATGAGTTTTATTGGAATAACGGCTGGTTCCCCGCTCTCAAGGATGGAGAGCCTGAGACCGATCCGAATGTGGATGGATGGGAGCAACGCCAGCCAGTGGCTGTGAGTCTCGGTACGGCATACGACTCTTGGGCCTTGTCAAAACTCGCTGATGCTGCGGGGGATAAGGAAGCCGCTGAGTATTACCGCGATTGGTCCGGCAACTACCGAAAGTTGTTCAATCCTGAGACATTATTCTTCCATCCAAAGGACAAGGATGGAGAATTCCTTCCTGACGTTGACTACAATTTCGGAGGAGGGATAGGCGGTCGTCAATACTACGATGAGAACAACGCCTGGGTGTATCGTTGGGATGTTCAGCACAACATACCGGATCTGGTGTCGCTGATGGGCGGTCCCGATAGGTTCGTGATGGAGCTTGACAATATGTTCGCCACCCCATTGGGAAGGGCCAAGTTCTTTTTCTACGCCAAGTTTCCGGATCATACCGGCAACGTGGGCCAATTCTCGATGGCCAATGAGCCGTCTTTGCATATTCCCTATCTATACAATTATGCCGGGGCGCCATGGAAGACACAGAAGAGGATTCGGCAGATGCTTGACACTTGGTTCAGGGATGATCTGATGGGCGTGCCGGGTGATGAGGATGGTGGCGGTATGACCTCCTTCGTGGTTTTCTCCTCCTTAGGTTTTTATCCCGTCACTCCAGGTGAGGCTGTTTACACCATTGGGAGTCCGGTGTTCGAAGAGTCGGAAATGCGTCTTTCTAATGGGAAAGTGTTTAGAATCAAGGCAAAAGGAGTCTCCGACGAGAATAAATATATTCAGAGCGCCGCTTTGAATGGGAAGCCTCTTGATGGTCCATGGATCACCCATGAGGACATCATGGCTGGTGGGGAACTTACCCTTGAGATGGGCCCGATCCCGAACAGGGAGTGGGGAGCCGTCATCCCAAAAGACCGTGAGGAGTGGAATGCCGCGGGTTGGGAATGGAAGGACGCCGGAGATGGCGCTGAATGGACATATGTTCAATTCCCTTTCAGAAACTCTACGCAGAGTATCAGCATCGCGAGGTATCCTGCCTCAGGAAGGGAGACGGCCTTAGTTCACGCTCCCGGGGAAATGGCTGCCACCACCGACTCGATTGCGATCCGTGAGGGAGCCCGTATAGCGCTGAACGGGAGCTATTTCAATATGAGAAGGCTTATTCCCCACACCTTCTTCTCCATAGATGGGGAGGTTCTAGGACGGACTCCGTCGTCAGGGGAAGAGCGTTCCAACGGTGTCCTTGCCATAAAAGACAAGGAAGGTCATAAGTTGGAAATACTTCAGTACGACTCCACTAAAGTGGAAACCTACAGGACGGAGTATTATTCAGCCTTAGCCTCGGGTCCGGTTCTTATGAAAGAGGGGAAGGTGCCGGTTATTGATATGAAATCTTCCTTCAATTATATGCGTCATCCCAGGACATTCATTGGCTGGGACGACAAAGGAATGGTCTATATGGTTGTGGTGGACGGTAGGTTCCCCGGTCAGGCCGATGGCATGAGCATTCCTGAGCTGGCCACCGTCGCCCGTCTTCTCGGTCTCAAAGATGCGCTGAACCTTGACGGAGGTGGTTCATCGACCCTTTGGACAGACGAGACCGGAATAATTAACTTCCCTTACGACAACCGGAAGTTCGACCATGCCGGGGCCCGTAAGGTTCCTAATATCGTGATAGTCAAGTAGTATTTGTGATTATGATCAAGAGACACGTCATTCTATGCATCCTGTTATCGGTGGGAGGGATCCTTCCCGCTCAAAACACCACATGTGTGAAAGCCGGAGCTGAAAAGGTCGAGTACAACCCTAAGCTGTTCGGATATTTCATCGAGCATTTCGATAACCAGATCTATGGAGGAATACTCGATCCTGGCAACCCTCTGTCTGATGAGGATGGCTTCAGGACGGACGTGATCGAAGCCATGAAGGAACTTAAGGTTCCGATTGTCCGCTGGCCTGGCGGCTGTTTCGCTTCCACTTATCATTGGTACAAAGGCGTCGGGCCGGAACGTACTCCGGTATTCGATAAGACTTGGGGTGTTGAAGATCCGAACACATTCGGCACCGATGAGTTCGTGAGATGGTGCGGGAAGATCGGTTGCGAACCTTATATTGTCGCGAATGCTGGTATCGGTACGAGGGAGGAAATGAGTGACTGGGTTGAATATTGCAACCTTTCTATAGGCGAGTTCGGTCGGAAGAGGATAGCCAATGGCTTCCCAGAACCGTATAACGTGAAATACTGGTGCATAGGTAACGAAACCCTGGCTCCCTGGGAGATGGGTACAAAGACACCTCAGGAGTGGGGACCTCTCGTGCGTGAGACGGCGAAAATGATGTTGGTAGTTGATAAGGACCTTAAACTTGGCGCAGCCTGCCTGAATATTCGCGAGCCGGTTCAGATCCTTCTTCAGAATGCTGGACAGTTCCTGGATTATGTGGCGTTTCATAGTGGTTGGGACGGTACCGGAGCCTCTTTTAAAGACATCATGATGATGACAGGTATTCCGGAAGGAGATATAAAGAATATGATGGGACATCTTGAGGCCTCAGGCTATGCGGGTAAGATGAAATTAGCTATCGATGAGTGGCAACTCAGGGGCTGGATCCATCCCGGGATGGGGAATCCGAGACAAGGTTTTGATTTTGAGGCAAGGCGTCTCAATGACGTGGCTTCCACATATTCCGTCGGAGACGCTCTCTACGCCTCTTGCTTCCTTAACGCTTGCTTGCGTCACAGTGACGTGGTGGATTTCGCTTGTTTCTCGACTATTGTCAACACCAGGGGAGCGATATTCGTTTATCCGGAGGGCATTGTGAAACGCTGCATCTATTACGCCTTGTACATGTATTCGAACCTTCTGTTGCCGTACATGGTGCCGACAGAGGAGAAGGTGGCGGATTTGGTTCATGGCGACAGGTCTATCGGAGTACTGGACGTGATCCTTACCTCCGACAAGGAAGGAAAGCGCTTTGTTTATGCGGTCGCCAACAAGGATCCTGATAATGACCAGCCTCTAACCCTTGATTTTCAGGGTCTTGGTGTCAAAGCTCCCAAGAAGGTCCAGGCGACTGTCCTGTCCGGGAATTCTCCCGATGATTACAATGATATCGGTGTAGAGAGAGTGAAGCCTGAGAGCAGGACCCTGCAAATAAAGAACGGAACGGTAACCATTCCGGCCCATTCCGTCACTTTCATTTCGATAGACTGATTATTCAATAGTCCATTCGGCTCCGTCCTTGGTGTCTTTGACGGTGATTCCCAAGGCTTTGAGATGGTCGCGTATAGCGTCACTCAAGGCCCAGTCTTTGGCGGCTTTAGCTTTAGCCCTCTCCTCGAGAACCATATCCATGAGACCGGATACAACCTCCTGACTCTTGCCTCCTTCTCCCGCGCTCTCGTCCCTGAGTCCGAGGACACCTAAGACGATGTCATCGAATATCTGCAATAGGGTCTTGAGGTCACCATCGCTGAGTTTGACGGCTCCTGACTTCGCGGAGTTGATTATCCTGACTGCCTCAAAGATATGTGAAAGAGCCACCGGTGTGTTGAGGTCATCACAAAGGGCGTCGTAGACACCGTCGAAAATAGCTTTGATTTCCGACGAGTCCGCGGGGCAGGTGTCCGGAGCGACAGCGGAAGAAAACTCGCCGTAAGGAAGATCCTTCGCTTCGCTTTGGATTACACCATTGGCTTTTGCTATAGCGGTCAGGTCTTTGTAAGCCTGAAGAACCCTCTTCATGGCTTTCTCGGCGGCTTGAAGTGCCTCATTGCTGAAGTCGAGCGTGCCGCGGTAATGTGCCTGAAGGATGAAGAAGCGAACCGTCATCGGGGAATACGCCTGATCCAATTTAGGATGGCTTCCAGAGAACAGCTCAGGAAGGGTGATGAAGTTCCCCAGTGACTTGCCCATCTTCTGGCCATTGATGGTGATCATATTGTTGTGAACCCAGTAGCGTACACCTCTGGTGCCTCTCCAAGCCACATTCTGCGCTATCTCACACTCGTGGTGGGGAAACATCAGGTCCATTCCACCTCCATGGATGTCGAACTCCTCACCGAGGTATTTCTCTCCCATCACTGAGCACTCCAGGTGCCAACCTGGGAAACCCTCACTCCATGGACTTGGCCAGTGCATGATGTGCTCAGGCTCTGCCTTCTTCCATAGCGCGAAATCATATGGTGCCTTCTTATCGCTCTGCCCGTCCAAAGTGCGGGTTCCTTCCAAGGTATCGTCAAGATTGCGGCCGGACAGCACGCCGTAATGATGCCTCTCGTTGTACTTCTCAACGTCGAAGTACACGGAACCATTTGAGATATAAGCATATCCGGCTTCAAGAATCTTCTTGATCGTCTCTATCTGCTCAATGATATGTCCCGATGCCCTCGGCTCGATGGAAGGTGGAGCCACGTTCAGAAGCCGCATCGCCTCATGGTAACGGAAAGTGTAATTCTGCACCACCTCCATGGGTTCCAATTGCTCAAGACGGGCTTTTTTGCTGATTTTATCCTCACCCTCATCAGCGTCGTGCTCAAGGTGCCCCACATCTGTGATGTTACGTACGTAACGCACTTTGTATCCCAGATGCCTGAGCAACTTGAAAAGCACGTCATAAGTCACTCCCGGACGGGCGTGGCCCAAGTGGGCATCGCCGTACACGGTAGGTCCGCAGACATACATCCCAACATGGCCTTCATGGACAGGCTTGAAAAGCTCCTTGGTCTTGGTCAGGGTGTTTGTCAGATATAGATTCCTCATTTTCAAATGGTTCTGTTTACCGATCCAAATACTTATTCCGTTTCGGAGAAGTCCTCCTTACCTACGCCGCAGAGAGGGCATACCCAATCCTCGGGAAGATCCTCGAAAGCTGTTCCGGGCGCTATTCCGTTGTCAGGATCGCCGACGGCGGGATCATACTCGTAACCGCAGATGTCGCAAGTGTATTTTTTCATCTCAGTGTGTTTTTAGTATATTTTTTTCAAATATAAGAAATATTCGTGTGATTAATCCCCGTGTCTATTGCCTGACAGGTTTGTATTTCGGGACCAATGATTTCATTACTATCCAGGAAATAAGGTAGGCGAGTCCGCAGTAGCAGAAGATGATGAAATACCCGGCAGGCTTCCCCTCGAATCCCAGGAAGCGAAAAGATGCCCCGGCTTTCTCAGCGAATGTGAAAAGGTTGCCAGCTATTTTCTGCAAGGCCATAGTCGAGATTCCTCCAGCGAGGGAGCACATCCCGGTCAGTGTGCCGATAGTCCCCTTAGGGAAGAGGTCAGAGATCAGACTGTAGGTGTTGGCCGCCCAGGCTGAATGTCCGGCGGCGGCGAGGCCGATCAAGATGGCGGGCCACCAGGGGGTGTGGAACCAGGCTCCCATGGGCTGGGCTAAGATGGCCATCAGCGGGAACATGGCGAAAATCAGCATTGACTTCATGCGGGCGTCAAAAGGGTGCATGCCCTTCTTCTCAACGAAGTGTTTCGGAACATATCCTCCGAAGATGGAAAGAACCGTGCAGATGGCGTAGAGCGTGATCAGCAGGAGTTTCCCCTTCATCGTGGTTGCCTTTGCTCCGAATTCCGTGTCGAAATATGACGGGGCCCAGAAAAGGAAGAACCACCACACGCAGTCGGAGATGAACTTATTCAGGATGGCCGCCCACGCCTGACGGTATCTGAGACATTCACGGATAGACATGCTCCTTTCCGCGGCGATGGCCGCTTTTTCGGCAGCCTCTTCAGCGTCATCCTGGTGTAAATACTCAAGCTCAGCTTCATTGACCTTCGGATGGGATTCCGGCTTGTCGTACATGAAAGCCCAGAAAAACACCCAGATGAATCCCAAGGCACCGATGATGATGAACGCCATCTCCCATCCCATGTGCTTGGCGAGTGGAGGGATGCATAGGGGAGCGGCCAGGGCTCCTATCGAGGAGCCGGCGTTGAATATGGCGGTCGCGAAGGCACGGTCCTTTTTCGGGAAATATTCAGCGGTGACCTTGATGGCTGAGGGGAAGTTGCCGGCTTCACCCAGCGCCAGCACGCCTCGCCATAGCATGAAAAGATAGACGGAGGTTGTCGAGATCGCCAAAGCTATGTCGCTTCCGGCTTTAACGGCCTTCAAGGCAGCTGCGGACTCGACTCCGGTCATGGATGCTGTCAACATTCCGGTGGTCGCATGGAGTACTGCTCCAAGGGACCATACGCAGATCGAGATGATATATCCCCGTTTAACTCCGATCCAGTCAATGAACTTTCCCGCGAACAGGCAGCAAATCGCATAGAAGATGCTGAAGAATCCCGTTACGGTGCCGTACTCGGCATCTGTCCAATGAAACTCGGGCTTGATGAATTCCTCGTAAGTGAGGGAAAGTACCTGACGGTCGAGGTAGTTGACGGTCGTGGCGAAGAATAACAGCGCGCACATCCACCAACGGAACGAGGTCATTGAGGAAGAGTAATCAATCTTTCTCATTGTAGTCCTTAAGGGCTTGATAGAATGCTTGAATATTCTCGAAGGGGGTACGAGGCGGCACATCACATCCTGTGGATAGGATGAAGTTGTCGTATCCGGAGGTTTTTTCCAGCAGTTCGCTCACGGAGGCATAGACTTTTTCGGGAGAACCTTGCCGCATGATACCCACAGGATCGATGTTACCCATCACCGGAAGGTCTGAGGGGCAAGTCTCCAGTGCGTTCACCATGTCAGCCTTGTTGCCGAAATGCAGGGCGGAAGCTCCCGAGCTGAGCATCGCCTTTGTGCAATGACCTGTATTGCCGCAGTTATGCAAAACAATTGAGAAACTGTCATCTTGTACGGCCTCAACGATCTTCCGGACATAAGCTGAGGAATACTGAAGGCAATCGTCGTTGGACACCAGTCCAGCGGCTGGTTCGGCAAGGATCACGCCGTTGATACCAGTCTCCTTCATCGCCTTCAGATATTCAGTGATGAAGGCGGTGCACTTGTCCAGGAGCATTGTCACGGTCTCTGGCTCGATGTACATGGCCATCATCAACTCGGAGAGGTCAAAGAGTCTGCCGGCAAGGGAGAACGGACCGATACACCCCCCGAATATCCTCTTGTCCTTGATGTTTGAGGCAACTATGCTGTTGGCTTTCAGGTATTCCCGAATCCTCCCTCTGTCGAGTGAAGGAACCTCAAGAGTGTCGACTTCATCCGAATCAGATACAAGTCGGCCGATTACGTTCGGGATGTCATTCTCGGAAAACCTGATTTCCGCACCGAACGCTTCCGCTTCAACAGTGAGGTCCATTATCGCTGTCACCGCATCGGCGGGGAACTTGTCATTCAACGCGAGAATAGCGTCCGCATGCGCCTGGCCTTCAGTCACCGCTTTAAAGACAGTGCTGCCACAAAGCTCAATCCCCGGATGAGTCATAATGGGGATTACTAGGCGTTTCTTCTTTTGTAGCATTTGTTGTTCTTGCAGATTTGACAATGATAAGGTTGTCTTTGAAGGGTCTCTCCCAAGGCGAAGAAACCACTGACGGATTTCTCCGGCATCATTAGCGAAGACTCGGAAAGAATAACCCCACAAGGTTTTTCAGGGAAGAGGGAGAACAAGAGATGCTGTTCCCTGATGTCCCAGTTGCAATAACCAGGGCTGTAGGGCATGGAAATGGTTCCGGGCCCATCGTAATCCTGCTCAATCCGGCTGACCGTCATCTCGGCGAGGACAGTCCCGATCGAATCAGCTATGAAGTCAGCGACAATGTCCTCACTTTCCTTCAACTCTTCCTTGGCTTTTTCGTATTCCCATCCCGCTGTGCCTATGAAAAGGAGGGCATGGGTCATGCCCTTGAGGTATGAACAGATGATTCCCTCAGGATTAAAGGTCTTGCCTGCGAAGCGGACCTGCCTGGAGGATAGCCTCTCAGCCTCGACAACCTGGTAAATATAACGGGGTGTCGCCTTGGGAACGAGTTCGTTCCTGATGTCACGGACCATGTCCCGTATCCTTTGATCTGGTACGGAATCCCTGTATCCCATAGCGAACCACACTTCTTTCTCGGGCAGTTCTTCCGGGCTTATCTGGAAAGCCCTCTCAATCATCAGGACAATAGTTTTTTTGCCACCACAACAGCTTCGTTCGCATTTGAGCTATAGCCGTCGGCACCGATACTGGTGGCGAAATCCTGGGTAAGCGGGGCACCACCTACCATAATCTTTATGTCCAAGCCATCCGCCCTGACCGCATCCACAATCTCTTTCATATAATCCATCGTTGTTGTCAGGAGGGCTGACAGGCAGATTATATCCGCATTGTTCTCCTTAGCCGCCTCGATGAAGCGTTCTTTGGACACATCGGTCCCAAGGTTGATCACCTTGAATCCGCGCCCTTCAAGCATCGATGCCACCAGATTCTTGCCAATGTCGTGGAGATCTCCCTTCACCGTTCCGATGACAACTGTCCCAAGAGTGGTGGTCAGTCCAGCCATCATGAGCGGCTTCAGGATTTCCAGGGCTGATTTCATGGCCCTCGCGCTGAGAAGAAGGTTTGGCACGAAGACATTGCCGGCCTCGAATTCCTGTCCAATAGCTTCCATCGCCGGAATCATGGATTCGTCGATGATGTCCTGTGGTGATTTGTCGTTGTCCAATGCTTCAAGGACAGCGGTTTTTGCCAAAGGAGCCATCCCCTTGAAAATGGCATCGTAGAGTTTATCCATATTATGAGCGAATTTCTTTTAAAGTATCCATGAGCGCGACCACATTCTCAACAGGGACATTAGCCTGGATGTTGTGGACGGTGTTATATACGAATCCTCCGTCTTTACTGAATATCTCACATAGCTTGAGAACCTCATCCCGAACTTGGGCAGGGGTTCCGAACGGCAGCGTCTTCTGGGTGTCGACTCCTCCGCCCCAGAAAGTGACACGGTCTCCGAATTCGTCTTTTAGCCTTTGCGGATCCATGTCCTTTGCCGCTATCTGCACGGGATTGATGATGTCGAAACCCGCATTGATCAAGCTGTCCATTAAGGGATAGATGGCCCCGCAGCAATGCTTGAAAGTATTCCAGGTTGTGTTCTGGTGAATCCAGTCGTTCATCCGTTTGTAGTAGGGGACATACAGGTCGTTGAGAGTATCAACTGACATGAATTGACTGGTCTGCGTGCCGAAATCAGCTCCGCAAACGTAAACCACGTCAACGTTATCACCTACTACTGAATAGATTTTTTCGAGGTTCTTGACTGCCAGGGTCGAGATGCGGTCGAACAGTTCCTTTATGTAGTCAGGCCGGCAGACTGTGGACATATACCACTCCGCTACGCTCCTGATACCCCGTGGCTCGCGAATCGCTGGAGAGATTATCCTGGCGACATCCCCAAGGGCCATTCCCCCGAATCCGGCCACAACAGCCCGTCCTGTCTTGGCGGCCCTGTCGGTGACAGTCTTCCAATAGGACAGGGTCTCGTCGTCAATTTCTCCATATTCCTGGAGATTATCCTCGACATTGAGATTGTCGTCATCAATCTCACCTTGTTGACGTTCTATCGAATCGAAGAAATAGCAGCGTTCAGGCATATGGCAGGAAGGAGGCAGGGATTTGTCACCCTCGGGATATGAATAGAGACCTCCATCTTTCTCGGTGAAAGAATCGACCATCCTGGCAGGAAGCATCACCTCCTGCCCCCATGGCATCCGGTACTTCTTCCAGTCTTTGTTCCAGACCCCTATCGAATTCTTTGGTGAGAAACAACCGGCGGTGTCAGTACCGAGAGCTTCAGCAAGGTCGTCTTCGATATATCCCAGCATTTGTCCGGGTTCATGGACATAGACCGGGTGATCGTCCAGGCCATAGTGCTTACGCAACGCCTCTACAACCTTGCAGTGGATTCCGGTGACGGGGGTCGTTCCGAAATCTACCGCGATCCTGTCCGCCTCATGGTGCTCCAGGACAGTCCTGATTCGTTCTTTACCTGTCATTATTTAACTCCGAAATATCTTACGGCATTCTCAAAGAGGGGCTGCTCAAGATCAGCTTCAATATTCTTGAACAATCCATTCTCATAGCGCTCGCTATGGCCCATCTTGCCAAGTATCTGGCCGTTGCGGCCGATGATACCCTCAATGGCGTAATATGAGCCATTCGGGTTGTAAGGTGACTCCATCGTGGGCTCGTCCGTGAGCGGATCAACATACTGGAAAGCCACCTGTCCGTTTGCGAATAACTCCTTAGCGAGTTCCTCATTCACGACAAATTTACCCTCTCCATGGCTGACCGGGATGGTATATTCGTCACCTATTGTCATACCTCGCAGCCATGGTGAGTTGGTGGTGGCGACTCTTGTGGTCACCATCTGGGAGATGTGACGGTTGATGTTATTGCGGAACAGCGTGGGGGAGTCTTTGGTGACCTTTCCGAGCTCCCCGTAAGGAAGAAGACCGGATTTGACAAGAGCCTGGAAGCCATTGCATATTCCGAGGATAAGACCTCCCCGGGACAGCAAATCCTCGATTGCTGAGGCTATCTCCCCGTTGTTCAGCACATTGGCTATGAACTTGCCGCTACCGTCAGGCTCATCACCCGCTGAGAACCCTCCTGAGAGCATGAGTATCTGGCAGCTACGGATACCGGCGGCCATCTCATCAATCGAGTCGAAGACATCCTTGTCGGAGAGGTTGCGGAAAACGGTCGTGCGGACCTCGGCTCCCGCTTTGCGGAAAGCCTTGGCGGAGTCATAGTCGCAGTTCGTTCCAGGGAATACGGGAAGGTAAGCGATGACCTTATCCACCTTCGGGCCTTTATATTCGAGATCTGTCTTTTTGGCCTTGAACGGCTTGATCCCTTCCATTCCACGAGGCAGAAGCCTCTTGTGGGAGGATTCGCTGACAGCCGGGTATACTTTCTCGAATAGGGAACCATTGAAATCCATCAACTCGAAAATGGAGATTGATGTACCGTTGACCCGGACATTCCCGTCTTCTCCAGAGGTGACATCTCCGATCAGTTCGGCATTCTCGAAATCCACTTCCCCGTCGGTCTCGATCACGATCGATCCGTAGGAGAGATTGAACAGGTCGTCTTCGCTCAGTCTCACATCGAAGCCGAAGGCATTGCCGAAACTCATCTTGCAGAGACCCTCGGCGACTCCTCCGAACCCGACAGACCAGGCGGCCACGATGGTGCCGTCCTTGATCTTCGCGAGGATGTTATCCCAGTTCCTCTTGAGTTGCTCCACATCAGGCATCTTGTTGGAGAGAGGCGTGTGCCTCACCAGATACAACCTGTCGCCTTCCCACTTGAACTCGGGCGAGATGACATGACCGACCTTCACAGGAGTTATACCGAACGCGATGAGGGTTGGTGGAACATGTATAGGTCCGTGCTCTGTCTCAAATGAGCCACTCATGGAGTCTTTGCCACCTATTGAAGGCAGTCCAAGAGCTTCCTGCATTTTCAGGGCTCCGAGAAGTGCCGCTGTAGGCTTACCCCAGGTGTGAGGGTCTGAAGTCATTCTCTCGAAATACTCCTGGCAGGAGAATCTCATCGTTTTCCAGTCGCCTCCCGCGGCGACAATCTTCGAGCAGGCTTCCACGAACGAGTAGGCGGCTCCGTGGTAAGGGCTCCAGTCACAGAGGTCGGGATTGAATCCGAATGCCATCATGCTGGCCGTGTCGGTGAATCCGTCAACAGGGAGTTTCTGGACGGAGACCTGGGTCTCGGTGGTCTGAAGCTCGCCTCCAAAGGGCATCAAGACTGTGGACCGCCCGATTGTTGAGTCAAACATCTCGATCAGGCCCTTCTGGCTTGTGACATTTGGATCCTGAAGATTGGCGAACATCCTCTCTTTCAAGTTCTTCCCGGGGACATCACGAGAAAACGGATCTGAGTCATCCACGGCTCCGACGGTAGACTTGGAAAAATGCTTCGCTCCGGCGCTGTCAATGAAGTCCCTGCGGAGATCAACGACCAGCTCGCCCTTGTTGAACATCCTCATCCTCTCCGTATCCGTCACATCAGCGACATGGGTCACTTCGATGTTTTCGGAGTGGCAATACTCCTTGAACCGCTCCTCGCTCGCGGCCTCGATAACGACTGCCATCCTCTCTTGCGATTCACTGATAGCCAGTTCCGTGGAATTCATTCCGCTGTATTTGACGGGGACCCTGTCGAGGTAGATGTCCAGTCCGGCGGTCAGCTCACCGATAGCGACGCTGACACCTCCGGCTCCGAAATCGTTGGATTTCTTGATCAAAGAGGTCACCTCAGGCCTGCGGAACAGTCTCTCGAGCTTCCTTTCCTCAGGCGGATTACCTTTTTGCACCTCGCTGCCGCAAGTCTCAAGGGATTCCTCGGTGTGCTCTTTGGATGAGCCTGTGGCTCCACCAATACCATCCCTGCCGGTGCGGCCTCCAAGCATCATCACCACGTCGCCAGGAGCTGGACTTTCCCGCCTGACATTAGCCGCCTTAACGGCACCAACCACCGCTCCGACCTCCATCCTCTTCGCCGTGTAACCGTCATGGAAAATTTCCCTGACGTGGGTTGTGGCGAGTCCGATCTGGTTGCCATAGCTGGAATATCCATGGGCGGCCTTGCGGGTGATAACCTTCTGGGGCAGCTTGCCAGGAATCGTCTCAGAGACAGGTTTGTAAATATCCCCGGCACCAGTGACGCGCATGGCCTGATAGACGTAAGCACGTCCGGAAAGAGGATCCCTGATGGCTCCTCCAAGGCAAGTCGCGGCGCCGCCGAAAGGTTCGATTTCCGTAGGGTGGTTGTGAGTCTCATTCTTGAACATGAGGAGCCAACGCTCGGACTGGCCGTCAACATCAACGTCGATGAATATGCTACAGGCGTTGTTCTCCTCACTCACCTCCATGTCGTCCAGTTTGCCGGCTTTCCTGAGGTATTTGGCACCTATCGTGGCCATATCCATGAGGTTCAGCCCTTTGTTTTCCCGGCCGAGATCCGAGCGCATTTTGAGGTACAGCCTCATGGTGCCCTCGATGTCTTCCTTTATGAAAGATTCCTCGACAGTGATGTCCTCGAGCTCTGTCGTGAATGTAGTGTGGCGGCAATGGTCGCTCCAATAGGTGTCCAGGATCCTGAGTTCGGTCTCATTGGGATCCCTTCCCTCCGCGGTGAAATACCTGACGACTTCGGCGAGGTCATCCTCATTCATCGCGAGCCCCATCTTTTTGCAATATGCCTTGAGATCAGCACCTTCCATCGAGCGAAATCCTTCAAGCACTGGTACATCCTTGACTGCGGCATGCTCAGTGTCAGATAGTTTCCCTAGATCTTTCTCTCTCGATTCCACGGGATTGATCACGTAATGGCGGATCTTCTCCAGAGTCTCCTTCGAGGCGTCGTCGTCGACTATTATGAGTTTAGAGCTCTTGATGTTGATCTTAGCCTTCGGGTCAATAAGGTGGACACAGTCCACTGCCGAGGCAGCCCTCTGGTCGAACTGACCAGGGAGGTACTCCACGGCGATATACTTGGCCGCGTCAGGCATAATGTCTGTCACCGAATCAGTGACTATCTCTCCGAACACGCTGTAACGGCTCTTCTCGAGCAATTCCGGTGTGAATCCGAAAAGATCGTAGACATTAATCAACCTGAGGGTCTTCAGCTTGAGCTGAAGGTTCTCATTAAACTCGGACAAAAGGCTTCGAGCCTCAACTTGGAATTCGGGATACTTCTCTACGAAAATACGGAAATCGCTCATCTATAAGGACTAGTATTTAGGAACGTCAAATACCTGGGGGAGAACCATAGCATCCTCCTGGAAATCCGTGGCGGTGGCAGTGATAGTCATACCGCTTATTTCCGTGACGGACTTGAGGGCGAAACCTTTGTAGCACCAGACTTTAAGCGTGGCGGTCATACCTTGGGTCTCAGTCTCCATGGTGTAGATGACGCAATCCTTGTCAAGTACCTTACCAGTTCCGACTTCCTGGATCTTGAACTCTTTCTTCATCTCATCAGTTAGTTCAAGGAAGTTCGGCTGTTTCGTGGCTCCAAGGTCGACCTCCTGAACCTGCTTCATGGTGTAGTTGATAGACCAGGCCTTGCCGTCTTTCATGATTGAGCCACTCTCCAGCTCTCCCATTCCAGGGACACTCATCTTGACTTTCTGGCACTCCTTGGCACCGTACTCGTCAATGTAAGCGGTGGATTGTACAGTCTGTCCCATCATGTCGGTGGAAACCTTGACAATGGCGGATTTGAACCCGTATTTCTTCACGGGGGCGTTCTCTTGTGCGAAGAGTCCAAGAGATACCAGCATCAATAGGCTGGCGAACAAAAACTTGGTTTTCATCTGTCTTATCTGTTAAGTTGTTTTATTTCTTTTTCTTGGTTTTGTAATCAGGAATCTCAAGAACATCGCCGGGGACATCAGCGTTTTCCTCAAAAGAGGTTACCTCGGTAGTGACTTTGAAGATACCAGTATCGGTCTCGCTCTTCATCGGATAACCTTTATAGCACCATACAGTCATCGTGGCAGGTGTTCCATTATAGTCTGTATCAAGAGCATACACAACACATTTCTTTCCGAGAACCATATCTTCGGCCAATTCTTTAATGTTGTATTTCTCTTTATCCGCATCAGTGGGATTAAGGAAATTCGGCTGCTCGATGGCATCCGCGACCTCAATCTTCTTCGATGTGTAGTTTACAGTGTAGGATTTGCCGTCTCTCACGATGGTGGCGCTCTTCACTTCTCCTTTAAGGGGAACATTCATCTCAACCACCTGGCTGGTCTGAGCGCCGTAATTATCCACATAGGCGGTTGACTCAATAGTCCTGCCAAGCATCACGGTATTGATCTTGACGATAGCGGATTTGAATCCATACTTTTTTGCGGAAGTATTCTCCTGGGCGAACATTCCAACGGAAACCAGCATCAGAAGGCTGGCGATCAAAAACTTGTTTTTCATGTTTATTGTTCTATTTAAATTATTTGTTCTCAGCTGCTTCCACAGCTTTGAAATATTTGTATGAGTTAACCTTCAGTTCACCGGCCGCAGGCTCGTCAAGCACGACAATCCCATCCTCATGGAGCTGGAGGGCGGAGAGAGTGACATAGTGGCTGACAGATCCCTCCACAGCCTGAGCGACCACTCTTGCCTTCTTGCTGCCGAAAGCGAGGATAAGCACCTCCGCGGCGTCACAAACAGTGGCCACACCGACAGACATCGCCTGTTTCGGAACCAGGCTCGTGTCTCCTCCGAAGAAGCGGGAGTTGACCTCGATAGTGTCCTGTGTGAGGGTGACCACCCTGGTCCTGGAATTGATGGAGGAGAAAGGCTCGTTGAAAGCGAGATGACCGTCCTCTCCGACGCCTCCAAGAAAGAGGTCGATACCTCCGGCGGCGACGATGGCTTTCTCGTAATCCTCGCACTCCTTGGCGAGATCCGGGGCGTTACCGTTGAGAATGTGGATGTTGCCCGCGGGAATATCTATCTTGTCGAAAAGGTTCCTGTACATGAAGCTGTGATAGCTCTCGGGATGTTTCTCGGGAAGCCCCACATACTCGTCCATATTAAAAGTGATCACATTCTTGAATGATACCTCACCGGCCTCGCACATGCGAGCGAGCTCAGCGTAAGTGTCCAAAGGGGTCGATCCGGTGGGAAGCCCGAGGACAAAAGGATCATCGGTGCGCTCAGCCTTCGCTTTGATGGCTTCGGCGATGTGATGGGCCGCCCAGATGGAGGCCTCTTTCTTGGTGTCTCTGATAATTACTTTCATGTCTATATTTTAGTGTTATTTCAATCTTAAAAATACTTCAATGGCTTGATACTCCGCCATACCGAGCTCGTCATAGTGCTTCGCGGTGTTCTGGGTGCGCTCCTCGGCCCTCTGCCAGAACTCCCTGGGGTCATCGCCCGGGAATGGCACTATGTCTTTCTGGGAGAGGTGACGGAATATCGCATGGCGTTTCTCGACTACCTCGTCGGGGCTGAGCGGCACGGCCATATCGACCCTCCAAAGCTCCCATTCCATCCATGCGCCCCTGTAAAGCCAGATCGTGGTGTTGTCAAGCCAGTCATTACCTTCCTCTATCAGCTGTTCAATAGCTTCCAGGGCGGCCTCTGTGCAGACCCTGTGGGTTCCGTGAGGGTCAGCGAGGTCTCCGGCCATATAAATCTGATCCGGCTTGAGCTTTAGGATGAGAGCCTTGATGATGTCGAGATCCACTTGCGTACGTGGAAGTTTCGTGACACCACCCGACTCATAGAACGGGAGGTTCAGGAAATGTACGTTGGTGTTGTCATTCAGACCGAAGCTTCTGTCCGCTCCTCTAGCCTCGCTGCGCCTGATGGCGGCTTTGAAGGCCAACAACTCCTTGGGCTCGGGCTCCCCGGGCCTCTTTGAGGCGATGATGGCCTTGACCTCATCGAACCTGTCCCCGAAGCCAAGCTGGCGAGCGGCGTCCATATGCTGAAGAACCACGTCATCGTGGACCGCGAGGTCTCCTGAGGTCTCATATGCCACATGGACGTCATGTCCCTGATGGACAAGGCGGATGAAAGTTCCTCCCATCGAGATGACATCATCGTCCGGGTGAGGAGAGAAGATCAGCACCGTCTTGGGGAACGGAGTCGATTTGACAGGTCTTGTCGAGTCATCAGCATTAGGCTTACCGCCTGGCCATCCGGTGATGGTGTGCTGCAACTCGTTGAACACATCTATGTTGATTTTATCGAACGGGCCGTAGAGTTCGAGAAGCTCTCCAAGAGAGTTCTCGAGATAATCCTTCTGAGAGAGTTTCAGTATAGGCTTGTGAACCTTCTCGCAAAGCCACACGACGGCTTTGCGGATGAGTTTCGGGGTCCAGTCGCAAGGTCCGACGGTCCAAGGGGCGACAATCCTGGTGAGAAGAGAGGCGGACATCTCGTCGGTGTAGAAGCTGATGTTATCGTGCTTCTGGAGATATGTGGCCGGACATGTGGGCTCAATGCTTCCCTCGACGATGTCGCGGACAACCTCTGCCTTGTCCTCTCCCCAAGCCATGAGTATGATCCTTCGGGAACTCATCATGGTTCCTATGCCCATGGTGATGGCGGACTTGGGGGTGACAGACATGTCACCATTGAAATTACGGGCCTGTGTCTTCCTTGACTGGTAGGATAGCGGCACAACTCTGGTACGGCTCTTCTCCGAAGCCCCAGCTTCGTTGAAACCAACCTGGCCACCTTCTCCGACACCGATCACCAGAAGGTCCAATCCGCGGGCGGTCTTGTCGAACTCGACACAGTAATCCGAGACACAATCCTCAGGGATGGTGCCGTCGGGAATATGAATGTTCTCGGGTTTTATGTCCACCAAGTCGAGGAACTCCTTGTGCAGCCTGTTGTTACGGCTTTGGGCTGAGTCTTTTCCGCAAGGATAGTACTCGTCGATAGAATAGACCTCGACATTGGAGAAAGAGACCTCGCCAGCTCTGTACATCTCGGCGAGTCTCCTGTAGAGAATCAACGGGGTCACACCGGTGGTGAGCCCGAGTTTGAATGCTCTGGGCAGAGAAGCTTTCTCGTGGTCTGAGATAGCCTTGATGATTAATTGGGCGATACGCTCACTCCCGATTGTGGCGTCATCGAAAATCTCGGCGGTGATGTTCTCGTGGGAATGGAGGATGCCTTTAGGGAGGTTCTCCTCAATCAGTCCGCCGTCTTTTGGTAACGAGAAATGTTTCATATTGAGCTTGTGTTTCGTTTTGTTATTATGATAAATTTCGTATTCCCCAAAGGGATTAAGCTCTACAGTTTGTTGTAGTCAATCTCAAATGTGTTGCCGTGCTCAAGGTCTCCATAAGTCAAGCCTTTCTTGAGCCAGTTGTACCTCTGTTGGGCCGTTCCGTGGGTGAATGACTCCGAGACCACATAGCCCTGGGCTTTCTTCTGGAGATAGTCGTCACCGATCTTTGAAGCGCAATCGAGAGCCCTTTCGATGTCTCCGGGCTCGATTGAACGGAATCTCGCGTTGTCGTTGTTAGCCCAGACACCTGCGTAATAGTCAGCGAGAAGCTCAAGCCTCACACTCCACTGGTTGGCGACAGTCTTGCTGGATTGGTTCATTTTCTGATGGGCCTTTGAAAGGGTTCCGAGCAGGTACTCGACATGGTGACCGACCTCATGGGCGATTACATAGGCGTAAGCCAAATCACCGTCAGCCCCAATCTGCTGCCTCATAGTCGAGAGGAAGCTCAGGTCGAGGTAGACAGTCTGGTCGGCGGAGCAGTAGAAAGGTCCCACTTGTGAATTGGCCGTACCGCAGCCTGAAGATGTGGTTCCTGTGTAGAGGACCATCTTTGGAGCCTGATACTGATAGCCGTATTTCGCGAACTGGGCGGTCCAGATGTCCTCCGTGCCGGCCAGGATCTTCTTCGCGAATGACGCGAGTTCCTGTTCCTCCTCAGAGAAAGTGACTTCTCCCGTCTGCTCGGTTTGCTGAACGCTACCCGCCTGCTGGAGAACCGATGTGGGATCTCCACCTAGTAGCATGACGATAAGGGCGATGATGAGGGCGCCTCCTCCGAGGCCTCCTGCTATGGCTCCGCCACTCACTCCGCGGCGGTCTTCGACGTTAGTGCTTTCGCGTCTTCCTTCGAGTCTCATATTCTTTAAATCTTAAGGGTTACTAGCCTAGTGATATATCATCATGATATATCATCCTACAAATATAAGTAGTTTTCGCGTCAATAGGAACACTGTTTCCACTCCTTTTGCGATACAAACAACTTTTGTTTCGACATTTTGTGATTTAAGATAAAATAGATATATTTGCAGTCCATCCGTTTACTGCCCGAATGGCGGAATTGGTAGACGCGTTGGACTCAAAATCCAATGTCCTTTAAAGACGTGCCGGTTCGAGCCCGGCTTTGGGCACCAACAGACCTTGTAAGTTGCTTATTCTCAGGCATTTTGCAAGGTCTTTTCTTTCAAAACTTAATAGATGAGCGTATGAAAAAGATTATCTCAACTCTTTTGGCCGCGTCCTTGATGCTGCTCGGCACCCAGGCTTTCGCCCAGATTTCCGTTAACGCGGGTTATTTGAGCTCTAGTCAGAGCTTCAATGAGTCCAGCACGAAAGCCATCAACTCCAATGGCGCCTTCGCCGGAGTTTCCCTCAACATCCCGCTCGCCGGAGGTTTCGGTATCGCTCCCGGTTTGTACTATTCCCTGATTACCAATAAGAATGGCAGCTCCGGTACATTCTTGGGTGTCCCGGTATCCGTTTCCGCCACCTTTATGGAGCATGCGGTGAATGTTCCCCTGTATCTGAACTACAGCTTCAACCTCGCCAGTGACTCCAACGTCTTCATCTTCGCGGGACCTACAGCCCAGTACGGCCTTGCTTCCACAACGAAGATTGCCGGCGGTGTCGGTGAAAGCAGCTCTGACCAGACGTACGATAACTATGACGACGGGAACTACAACCGTTTCAATGTGTATCTTGGCGGCGGTGTCGGTTTCCAGGTATCCGCAATCCAGATTACCGTGGGCTATGACTATGGCTTGATGAACCTTTACAAGGGTGAGAATGCCACCAAGTCCCACCGCTCCAACCTCAAAATCGGTTTAGGCTTCTTGTTCTAGAGCGATTCAGGTTTGAATAGTATAATTGCTGCCGACCCGCCATAAACAGGTGAGTCGGCAGCTTTATTATGCCTATTTCGTGGCCGTCAATCCTAAGTTGACAATTATTATTTAACTTTGTGAATCGATTGAATTGAATGCATTTGGCGATGAGAAACTGCGTTTTAATCGCGGCGGTGTCAGCCGCCCTTGTGACAGCTTCCTGTTCGGAGGCCCCCAAGATTGTTCAGACCCGTAATTACACCTATGCTGACTCTACCGCATATTCACGTGTCTCGATGGATGTGGATCTTCCAGCCGCCTCCGGCCCGGCTGAGACCAGGATTACCGGAAAGCTTCTCGAAGTGACAGATGATGTCTTGAGCAGGATTTCATCTTATGAGGGTGAAAGGTTTTTCCCTCCTTTTGACGGAGACAAGAAAGACATTGAGGCGTTCCTGGGCTATTACCTGAAACAAGCCTCCGGTGTGATCGGGAAACAGTCTGACGAGGATGTGAAGGAGAGGGCTGAGTCAATCATGGAGAATGAGAACATCCCGGAAGGTGAGAAGGCGGACTTGCTGGCGCACACCCCGACATGGGTTTATGATTTCTCGCTGAAAAAGGTCAGTGAGGATGATAATTATGTGGTCTTCCAGTCTGAGGATTACATCAATATGGGAGGTGCCCACGGGGGAGTGGTCGGAAAAGGCGCCATCACTTTTGACAAGAAGGACGGATCACAGGTCGAGCATATAGTGGATCGAAGTAAAGTCGCTGACATCCAGCCACTTCTGGTTAAGGGGATAATTAGTTACTTCGCGGATGCCGGTTTTCCGGTTGAGGAGGACAAGGTTCGGGATTACCTCTCGCTTGACGGAGATCTTATACCTCTTCCGCAATGGGAACCGTACCCTTCAGAGAAAGGACTTGTATTCGTTTACCAGCAATATGAGATAGCCAGCTATGCGGCCGGGATGCCTTCCTTCACGGTTCCTTTCCCGGATGTCGCTCCATTCTTGACTCCTGAGGGAATAAACCTTATTGGAATCGGAAAGCGTTGATGGTGAATAGGTCATGGTCTTCCTTGCCGTGAAAGCGCATACGGATGGGATGGATTCCGGCAGGGACGTTATCTATAACCGCCTCCAGGGTGATGATGGTCTTTCCGTCACCTTCGGGAACCTCGAATGAGGCCACCGTGGCTCCATAAAGATATTCAGAATACACATCAATCACGCCTCCGGCCTTGGGGCGAAGTGATATTATCATCTTGCGAGGGCCTTCCTGGAAGTCGAAATCCCTCCAGGCCGCCGTGTCATTATCCCTGATCCCTTCGAGCTCTCCTTTTCCATTGATTCTGGTGTGGCCGGTCAGGTAGCATGCCCTTCCAGCGACAGGATCAGAGCCGATGGCAAGATAAGGGTCAAGCGGTTTCCCCGCGCCGGTGGAGGTCATCTCAACTTCCGGGATTGACCCGTCGGGAAGGATGTCTATCGGTTCAACACAGCTCTGGCGCATTGTGTTGGAGCCTTGGGTGGACCGGTGATAGAACACATACCATTGATCTCTGAACTTGACCACGGAACCGTGATTGTTCCACACTGCCGGGTCGCAGCCGAAGTTGTCTATTATCACCCCACGGTAAGTGTAAGGCCCTGTGACGCTGTTGGATGTGGCGTATCCGAGGCAGGTGGGCATCCCTCTGCGGCTGATGTCAGCGAACACAAGGTAGTATGTTCCATTGTGCTTGAAAGCCTGTATTCCCTCGTGGAAATGATGCTCGGCTTCGGTGATGATCCCGTCCTTTATGGTCGAGGGATCGATGCTTCTCATATCGGGATTCAGCTTGGCGCATTTGGCGGAGAACTGTCCCCAGAACATCCAAGCCTGACCGTCGTCGTCGATGAATACCGAAGGATCGATCTGGTTCGCGTTCTCGACTGGTTTCCCGTCCTTGAAAGGACCATAAGGGCTGTCTGCCACAGCGGTTCCTTCGGGATTGTGTCCGGGTTGGGAATAGAAGAGGTAATATTTCCCATTCTTCTCGATGCAATCCGGGGCGTAAAGTACCTCGTCGTTGTATTTGATCTCCTCTGAAATGAATGACTGCCCACCTTTCCAGTGAATCATGTCCACGGTGGAGAACACATCGTATCTCCCTGAGCAATAGTACGATGGATTTTCATCTTTCGAGCCGTAGACAAATAGGGTAGGGGTACCGTCAATAGTCCAGACTCTGGCCTGTGGGTCGGAATTGTAGGCCTTGTTAAGAAAGATTGGATTCTGCGCCGTCGCCACAGAGGAGGCTAGCGTCGTTATCGACAGGATCAGTATTATCCTTCTCATGATAATCAGTTTTAGTCAATTCTGAACACTATAGCTGACTGGAAAGGGAGGCTCTCGGGGCAAATGATTTCCAATGCGTCCTCATCACGTTTCCACACGAGTTTCCCCTTATGTCCCAGTAACTTGACTTTCCTTACACCGTCTATAAGCCCCGCCCCGGTTCCGAGGGCTTTGATACGGATTGTGTTTCCTGGTTCAGGAGGATTCATCAAGAAGGCATACACGGCACCGTCAACGCCCTGGGTGAAGCGTATGTCTTCATGAGAATACTGGAACTCAGCCTGGACTTTCCCAAGTCCTCCGCCGGGAAGCTTGATGAGGTGGCCGTCCTGGTCCAGGGATCCCTCTCCCAGGGTTTTCCATGCTTTGCTGCCGTGCACCCCTTCTCCGCAGACCTTCATCCATTCTCCGACAGTTTCAAGCATATTCTCACCTTCCTCATCGATTGATCCGTCAGCCTTGATAGGGACGCAGAGAGCGCAGTTTCCGTCACGTGTCACGGCCTCTATGATGAAATGAATCGCTGATGAGGCGTCATATACGAATCCAGGGGCATAAAACCAGTCACCAACAGGGGCTTCACGGATCCAGGGTTGGGAAGTCTTGATGTCATCCGGGAATGTGAATTCCTCAGTGGTGACAGTCCCGTTGGTGGGATTCCTGAACTTGACCACGCTGAAGGTGTTGACTTCTCCCCGGTCCCGGAGCGTCCGGTTATAAAAGTCGGCCATGACCAAGGGCATCGCGTCGCATTTGTATCCGGCACCGGTGCCGTCTCCACAGAACGGGCCTTGCGTGATTCCGTCAGTGTAGATGAAGTCCGGGTCATAGTGGTGGGTGACATCCATGATTCGCAGAGCCCACTGTGTGGCGTACCAACGCGCGTAGGCAAGGTGGCGATAGAATATCCCATCATCCGGAACAATCTGGGAACCTACTGATTTATATTCCCTTAGGTCGATTCCATATAGTCTTCTCGGGTCGTAGCCTTCCCACCATTTACCTTTACCGTCCTCAAGAGTCAGGTTGCCGTCATATGGGATTCCGGCTTTGCTGCCGGTAGTGTCTGCCCCGAAGGCGGTCTGCCACCACCACCAAGTGTACTCGTGGTGGAAAGTCACGCCGAATCGCATGCCTTCCTTGCGACTTGCCGTGGACCATTCTTTCAGGAGATCCCTGTGAGGACCGATATTCACTGAGTTCCAAGGCTGGTAACGAGAATTCCAGAGGTCGTAATTGTCATGATGTACTCCCTGGATAAGGAGAAAGCGGGCTCCTGCCTTCTTATAAAGACGAGTTAACTTCGCGGGATCCAGTTTGGTGGGGTTCCAGGCGTTGAGGACGTCCTTGTAACCCACCTCGGAAGGGTGCCCGAAACGCTTCAGGTGGTTATTGTAGGCCTCACCTCCCTCTTCGTAAAGCCTGCGGGCATACCAATCTCCGCTCTCGCCGGACGCTTGGGGACCGTAGTGGACCCAGATTCCAACTTTAGCGTCCCGGAGCCACTGAGGAGTTCCGGGATAGTTCTCCTCAATACTTTCCCACGTGGGTTTGAACGGCCCTGGTGTGACAGGTATATCCAGTTTTTCCTCAGGGAACTCCTCAAGTGTACCCATGGTTACGCTTGCTATAGGAAGGGCTGTGGGAGTCTCTGGAATAGGAGGGCACTCAGGAAGTTGAAAGTCAACATCCTTGTCTTGTCCTGTTGAGCAAGCTACAGTGAAAGCTAAGGCAATTATGAAGGGGAGCGATCTATTCATGCCTTTACTATACGATGACGAATACGATACCTGCCAGAAGAATGGCTAAAACAGCTAAAGCTAAGACATATAGAATTCCGGTCTTGACAGCGAGGAAGAAACTCTTTTTCCATCCGCTACCCAGAAGTTGGTGATAATCAATTGTCAATAGCAGGCCGGCCAAGCCCACACCGATCTCTCCCTGCTTATCAGCAAAAAACAGTGAGAAGAACATGAAGAAACAATACTGACATAGGACATAGGCCGCCGCGGCGGCGCATGCGGAGACCACAAGACCTCTTTTTCTGAGGATCAGGATCATGGCTATCCAGAGAAACAGGAATTGGCCCAGGAAAAAGTAGACACCTTGACTCCTGAGAGAACTCTCAAACGCGGCGAGGGAGGCCTTGGCGGGAGTATCCACCAATTCCGGATGCTTGTCAAGGCTTAGTAATTGGAAGAAACTCGCCATACCAAGGGCTTTCTTTTGTGCCTTCAGATGTGTTTCATTCAATTCAACATCAATGGAATCTCGTGGCTCTTCACGCATGGAGACCTCAACATCGTGTTTCCCGGATCTTTCCGTCTTTTCCTCGAAAGAGAATTCCGGATTGACAATCGAGGAGACCATGGCGAAGAACGCATAGAATATAATCAGGGAGGTTAGAGGCGCCAGGTATCTCTCGTGCTGCCCATTAATGTAATCCTTGATCATATAACCCGGACGAAGAAGCAAGTGGGCGAAAGTCCGCTTGGCGTCGTTGTTAAGGAAAGGAATGCTATCAAACGCGCCTTTGTAGAAGGCACCGTTCTTTGATTTATCCACTTTCTTTATCGACCAAGGCAGATAGCCGAGCTTCTGCCATATCGTGAATGCCCTCAGCCGGGCTTTATGTCTTAGAATGTCCATAATCACGAAACATAAACCATCCTCAGGAAATCGATCCCGAATATCCAACGATGCTCGTCTTTTTGGAAACCGACTGATTCATAGAGTTTTATAAGGTGGGGCATGTCGCTGTCGACTACCAGAGTGATGGTCTTATAGCCTGCCGCCATTCCCTTTTTTATACCATCTTTGAGCAAAGCGCTGCCGATGCCTCTGCGTCGGTATTCAGGAAGCACCGCGAGGGTGTCCAGATAATATTCCCCAGGCCCTGTTTCCTGCTCAGATTCCTCATCTATCTGTATGTAATTGGGCCAGAAGACCTCAAATGATCTCCGCCTTAGTTCTTTGTATGTGTCGCCGGGGTAGGAGAGCAGAGAGCCGACGACTTTGCCGTCAACCTCCGCGATACGTGAGTCTTTATAAGTGTAAAGCAGGTCGGTCCGTTTCTCACACTCCACCAGGTTGAGGTAAATATCTTTATTCTCAGGTATTTCCGTCTCAAAATCATAGAAGTGCATTCCCGCCATCAAACATTTGGCGAGGAAAGAAGCATCTCCTGGAGTGGCATCACGGATGATCATAAGACAAAAATAATCAGAATTATCTTATTATATTAGCGGAAGAAAGTAATTATCATGATTAAATCCGGGAAGAGACGATTTAGCCAAGTTTTTCTAAGGTCATAATATACTTTAAATAATATGCGAGAGATAAAAAAAGTGGCCGTTCTGACTTCCGGTGGAGACGCGCCGGGGATGAACGCATGCATAAGGGCCGTCACCAGGGCTGCCATATTCAATAACATGAAGGTCGTCGGAGTCTACCGTGGCTACGAGGGTCTCATAAACGAGGAGTTCAAAGAGTTCACATCATCTTCGGTGTCGAACACCATCCAGAGGGGCGGAACCATCCTCAAGACCGCCCGCAGCAAGGCTTTCATGGATCCGGAGGGACGTAAGCGCGCATACGAGAATATGGTCAGGAATGAGATTGACGCCTTGATCGTAATAGGCGGAAACGGCTCACTCACAGGCGCTCAGCAGTTCGCCAGGGAATATGACATCCCGATCATCGGCCTGCCCGGCACCATCGATAACGACCTCTATGGAACCGACCACACCATAGGCTACGACACCGCCTTGAACACAATTGTGGAGTGCGTGGACAAGATCCGCGACACGGCCAACTCCCACGACCGAATATTCTTCGTCGAAGTGATGGGACGTGACGCCGGCTTCCTGGCACAGAACAGCGCCATCGCCTCCGGAGCCGAGGCGGCGATTATCCCGGAGGATCAGACCGATGTCGACCAGCTCGCCGAGTTCATTGGCCGGGGGATGCGCAAAAGCAAGAACAGCTCGATCGTGATTGTCTCCGAGTCCAAGAAAGACGGCCACGGAGGGGCGATGTACTACGCCGATCGTGTCCGGAATGAATATCCCCAATTCAATGTTCAGGTCACAATCCTTGGCCACCTGCAGAGGGGCGGTACCCCGAGCGCTTACGACCGTATCCTGGCCTCCCGTCTGGGCTACGCCTCGATAGAGGCCTTGATGGAAGGACAGCGCAACATTATGGTGGGAATATCCAACGACCAGATTGTCTATGTCCCTATCCAGAGGGCTGTCAAGATGGATAAGCCCATCAATAAGGAACTAATTGACGTTCTGGCGGTTCTGTCACTCTAAAACCAGCTGGGGATGATTCGTATGACAATAATCGCGGCCTTCATCGCATTCTTTGCCACGCTCTCTGCCTATGCCCAGGGCGACAAGTGCAATCTCCCTTGGGCGGACATCTCCGGCCAAAAGCAAAGGCAGGTTGTTGTGGCCGCCGGTACTCCAGACCTGTACAACGGCCATCCGACGACAGTGCTCCTGGACGATGAAAAGACCATGATCTGCACCTGGTCCGAAGGTCACGGCGGCAAGGCCGCCTTCATCGGGTTCAGCTATGATGCGGGACTCACCTGGCACAATCAACCCGCTCCCAAAGAGTGGGAGGGCATGGTCAATTGCCCCAGTATCTACAAACTCACCGACAAGGCGGGGAAACAGCGCATCTTCGTCTTCGCCCAGGTCGAGACCGGGCAGGCCTACAGGGATATGGCATATTCAGTCAGCGAGGACCTGGGCCGTACCTGGAGCAAGGTGAAAGTGCTTGGTAAACCCTGCGTTATGGCTTTCACCAGCATCATCCGCCTGAATAACGGGGACTATCTCGGAATGTACCACAGGGGCAATTCCGATCAGGACAGGGCCCCGCTCAAGATTTGGCAGGCTGTGTCGCATGACGGCGGCCTGACTTGGGACGAGTCCACCCTTGTGGGTGAATTTTCCGGAAGATCACCCTGCGAGCCTTGCGTCTTCCGTTCACCTGACGGAAAGACCCTGATCTGTATCGCCCGGGAGAACCAGAGGAAGGGTTGTTCCCTGTTCATGGGTTCAAAGGACGAAGGTGTCACTTGGACCACGCTGAGGGAAACTCCCTGGGGGCTCACGGGTGACAGGCACATGATGCGTTACCTGCCTGATGGAAGGCTCATATTCGTTTTCCGGGACATGGCTCCGAACAGTCCCACCAAGGGCCATTTCGTCGCCTGGGTCGGTTCCTACAGGGATGCCACAAACGGGTTTTCCGGCCAATACAGGGTCAAATTACTTCACAGTTACGCTGGACCTGACTGCGGCTATCCAGGGCTTGAGCTGCTTCCGGACGGGACCATAGTCGCCACGACTTATATTAAATACCATCCTGGAGAGGAGAAACATTCGGTGGTCTCCGTCCGATTCTCAATAAAGGAACTTGATGATTTGTTTAAGTAGAAATAACTGAATATGAGGAAGATCGTTATTCTGATTGGGGCTCTTCTTGCCCTGGCCGCATGCGGCTCTGAGAAAGAGCCTGTCGTGAATTATAAACTTTGGCTCGATTGGCCGGAGAGGCAGCTTCCTGATTTCTCGACTTTAGGAGAACCAGACATGACAGGCGTCAAAAACAACTTTGACCTGGTTGACATAGACGAGACACTGAACCATTATGCCCTTCTACTGGAGACCACCTTAAAAGTCAAGAATGAGGAGGAATATACCTTCAAGGCCTCCACGGACGACGGTTCCAGGTTTTATGTTGACGGCGAGCTGCTTTACGATAACGATGGGGCCCACGGGCCAATCACCAAGGTCGTCACAAAGAAGCTTTCCAAAGGTAGTCATGACCTGAAACTGGAATATTTTGATTGTGACAAGGGTCAGTCCATCAATTTCTTATATTCAACACCCACGATAGGATGGAGGGAGATCAACGACCGGCTGCTTAAAGAGGAAGACAAGGCCACGGACAAGGACGATTTCGTGAAGCCGCAGATCGATGAGGCGCTTGCGAGGTTTATCGCATGGAAGGGGGATGACCCGGTCATGGCGTTCCCGATCGTGACCGATGTCCACACCTGTGGCCGCTTCACCTACAAGCATATTGGCCATGTGGCCAAAGTCGCGGAGGCTTTCGGGTGTGACTTCATCGAGAATTTCGGAGACATAGGCTTGAACGCTTATCCGGCCACCGAGAATTCAGTTTACGCGCGAGAGATTGTCGACAATGTCCAGGCTCAGATGATGAAATACGATGGAGTCTGGCTTTACACCCCCGGCAACCACGACTGGGATGCCGGAGAGGGCAAGTTCTTTACCGAAGAGGACTTGACCGGATTCTTCCAGAAACCTTGGCAAGACAAGGCGGGGGAGGCCCTCCACTTGATTCCAGGCAAGACATATGGTTGGTATGATGTGCCCAAGAAAGGTGTCAGGGTGATATTCCTGAACAGCCAGGGCACTGGGACGCAGAACGGCTCTTATTATTATTTTGATGACGCTCAGATGGAGTGGCTCAAGGAGACCTTGGGCAAGACTCCGGTCGCCAAGCCAGTCCTTGTGACAGCGCATTACATGCCTCATCCTATGGGGCGCTGGACCAATTCCAATCCTAATGAGGGGACTCTCGCGAGCAACCAGCGAGTGATGGACATCCTTTCTGATTTCGCATCCAAAGGCACCTTGATCGGGTTGGTGACAGGAGATGCCCATGTCAACATGTACACGAGGGATAACGGGGTCAACTATTTCATCTCCCAAGGCTACGGATGGGTGGTTCCCGACCTCATGTTACCGGGCACGACACACGCTTTCTATGATTACAAGACCAACCTGTGCGTTGATGTGTTCGCAGTTAAACCTTTCAAGAGGGAGGTCCATACTTTCAGGGTAGGAGCTGGGGGAGCGGATTTTGATTGTGCCTTTGGGTATTGATTCTTTCCACTTTAGAGAGAAATTCACTAAATTTGACAAAATTTGTCTGAAAATGTACAAGAGAGTTCTGCTTAAACTGAGTGGAGAGATACTAGGCGGGCCTGAAGGGAAAGGTCTGGAGCCGGAGTATCTACGCAAATATGCCCGTGAGATCGCCCAGGCGGCCAAGGCGGGACTTCAGATCGGCGTGGTCAACGGGGGAGGGAACATCTTCCGCGGGCTCCAGGGACTAGATAAAGGGTTCGACAGGGTAGGGGGCGACCGGATGGGTATGCTCGCGACCGTGATCAACTCTTTGGCTCTCAGTCAGTTCATTGAAGAAGAAGGGGTTCATGCCGAAGTTTTTACCGCGACCCAGATGGAACCTTTTGTCAGGTACTACAACCGTGACAATGCCGTGAAGGTGCTTGAAGAGGGTGGTGTGGCATTGATTGCCGGTGGGACTGGCAACCCGTTTTTCACCACGGACTCCGGTGCTGCGCTCAGGGCTCTTGAGATTCGCGCGGATGTGATGTTGAAAGGCACGAAAGTTGACGGGGTCTACACCGCCGATCCGAAGAAAGACCCCTCAGCTGTTAAGTATGAGGACATTACCTTCGAGGAAGCCATGGGAAAGCAGCTCAGGGTCCTGGACCAGACTGCTTACGCCCTTTGCAACGATGGGAATATGCCGATAATTGTGTTCGACATCAATTCCCCCGGAGCGTTGAAGAGGATCCTTGACGGTGAGAAGGTCGGCACATTGGTACATAAATAAAACAGATATAGCGATGTTATCAGAGAAAGCCAAAGAGATTCTGAAAGGTGTCGAGGCGAAGATGCAGGACACCGTTGACTTCCTTGAGGAAGACCTCAAGACTTACAGGGTGGGCAAAGCCAACCCTTCTATCCTCAACAATGTGACCGTGAACTATTACGGCACTGATACCCCTATATCCCAGGTGGCTTCCGTCAGCGTCCCTGACGCGAGGACCATCACCATCCAGCCATGGGAAAGAAGCCTTATCGCCGCTATTGAGAAGGCCATCATGGCCGCCAATCTCGGATTTACTCCGCAGAATAATGGCGAGATCATCCGTTGCCCTATTCCCCCGCTCACAGAGGAGAGGCGTAAGGACTTGATCAAGAAGGCAAAGGCCGCTGGCGAAAATGCGAAGGTGGCTGTTAGGAATATCCGCAGGGAGGGAGTCGATGCCCTTAAGAAGGGCGAGAAGGCCGGAGATTTCTCGGAGGATGTGCAGAAGGAGGGAGAGGATGAGATCCAGAAGGTAACGGACGCAAAGGTTAAGGCCGTTGACGCTCTCGTCTCCGCTAAGGAGAAAGAGATCATGACAGTGTGACGACAGTAGCTATCCAAGGTTACCGTGGGTGTTTCCACGAGCAAGCCGCTCGGGAGTTCTACTCCTCGAGAGGAGTAGACATAAGTATTGTCGAAGGGCCTACATTCGAAAGTCTTTTCAAGGCGATGTCGGAGGGGAAGGCCAGTGCCGCTGTAATGGCGATCGAGAATACCATATCCGGAGGTCTTCTTCCAAATTTTGAGTTGTTGAGGTCCAATCCCTATAAAATCAAGGGTGAGGTCTATATTCCTATCCATCAAAATCTTATGGCCATTCCCGGTCAGGCGGTGGAGGACATCCGGGAAGTCAGGACCCATTACATGGCTATCAACCAGACAAGGCGTTTCTTTGAGAGAAACTGTCCGTGGATCAAGATGGTTGAGTCCGAGGATACCGCCAAAAGCGCCATAGAGATAGCCCAACAGGGGCTGAAAGGTGTCGGTGCGGTGGCCTCAGAGCTGGCGGCGGAGCAGAACGGGTTGGAGATCCTGGCCAGGGGAATCGAGACTTATAAGCAGAATTTCACCCGTTTCCTTATTCTCGACGACTCTATCACCATTCCCAGGAGCATGGCTGATAAGGCATCGCTTTGCTTCACATTGCCCCACAAGCCGGGCTCGCTGGCGCAGGTGCTGACAATCCTCTCTTTCTACGACATGAATCTCACGAGGATCCAGTCCCTTCCTATCCCCGGGAAAGAGTGGCAATACTTTTTCTATGCCGACATAAGGTTCTCTTCCTACACCCGTTTCCGGCAAGCACTCAAGGCCGCGAGACCACTTATGGCGGATTTTTACATACTAGGAGAGTATAAATCATATTATAAAGCGAACAAATCATGATCATCCAACCCGCTGAAAGGACCAAGGGGGTCCAGGAGTATTATTTTTCCCGCAAACAGAAAGACCTCGACGCCGTTTCCGCTGAGAGAGCCGGGAAAGGACTTGGTAAACTCATAAACCTCGGGATAGGCGCTCCTGACGGAATGCCTCCTCAGGTGGCTATCGACACCTTAGCCAAGGTCGCCGCATTGCCAGATAGCCATAGATACCAAAATTATAAAGGTTTACCGGTGTTGCGTCAGGCTTTCGCCGATTGGTATGCCCGTTATTACGGCGTTACTCTCAATCCCAATGGCGGGATTCAGCCGCTGGTTGGATCTAAGGAAGGCATCCTGCTGATCACTCTGGCTTTCGTCAATCCTGGAGATAAAGTCCTTGTCCCGGATCCTGGATATCCCACTTATTCGTCTACGGTCCGTCTTGCCGGTGGGCAGATACTGCCTTATAACCTCAAGGCAGAGAACGGTTGGTTCCCGGATTTCGACGAGCTCGAGAACATGGATCTCCAGGGTGTCAAACTGATGTGGGTGAATTATCCTAATATGCCTACCGGAGCTTCCGCCACACCGGAGCTCTATCAGAAGTTCGTGGATTTCGCCAAGAAACATAAGATCCTGTTGGTCAATGATAATCCTTATTCTTTCATCTTGACCGATAAGCCTATCTCTATTCTCGCCGCTGAAGGGGCATGGGACTGCTGTCTCGAGCTGAATTCCTTGAGTAAGGCCCACAACATGAGTGGTTGGCGAGTTGGAATGGTGGCTGGAGATCCTGAGATGGTCAATGAGATATTGAAGGTGAAGAGCCAGATGGATTCCGGAATGTTCAAGGCCATGCAGCTTGCCGCTGTTGAGGCTTTGTCAGAGGGACAGGACTGGTTCGAGAGGCTTAACGCCGAGTACAGGCGTCGCCGTGTAGTGGCCGGACAGATATTCGACGCTCTCGGAGTGAAGTATAACCCGAATTCCACGGGTCTTTTCCTCTGGGGGAAAGTCCCCGGTCAGGCGAGTGAGTTCATGAGCGCCGGTGAGCTGCTCTCTGAGGAGATTCTCCATTCTTGTGGTGTTTTCATGGCGCCCGGGTATATATTCGGGAAAAACGGGGAAGGCTACATCCGTATCTCCCTCTGCGCCCCTGTCCCGACCCTCGAGGAAGGTCTTGATCGCATTAAGGCGTTTTTGGCAACTTGTTGATTTGTAAGGGGTTAACGATATGTGCGTGGAAATATTAACCATGCATTTTATTGTAATTCTCTGTTAATTAATTATTTATAAAAAACGCTGTAGATGGTTGTAGGAATCATAGGGTTGGGTCTGATAGGAGGGTCGATGGCGATCGACCTGAAGCGCCGGGGTTATGCAGGGAAGATACTGGGCGTTGAGTCCGAGCCGGTCAATGCGGAGGCCGCCTTGCGGATCGGATTGGCCGATGAGATCGTCCCTTTCGAAGACTGTGTGAGGCGTAGTGATGTGGTTGTTATCGCCGTCCCGGTCGGGACAGCAGTCAAGATGCTCCCCGAGGTTCTTGACATATTCTCTGAAGAAGGGAACGGGAAGAAGATAGTCATTGACACCTGCTCCACCAAGAGCCAGATAGTCAGGGTGGCTCATTACCACCCGGCCCGCGGCCGTTTTGTCGCCACCCATCCTATGGCTGGAACCGAATATTCCGGGCCATGGGCGGCGATGCCTAACCTGTTCGATGGCAGGGCTTGCATCTTCGCCAACTCTGAAGAGTCCGATCCCCAGGCTGTCAAGGAGGTGGAGAAGCTATACGATGTCTTGAACATGCGTCCCATTTACCTGAATGCCGACAACCATGACGTCCACACTGCCTATGTGTCACATATATCCCATGTCACTTCCTTCGCTCTGGCATTGACGGTCCTTGACAAAGAGCAGGACGAGAAGCACATTTTCGACCTTGCCTCCGGTGGTTTTTCCTCCACGGTCCGTCTGGCTAAAAGCTCATCAGACATGTGGGTGCCGATTCTAACCCAGAATCGGGACAATGTTCTCCGGGTCATTGACACTTACCTTGAGAAGATGAAAGATTTCCGGGATGCTATCGCTGATTATGATGAGGCCAGAATCGAGGAGTTGATTCAGGAGGCAAATCGGATCAAGAAGATTATCAGATAGTTATGGAACGAACACTTGACACCGTCCCCGTATCGCAGTGGGGATTCTTCGACGAGAGCATACCCCCTATTGTGATCGCCGGACCTTGCAGCGCAGAGTCTGAGCTGCAGATGGTTATGACAGCGAAAGGCTTGCACGATTTCGGGATTCATGTGTTCCGCGCCGGAATCTGGAAGCCCCGGACCCATCCGGGTTCTTTTGAGGGCGCCGGTGTCCAGGGTCTGAAGTGGTTGCGCAAGGTCAAGGAAGAGTTCGGGATGAAGATCTGCACTGAGGTGGCCAGCCAGAGGCATGTCTATGAATGCATGAAATATGGTGTCGACATGGTCTGGATTGGAGCCCGTACCACCGCTAATCCTTTCCTTGTTCAGGAAATAGCTGAGGCTTTGCAAGATACGGATATTCCTGTGTTGGTTAAGAACCCGGTCAACCCGGATCTCGACCTATGGATCGGAGCTCTTGAGAGATTCAACCGCGCGGGAATCAAGAAGCTTGGAGTGATCCATCGAGGTTTTTCCACAACCCAGAAGATACCTTACCGTAACCTTCCCGGCTGGCAGATTGCCGTTGAGTTGCGTACCCGCTATCCCCAGATTCCTTTCTTCGCCGACCCGAGTCATATGGGAGGGTCGAGACAGTATCTCAAAGAGCTGTCTCAGAGGGCGATGGACCTCGGATTGGACGGCCTCATGGTCGAGTCGCACTGCGATCCTTCATGCGCGCTCAGCGATGCAGCCCAGCAGCTTGTTCCAGAGGACCTTAAGACTCTTCTCGAGAGCCTTGTCATACGTCAAAAAGAGACCAATGATAAGGAATACAATGAGAATATCGAACAGCTCAGGGCACGCATAGACGTGATCGACGAGAATCTGCTAATGTCCTTGGCCTCCAGGATGGAGGTTTCTCGTAAGATAGGGGAATTCAAGAAGGCGCATAACATCGCTATTGTCCAGGCCTCCCGTTGGGAGGACATCCTTTCTGACATGATTGCCAAAGGTAGGACATACGGTCTGACGGACAAGTTTATCACGGACGTTTTCAACGCAATTCACGAGGCCTCGGTCGCCGAGCAGAACCGCATCCTGGAAGGGTAGCGTCATTAGAGCAGGTTCATCATGTCCTCCACGCAGCGCCTCTTCTGTTCAAGGCCTGGGTGGACGTTAAGATTCAGGGTGGTGCCTCAATGTCAGCGAGTATGCTGCCAAAGACGTCGCTTTGACAAATCTCGCCTTGTCGGATTTCCACTGACGGCAAGCTTCTTTGAATGATTTCCTGGACATATGCTTAAAATTTTAAATGTTTTACTAAACAAAAAACCATTTTCGGCGTTCTTTTTAATATATTTCAATTTGAAATAAAAATGCGAAAAAATCGAATATATTTTAACTTAAAAAACTAAACAACTTCATGCGCAAGGTGTATAAAACGATTTAAATTCAACGTCCGTCTATTTTCGCATTAATATTGAGGATGTTGCAATATTCCAATTTTATTCTTTTATTTGTACGTCGGTTTTTGCGTTTTTCGTCCGGGTTAGGGCAAATTGTCCCTTTCTGGCGGTTCCGCCAGCCGACATAAGTAGTCGAGATTATTCACTATTTATTCATCAAATATTAAGTTTAATTAAGGTTTAAGCTTATGGGTAAAAAATTATTCTCTGTGCTGCTGTGCCTGATTCTGGGCATGAGCGCATCGTTTGCCCAGACAGTCAACGTGACTGGAAAGGTCACGGACGCCGCAGGCCAAGGTCTGGTGGGCGCCTCGGTCTTCGTGGCCGGGACGACCAACGGTACCATGACTGACGCGTCGGGCAACTATTCCCTCTCCGTTCCTTCCAACGCGACGCTGACCTTCTCCTTCATCGGATTCACGGAGCAGCTGATCGCGGTCGGAGGACGCAAGGTGATCAACGTGATTCTCGAGGAGGATGTCAACCTCCTGAATGAGACCATCGTTGTCGCTTTCGGTACAACCACCAAGGAGGCCTTTACAGGATCCGCTTCGGTTGTAAAGTCCGAGGATTTGCAGAAGAGGTCCACCGCCAACGTGACCAACGCTCTCGTTGGTTCGGTCCCTGGACTTCAGATGAAAGGTGCCTCTGGTGCTCCTGGTGCCGGTTCCGGTTCCATCAACATCCGTGGTATCTCTTCCTTGAGCGCATCTACCGATCCTCTGGTGATTGTTGATGGTGCGCCTTATCCGGCCAGCCTTACCAACATCCCCCAGAACGACATCGAGTCCGTGACCGTCCTTAAGGACGCCGCCTCCGCCGCTCTGTACGGTGCTCGTGGTGCCGCTGGTGTCATCCTCGTCACTACCAAGCGCAGCAAGAGCCGCGACGCCATCGTCAATGTTGACATGCGAGTCGGTGTCAATAGCCGCGGTGTTCAGGATCACGATGTCATCACTGAGCCCGGCCAGTTCTATGAGGCTTACTACTCTAGTTTGTACAACTACTACAAGAACAGCCAGGGTTATTCTGATGCCAATGCCTTCCAGTCTGCCAACACAGATCTCCAGAAGCATCTCGGATACAACGTCTATACACTTCCTGAGGGCCAGTTCCTTATAGGATCTAACGGCAAGCTCAATCCTAACGCCACTCTCGGCCGCAGCTACAAGTATGGCAATGAGACATATTACCTGCAGCCTGACAACTGGCGTGACATGGCTTACAAGAACGCTCTCCGTCAGGATTATAACATCAGCGTGAGCGGAGGTAATGATCGCGGAAGCTACTATTCATCTATCGGTTACCTCAATGAGGATGGTATTATCGAGTACTCGGGTTATCATCGTATCACCGCCCGCATCCGCGCTGACTACCAGGTCAAGAAGTGGATGAAGGTCGGCGCCAACGTCGGTTTCACCCAGTCTCACCAGGAGTCCAACCCTAACATGGGCACAAGTTGGGGCTCCACGAACCTGATGTACTACACGACCTACATCGCTCCTATCTATCCGGTTTACGTGCGCGTTCTTGACGCCAACGGCAACCCGACGATCCGCACAGATGAGTTCGGTCACGAGCAGTATGACTATGGTGTGGCCACCACGAACTATCCTGGAAACGGTCGTGGTTTCATGCAGACAGGTAACCCCTTTGGTTCTAACCGTTACAATAAAGTCTACAATGATGGCCGCAACCTGACCGGTACCTTCAACGCTGACTTCGACATCACCGACCACCTCAAAGCGGTCGTCCAGTCCACAGTCAACTGGGGTAACACTCTCAGCACCAGCTATGACAACCCTTACTATGGTCCTAAGGTCGGTGTCAACGGAGAGCTCTACAAGGGCATGTCCAACAACATGCGTTACAACCAGCTCCAGACCCTTACCTACGCCAACAGCTTCGGCAACCACAATGTCAACGTGATGCTTGGTCACGAGTACTATAAGACACAGGGCAAGGGCATGGGCATCACCGCCCAGGGAGGTTTCTCTCCTGAACTCCTTGAGGTCAACTCTTTCGCTAATGTCCTTTATTCCGGAACATCTTCCAGCACGAGCGACTACAATGTGGAAGGTTACTTCGTCAGCGCGCAGTATGACTTCGACAAGAAGTACTATCTCTCCGCTTCCTTCCGTCGTGACGCTTCTTCAACTTTCGCGGTGGATCACCGTTGGGGTAACTTCTGGTCAGTTGGAGGTGCTTGGATCATGAATAAGGAGCCTTGGATGGCTGGCGCCACTTGGATTGACCAGTTGAAGCTCAAGGCTTCCATCGGACAGCAGGGTAACGATAGCATCACTTCCTTCGCTTACACGGACACTTATTCCTTGAGCAAGGCCAGCGATATCGCGATGTCCCCTGAGATCCGACTGATCGGTAATCCTGAGATCACTTGGGAGACAACGACCAACTCTAATATCGGAGTTGAGTTCAGCTTCTGGAAGACAAGGTTCACAGGTGCTTTGGATGCTTACTTCAAGAAGACCGCCGACCTGCTCTTCTGGATCTCTGTTCCTGAGTCCGCAGGTTCCCGTGGTTACTATGGTAACATCGGTGACATCGGAAACCGTGGTCTTGAGTTCACCTTCAATGTTGTTCCCGTCCGCACAAGGACTGTCGAGTGGAGCATCGGAGGAAACATCTCCACCAACTATGCTTGGATCATCAAGCTTCCTGAGTCAAAACTCGGAGAGTTCAACGGATACTACGAGAGCAGTTACTGGTGGACCCCTGGCGGAGTCATGCGTGACTACATGACCTATGAGTTCGCCGGACTGGACGAGAATGGTCAGGCTACCTTCTGGTATGACGAGGACATGAGCCCTCTCGGACACCCGGATGATCCTGATTTCGCAAACATCACCAATCGTCCTGGTCAGAAGCGTTCAGGAGTTACCACGGACACAGGTAAGGCTCAGCGCTATACCCATGGTTCGATGCTTCCTAAGTTCTTCGGTGGTCTCAACACGAGCCTCCGCATCGGCAACTTCGACCTTAGCGCCACATTCGACTACCAGTACGGTGGAGTTATCTCTGATAATGTCTATTCCAAGTTGATGACTCCTCCCACATCAGGTTCAGACGCTGGTTACAACTACCATATGGATATTTTCAAGGCATGGAGCCCTGAGAACCCTACCAGCAAGATTCCTCGTTGGCAGTATGGTGACAAGTATGCTACCGCTGGTGACGTGAGTTTGACAGATGCCAGCTACATTAACTTCCAGTCATTCTCTGTAGGTTACAACCTGCCTGTCACCAAGATGGGTATTGGTAAACTCATAAGCCGTATCCGCCTTTACGCGGTCGGTGAGAACCTGGGTTATATCTCCGCCCGTAAGGGCTTCGACCCCAGAGCTTCGTTCTCCGGGACTTCTTCCACAAACGTCTACTCTCCGGTTCGCAGTATTTCCGGTGGAGTTCAGGTCACATTCTAATTTGAGGAGGATATGATTATGAAAAATATAGCGAAATTCTCTCTTATAGCTGTTTGCGCCGCCGTTTTCGCGACCGGTTGCATCAAGGAGACCTTCCCTCAGACAAGTTATGTCACCACTTCCCAGGCTCAGGTTCCGGGAGCTTTCGACCGTTTCGTCGATGCTATCACCGCGACCCTCGCCGGTTATCCAACTTACGGTGGAGGCACTGATGCCAATGACTTTGGTATCACCAGGTTCTTCATTGCTTGGGATTCCATGGGACAGGATCTGGTCCAGCCTAACCTTACCAACGGTTGGTTCAACCAGTTCTATACGATCCAGGCCCTTGGCCCGACATACGCCGCCAGCCAGTACGCTTGGACTCTCTACTATGGCCATATCAGGGCTTGCAACAACGTTCTTTCTTCCGCTGGCGAGGAGCCTGATCCGGCTATGCATGCGGGAGTTGGAATAGCTTACTTCTTCAGGGCTTACTGGTATCTTGACCTGGCCCAGATGTTCGCCAAGAAGCCTTATTACATTGATTCCGCCGCTGAGACTGTACCTTATGTGGGTGAGACCACAACGATTGATGACCTTTATCACAATCCCCGTCTCTCCAACAAGGATATGTTTGATAAGATCCTTTCCGACCTTGACAAGGCTGAGACTTATCTCGCAGGTTACAACAGGCCTAACAAGTATCTCCCTGACGTGAGCTGCGTCTATGGTGTCAAGGCTAGGGCTTATCTCCTTATGGGTGAGTGGTCTAAGGCCCGCGAGTACGCGAAGAAGGCTCAGTCTGGATATACTGTCATGTCAGCTAGCCAGTACACTGACTGGGAGACCGGATTCAACACCCCGAACTCGGCATGGATGCTCGGCGTTACTTTCAAGTCCGACAACCCTTGTATCCAGAACAACGATGCTGACTCCAGCTTCGCTTCATGGATGTGCATGGAGATCAATCCTAATACATCCGGTTGCGGTTATGCCGCCAACTATGGCCGTCCGATCCACATCGACCGTCACCTCTATGAGACTCTCCCTGAGACCGACTGCCGCAGGATGTGCTACGCTGACTTCGCCATAGACGAGATGGGAGAGGCCGAGGCTATCGCTGCCCTTTCCGCCTACACCAAGCATCCCGATTGGATTTACGCTACCAACGTGGGTAACGCTAACCCCAACGGAGGTACAAACTTCAAGTTCCGCACCGCCGGCGGTGAGGCAGGACGCGACAACCAGTACATCGGTTTCGTCGTTGCTGTTCCTCTCATGAGGGTTGAGGAAATGGTTCTTATCGAGGCCGAGGCCGCTGGTAGGATGAACGAGGCCGAGGGAATCGAGCTCCTCACAGCTTTCGCCAAGACCCGTGACCCTCAATATGTCTACGGTACTCACAACGAGGCTTATTTCAACACCTCAACTCCCGCTTTCATCAACGAGATTTGGTGGCAGCGTAGGATCGAGTTCTGGGGCGAGGGTCTTGCCACCAAGGACATCAAGCGTCTCCAGAAGGGTATCATCCGTAGCTATCCTGGCACGAACCACTACAAAAACTACCGTTACAATAAGGAGACTACCCCTGATTGGATGAACCTCTGCATCGTGCAGACTGAGGCCAACTACAATGTTGACTGCACCAACAACCCTGATCCGGATTATCCTAACGGTAATTCTCCCGAGGTTACTACATTCTAATTCAATCGAAAGAATATGAAAAGATTAGCATACATTTTCCTGGCGGTCTTCGCCATGTCAGCCCTTTCTTCCTGCAAGGATGAGGTCTTGTACGAACCGGGACCCCAGGCCGAGGGACCCCAATATTACTTCTCCACAGGAGAGGCCTCGTCTGTCAGTATTAACCAGAACACAAAGTCCGTCTCGGTCGATGTGTTCCGTATTGAGACCGCATCCGCTGGTACAGTGACTGTCTCTGTCTCTGATGAGTCCGGACTGATTTCCCCGACCGGTTCTGCCACCGCTTCTTTCAACGCTGGTAGCAACAAGGCCACTTTGTCTTTCCCGATTGATCCGACCAAGTTCACTTTCGCCAAGAATTATCCGGTGACTTACACCATCTCTTCCGACACTACTCCTTATGGTATGTCACAGGTCAAGGTTACCTATAACTATCCTACTCCTGTCAAGTCTCTTGGCAAGGGAAAATCGACCGAGGGCTACATGACCGGTGGTGAGTGGACTCCTGAGATTCTTCAGAGCGAATTGGATGCCAACGAGTTCCATATCAAGAATTTCATGGGCAGCAAGTCCGCGACTTTGGTTATCCATGTCGTTCAACCTGGCGAAAACTGGGGAGGCAAGACTTGGACCAAGACTGACCTCATCTATTATGACGATACTTGGAGTGGCTTGACTTATGCCAGTGTGGGAGGTAATACCGATGACAAGATCAATGTTTGCCATCCTTGTGGATTCAATTCCACTGGTGGCGATGAGAACAACTGGGTGAACAACCGAGTCGCTGTATGGCAAGACAATGGCCTTCCCGCAGTGGTCGAGATAGCTCCGTTCTACTACATGGATGGGCTTGGCGGATGGAACAAGTCTGCGGCTCCTACTATAACCATCATCTTCCCTGGCTACGATCCTAAGGACTACGCCGTAGAGGCCACTTACGCCGGTATCTTCACTGACACTGAGGGTGTGGCATTTGGCGAGGCTGAGGTCGTTTTAGGAGAGGATCTCGAGAGTGGTGTGGCCATATTGGTCCCTGGCGAAAGCGAGGAGGACATCCAGGCCGCCATTGAGACTCTGATGGCTGGTGAAGACGAGTCCATCGTTGCTTTCGAGGGTAGTACCGTCAGGGTACCTCTTCCTGAGGACGCTCAGACCGGGAAGTACACCATCGTTGTCGGTGGTGTCGCCGATGGTGAGGTCCAGGAGGTTGGTGTGACTTCCTTCTACTATCAGGCCGGCGAGGTTACTCTCGATTGGGATTGGCTCGTTGGTGAGTGGAACGCCCAGGATCTCGAGGGCGATCCTTACAAGATGACTGTTACCAAGAAGGACGAGACAACAGCTATTTTCGCTGGTATCTGGGGAATGGGACCGGATGCCGTAATGGAAGGAACTGTTGATTTCGAAGCTAAGACAGTCACTTTCAAGGGCCCTGTCTGCCTTGGTGATCTTGCCGGTGGCAAATTGTATATCGCCCACTACGATGAGGAGGCGGATGATTATGACGATGGTGAATTCTTCGGAACATTCACTCCCGGCGGAATCACGATCTCCGGTCAGGGCTACTATATCGTAGGTGGAGCCTACGAGGGTGGCCAGGGTGGAGATATCACCAAGATGACGAAATAGCAAGTCATCCCATAATTAAGAAGGGACCCTTCGGGGCCCCTTCTTTTATTAATAATCGGTTATTAATAATCGGCGTGGAAAGATCCGAGGGCGCCGAGAAGCGTCTCCTCGAAGACCGCCTTCTCATGCTCGGAAAGGAACCCGATCTCGATCGGGACTTGGAACATCCTGATTTTGAGATCGTCAGGGATGTTTTTAAGGTCCAGTATCCTCTGGCAGTCTTTCTCTGTGGTGGCCACCACGGCCGTGGGATATTCCTTGACGGCCCTCATGATTTTGCGGATGTCCGCCTTTGTGTATTTATGATGGTCCTCAAAGCGGAAGCGCCTCACAATCTTGTGCTCGTCGCTAAGGTACATCCTGAGAGGAGTGTCTTTAGCTATCCCGGAGAACAGGATGAGCTTCTGGGAATAAGCGTATCTTGGATCCGCCTCCTCAAATACTGGTTTGAGAGAGCTGTACCAGATTGTCGTGAACAATAGGATTATCTCCTTACCTTTCTTATCAGTTCCTTTGCAGGTCTGGGGATTGTAATCCATGAGACCGAAAGCCTGAGCCCATTGGACTTTCTGAATCTCCTCCATGTAAGCAGGACATTTGGAGACTATAATGAAATCTGCTTCTGAGAGCCTCTCAGGCAGATCCCGGAGCCTGCCGAAAGGCAATAAGTGGTCTTTATGGACAGGTCTGTTGTAATCTACGAGGATAATATTGAGATATGCCCTGAGTGTCCTGTATTGGAAGGCGTCATCCAGCACGATAAGGTCAGCGGGGGCTATCTCGGCGTCGGCGCATCCACGCGCTCTTTTCTCGGTCTTCAGCTTCTCCGGGTGACAGAGTATGTCGCAACCTTTAACCCTGTGGCGGTCAACGGCGACAGTCACTCCGGGAAATTTCTTTTGTATTTGTAGGGGCTCATCGCCATATTCCTTGACAGAACCGTCCCTTTTCACGATTTGAAAACCTCTGGTGGATCTGCGGTGTCCCCTGGAAAGGACAGCTATGTCCTCATAGGCCCAGTCGTCGCTTTTCAGCAAGGTCCTGAGGATCATCTCAGTGTGTGGGGTCTTTCCCGTGCCGCCGGCCGTGATATTCCCGACGCAGATAGTGGGGACTTCGCAAGTCTTGACCTTGCGTATTCCGTGGTCGTAGCAGAAGTGCCTGAGCTTCAGGGTGAGGTAGTATGGGAGAAGAATGATTCTATCAAGCATCGCGACACAAAGATACAAAATTATCTCCCCATTTTTCCGCGATATAGTCCAGAATGTTCAGGACCTCATCCGGATTGAGCTCCGTGACCAGACGCATCCTTGTTTCCTTGAAGTCGGGGAGGCCTTTGAAATAGCAGCTCAAGTGGCGGCGCATCTCGTAGACACCGACCGGCACACCTTTAAGATCGACGGATAGGCGGAAATGCCTCTTTGCCAGCTCAACCCTTTCTCTTATCCCAAGATCCGGAAGCTCTTCACCTGTTTGTAGCAAATGCTTGATTTCCTTGAATATCCAAGGACGACCGAAAGATGCTCTCGCCACCATGATTCCGTCGACGCCATATCGTTCGAAAGCATCCTTGGCTTTGGCTGCGGAATCAATATCCCCGTTGCCTATGATAGGTATGGTCATTCTGGGGTTGTGTTTGACTTCTCCGATCAAGGTCCAGTCGGCCTCTCCCTTGTACATCTGGCAGCGGGTACGACCGTGGACTGTAAGAGCTTGTATTCCGCAATCTTGCAGACGCTCAGCTAGTTCCACGATAATCTTGCTCTTGTCATCCCACCCCAGGCGTGTCTTTACGGTCACGGGTTTCCTGACAGCCTCCACGATACGTTTGGTTATCATCACCATTTTGTCCGGATCCCGCATCATGCCTGAGCCGGCTCCTCGGGCGGCGATCTTGCTGACAGGACAGCCGAAGTTTATATCAATCAGGTCGCAACCATGACCTCCGACTATCTCGTCCGCATGGTCGGCCATTTTTGCCGCCTCTACCATCGCATCAGGGTCACTACCATATATCTGGATGCCGATCGGAGCTTCACTATCTGAAGTCTTGAGTTTAGCGTAAGCTTTTTTCGCATCGCGGATCAGGCCTTCGGCAGGAATGAACTCAGTGTATACCATATCCGCCCCTTGCTCCCGGCAAATGCCCCTGAAGGAAGCGTCTGTGACGTCCTCCATCGGAGCCAGCAGAACCGGCTTTTCCCCCAGATCGATGTTCCCTATCCTCATTTCAAATACGATAGGACACAAAATTACTATTTTTTCAAAAAAAATTGCTACCTTTGCGTCCCCTATGATGTGTAGGGATCGCAATTATTTATGTTAAACCATTAAAGATCAAGACAGTGGACACACTTAGCTACAAAACAGTCTCACTCAACAAGGCGACTGTGAACAAAGAGTGGGTCGTCATTGATGCCACGGATCTTCCGCTTGGCCGTCTTGCTTCCAGGGTCGCTCTTATCCTCCGCGGTAAGAATAAGCCCGGCTTCACCCCTCACGTGGATTGCGGTGACAACGTCATCGTCATCAACGCCGAGAAGGTGGCTCTCAAGGGTGACAAGATGGACAACAGGGTCTACATTCGCTACACCGGTTATCCTGGTGGACAGCGTTTCACGACTCCTAGGGAGATTCTCGCGAAAAGGCCCGCTGAACTGGTGAGGAGATCCGTCAAAGGAATGCTCCCCAAGACACGTCTTGGTGACAAGATTCTCGGTAATCTGCATGTTTATGTCGGCCCCGAGCATCCGCACCAGGCGCAGAATCCTAGAGAAATTAAGTTGAACGAAATCTAACAGAGCAAATGGAACAGAAAAACGCCCTTGGAAGACGTAAATCAGCCGTCGCTCGTGTTTATCTCGCTGCCGGTAAGGGTAACATCACGATCAATGACCGTCCCCTTGAGGAATACTTCAAGGAGGGCTCTCTCCAGTACATCGTGAATCAGCCTTTCGCCGTCACGAAGACAGAAGGTCAGTTTGACGTGAAGGTGAACGTGGTCGGTGGTGGCACCAAAGGCCAGGCGGAAGCTATCAGGCTCGGTATTTCCCGCGCCTTGAGCGATCTCGACAGAGAGGCTTACCGTTCCGCCCTTAAGGCCGAAGGCTTCCTGACCCGTGACTCCCGCGAAGTCGAGAGGAAGAAGCCTGGTCAGCCTGGCGCACGTGCCCGCTTCCAGTTCAGCAAGCGTTAGTTTGCGGGAAGAGACAAACTGATTTATGTTTTTCGCACAGTCCGGTACGACAAATCCGGCCCACACCATGGCAGGATGCCGAGACTGCGGAAAATCCCGGAGACCGGAGACACATCCGCTACTTGCGGGATTGAAGTAAAGAGTTACAAACAGAAAAAATTAATTTTTGAGAAAAATGCCACGCGTAAATTTCCAAGAACTTCTTGATGCAGGCGTACATTTCGGTCACTTGGCCAGGAAATGGAACCCTAAGATGGCTCCCTACATCTTCGACCAGAAGAACGGGATCCACATTATCGACCTGCACAAGACCATCGTCAAGATAGACGAGGCTGCCGACGCGATGAAAGAGCTTGCTCGCTCCGGCCGCAAGATCCTCTTCGTAGCCACTAAGAAACAGGCTAAGGAGATAGTCGCTGAGAAGGCGACGGCAGTCAACATGCCATCTATTACCGAGCGCTGGGCGGGCGGTATGCTTACCAATTTCCCGACCATCCGCAAGGCTGTCAAGAAGATGAACACCATCGACAAGATGAAAGAGGACGGTACCTTCGATAAGCTCGCTAAGAGAGAGCGTCTTCAGATCAACCGTCAGAGGGAGAAGCTTGAGAAGAACCTCGGTTCCATCAGGGACATGAGCCGTCTTCCTTCCGCCCTTTTCGTTGTCGATATCCAGAAAGAGGCCAATGCCGTCAAGGAGGCCAACCGTCTGAACATTCCGGTATTCGCAATGGTTGACACTTGTTGCGATCCCACGCCCATTGATTATGTGATACCGGCCAATGATGACGCCACCAAGTCCATCGAGCTTGTGATGAACATCCTCTGCCAGGCCATAGAGGAAGGCCTCAGCGAGCGTAAGCTTGAGAAGGATAAGGAAGCCACTGAGGAGACCGCTGAAGGAGAGGCTCTCGTCAATCCTACAGGTAAGAAACTCCGCGCCCGCAAGAGCGCCAAGCCCGTCGACGTGACCGCCGAGGCTCCCGCTCCGGCTGCCGAGCCTGTCGAGGCCCCCGTCGCTGACGAAGAACCCAAGGCTGAATAATCTTTAAAAAGTACGACTTATGGCTATTACCGCACAAGACGTAATGAAACTCCGGAAGATGACCTCCGCCGGTATGATGGATTGCAAGAACGCTCTCAACGAGGCTAACGGCAATTTCGAGGAGGCTGTCAAGATCATCCGTGAGAAGGGTAAGCTCGTGGCTGCCAAGAGGGCTGACCGCGAGACCACCGAGGGTGCTGTCCTTGTCCGTACCAACGGTGACAAGGCTATCCTGGTCTGCCTTGGCTGCGAGACCGATTTCGTCTCCGCCACTCCTGATTTCAAGGCTCTTGCCGCTGAGATCGCTGATGCCGCCATCGCCGCTTTCCCGGCTGATGCTGAGGCTCTTAAGGCTTGCGTTTGCTCCAACGGCCACACTGTCGAGGAGGAGATTTCCGCCCAGACAGGTAAGACCGGTGAGAAGCATGTTCTCGCATATTATGCCGCTCTCGAGGCTCCGTTTGTTGGACAGTATGTCCACTTCAACGGTAAGCTTGGTGCTATCGTTTCTTTCAACAAGGTTGTTCCCGAGGATCTCGGAAGGGCTATCGCCCAGCAGATCACCGCTATGAGCCCTGTTTCAGTCTCTGAGGCTGACTGCCCTAAGGAAGTCATTGACAACGAGCGTGCCGTCGCCATCCAGAAGACAAAGGATGAGCAGGTTCAGAAGGCTGTTGATGCCGCCCTTAAGAAGGTAGGTATCAACCCTGCGCACGTTGACAGCGAGGATCACATCGAGTCCAACACCGCCAAGGGTTGGATCACCCCTGAGCAGGCTGCCCAGGCCCGTGAGATCATCGCCACTGTCAGTGCGGAGAAGGCCGCTAACCTTCCTGAGCAGATGGTTCAGAACATCGCCAATGGCCGTGTCCAGAAATTCCTAAAGGAGAACACTCTTGAGAATCAGGATTTCGTCCAGTCAGATGAGAAGGTCTCTGTCGCCGACTATATCAAGTCCGTCGACAAAGACGCGAAGGTTGTCGCCTTCCGCCGTTACTCACTGAACGACTAAGATCAGCGCTAAATCAACAGAATCCCGGCCCTCTTCGAGAGCCGGGATTCTTCATTTAAGCCGCTGTTAATATATAAGAAGAACGGCCCGTGCTTCTCAGCAAGGGCCGTTCCAATTCTAACCTAAAACTTAACCTATGAAAAAACTATTCAATTGCAAATATAACAATTTTTATACCATTTCAAACCTTTTCAAGGCTATTTTTTCACGGTATTGTCAAGCCTCACAATATGGGGCTTCCCGTTGTTTGCTTTGACAATCTCAGCTGTCTCTCCAACTGGCTTGATGGTCTGGATACGCACATCCATCACGGGTCTGTCCCTGCCGTCTGTAGCCACCTGGGCGATCCTGTCGATGATATCAAGTCCTTTGATGGTCTCTCCAAAGACAGTGTAGCTGCCATCGAGCTGAGCGCAGGCTTTGGCATCCTGGACGATATAAAACTGAGATCCGGAAGACTCTTTCATCGGGTTGGCCACATCGCCTTTGCGGGCGGCGGCGAGGGCGCCCTTCTTGTGGGTATATTCAGGGACAAATTCAGCGGGGATTGTGTATCCGGGCCCGCCCTGGCCGTACTTAGCTATCGCCGCCTTCGAGGTGTCTCTAGTGTAAGGGTCTCCCCCCTGGATCATGAAACCGTTGATCACCCTGTGGAACAGGAGGTCGTCGTAATAGCCCGAGATGGCGAGTTTGGCGAAGTTATCCCTGTGCTTCGGGGTATTCTTATAAAGTTTGATCGTGATCGAACCGAGGTTTGTCATAATCTCGAACTCCGGCTCTTCCGGAAGGAGTTTCACAATTTCCATCGCTGATTTCTCTTTAGCGGCTTTCTGCGCTGCCGCGATCGAATCCTGACGGGCCTGCTCGGCAGCAGCCTCGGCAGCGGCCTTTTTGGCCGCGTTGTTACAGCCGAACACGAGCGTGGCCGCGGCCGCCACGGTCAAGGCTTTGAACATCAGATTTCTCATATTCATTCAATTAGAATTTCCTGTAATTGTAACCGAGGGTGTCGAAAATCTTAAAGGACTCATTCCTCATCGCGGAGGAGAATCTGTCGAAATCCTTGGCATTCTGATTGCACCACTGAATCTCGGCAAGGGCGCACATTCTAGGAAGCAACATGTACTCGAGGTACTCGTTGGTGGCGATATACTCAGTCCAGAGGTTCGCCTGTACACCGAGGATATGCTTCTGCTGGTCAGCGTTGAGTCCCTCAAAAGGCTCGTAACCGTAAACCTTCTCGATAGGGAGATTGCCGCCGATCGCGAGAGGCTCCTGAGTCTGATCCTCACTCTGGTAATAGTCGAAATAGCAATAGGTGTTGGGAGTCATAATGACGTCGAAACCCATGCCAGCGGCCTGGATTCCACCCTTAACACCTCTCCATGACATAACTGTAGCACCGGGAGCGAGCTCTCCCTCAAGGACCTCATCCCAGCCGATGATCTTGCGTCCATGGTCGTTGAGGAACTTCTGGACCCTGGCTGTGACATAGCTCTGGAGATACTGCTCCGCTGTATGCTTGCTGTCGGCTTTAATTCCCAAAGCCTTGATCCTGGCCTGGCAGGCGGGGCATTTCTCCCATTGGGTCTTGGGGCACTCATCGCCTCCGATGTGGATGTACTCGGAAGGGAACAGTTCCATGAGCTCAGTGAACACATCCTCAAGGAATGTGAACATATTCTCCTTTCCGGGGCACATGACCTCGTCGGAGATTCCCCATCTTGTCCAGACCTCGTAAGGCCCTCCGGTGCAACCGAGCTCGGGATAAGCGGCCAAGGCGCCGAGCATGTGGCCAGGAAGATCAATTTCGGGGATGATGGTGATGCCGAGGGAGGAAGCGTAGGCGACCACGTCACGGATCTGATCCTGTGTGTAGTAACCACCATAACGTATACCGTCATTGGATTTGAAATCCTTGCCGACCATGGTGCCATTGCGGAAAGCACCTATCTGCGTGAGTTTCGGATACTTCTTTATCTCTATCCTCCAGCCCTGGTCCTCTGTAAGGTGCCAGTGGAGGCGATTGAGCTTGTACAGCGCCATGACATCGAGGTATTTCTTGACTTCCTCAACGGAGAAGAAGTGCCTGGCACAGTCAAGATGCATGCCTCTGTAGGCGAATCTGGGCTTGTCTTTGATCGATACAGAGGGGAACATGAACTTCTGGGCGGGATCGACCTCGTCTGAGTAGATCGCCACATCGGTTAGCTGCTTGAGAGTCTGGATGGCATAGAGGAAGCCATTTTTCTCAGAAGCCTTGACCAAGCATGTCTTTTTAGTGATGTCGATCGAATACTCCTCGGGAGCCATGGAGCCGTCCTTGAGGAATATGAAACCTTTCATCTTTCCATCCTGGGCGGCATTCGCGAGCCCGATAGGGGAGGCGAAGGAGTTGGTTCTTCCGCTCACGAAGGTGATTCTGTCAGCGAAGCTGCGGATAAGATTAACACTCTCGGCGTCTATCGCCTGATCACAGTTGAAGTTGGCTCCGGCACCTTTAAAAGCACCTTTACCTATCTCCACGCTCTGAGGATAAGGAACCACATTGATGACCGTCTCGGTCTTCTTGGCGCACATCACGGCGGGAATCAGGGCGATGGCGCATACAAGGAATCTAGTCAGATGTCTCATTTATTGATACTTTTCGGTTAATATGCTGAGTATTACAAGGCCAAGTTACAAAAAACCTAGTAGATGAGCAAACCTAGCGCTCCTCCGGCGAGGATGATTGGAATCGGCCCTACCTTGAAGCACAGGGAGGCCACAGTGGCTGCGGCGAACAATGCCCAGCTTATCCAATCAGAGAAGTTTTCTCTCACGATTGAGATCACGGGTTTCGCGTCAATCCAATTAACCTTGAACATAAGGATTATGGCAGCTGCGCCTATGAGTCCGACAACGGCCGGACGGAGCCAGCTCATGACACCCTCGAATAACTTATTGTCATGGAATTTGGTATAGAACCTCACGATTGTCAGCACTATGATGAAAGAGGGGAGGACAACCGCCAGAGTGGCTGTGAAAGAACCCAGAATCGCGATCAGATGGCTGGCCCCGGATGCCCGGACAACCTCATAGCCGACATAAGTGGCGCAATTGATTCCTACTGGCCCAGGAGTCATCTGTGAGATAGCCACGATGTCCGTGAAAGCGCTCTCAGTGAGCCAGGAGTGGGCAGTGACTACTTGAGTCTGGATCAGTGAAAGCATGGCGTAGCCTCCGCCAAAGGTGAAGAGGCCGATTATGAAAAATACCCAGAATAGTTGGATAAATATCATGATATCAGCCATTTCCATGCCTCCTTTCTTTTATCAAGGTGACACAGACGGCGACAACTATCAGCGTCAGGAGAATATAAATCGGGGAGAAGTTCATGAAGGCGACCATGAACAAGGTAGCGACGCTGATTACCCACGCCCACCAGGTTTTGTTGCCTTTTCTCGCCATATTGATCATCGGAACGAGGATCAACGACACCACCACCGGCCTGATGCCCTTGAATATCCTGACCACCACCGGATTGTCCTGGTAGCCTGTGAATAGCATGGCGATGAGCAGAATGATCAGGAAAGATGGGAGTGAAGACCCGAGGGTAGCCGCCACACTACCTTTGAAACCTCGCATCTTATAGCCAGAGAAAATCGACATGTTAACCGCGAGAACTCCAGGGGCAGATTGGGCCAAAGCGATAATATCGGGGAGCTCTTCCTCGGAAAGCCATCCTCTTTTCACAAGTTCCTCCCGGATCAAGGGAATCATGGCGTAGCCTCCACCTATCGTGAAGGAGCCGATCTTGGCGAAAACCATGAATATCTTCCAGAGGGGAACCATAGATTGGGAAGTTAATATACCACTGTCGTGACCATCTCCCTGACGACTCTCCTGTCAGTGCGGCCATCTGGACCATGTGAAGAGGAATGGAATTCGGATAATCCAGTCAAGGATTCCAAATCAGAAATGTTATTTGGTCTCACCCCGGAGCCTGCCAAAATGATGATCCTTCCAGCCGCTCTGTCATTGAGTGCCTTCAGAGTCTCCTTTCCGTCGTTGACACTCTCCGCATGGCCAGCAGTGAGAAGCCTGTCGCATCCGAGGCTGATGATGTCCTCAAGAGCGACGAAAGGATCAGCGCACTCGTCGACCGCCCTGTGGAAAGTGATTTCCATGCCTTTGGCAGCATCCATTAACCGTCTCATGTTCTCCAAGTCGATTGAGCCGTCTTTCTTGAGGGCGCCGATCACTACACCGTTCACACCCAAACGGCGGCACATTCTGATGCCTTCCAAGGTGGCTTGGATTTCCGTCTCATCGTACACGAAATCGCCTCCGCGAGGCCTTACAAGGACATTTACGGGAATGTCGACAGCTGACATCACCTGCTTTATATTATCTTCAGAAGGGGTCACGCCGCCGCAAGGAAGATCCTCGCAAAGCTCAACTCTTCCCGCTCCTCCCGCTTGAGCCTCTGAGGCTTCGAAAGCGTCCGTGCAGCAGCACTCAAGAAATCTTTTGACGGATCCTTTCCCCTCAATTTCGAGGAGAAGCTCCGGCCGGCATATATCCGCCGAGAGAAAGTGGATGGGGACATCGTTCCACCGCTCCTGAAGTGTGTTGATTATGGTCTCGGCTTGCTCTTCTCTCTTGATATACACCCGTAGCGCCTCAAGAGTGAAGTTCTTGCATCCAGGGCGGATGTTACCAGGATTCACCAGGCTGTCGATAACCTCAATCACTTCCTCGCTCTGCTTTCGGGGATCAGATGACGGGGAGCTTGATTCTCCCTTTATCGCCGCGGTTCCTGAGATCAGGACCGTGTCCCCCAAAAGCCTCCCTCTCTCGAATTTCGGAGTCATTTTGGATTTTTCACGCCCGTCTTCCAGCACCTTCCCGGAGTACCGGTGGGCTGGCACCTGGATGGGATTATCAATTGGTCTACTGAATCTGCCGGCGTTTCTCACCGCATGGACAGAAACTGTGACACCTCCGGCGGAGCAACCGATTCCGGTCGCCGCAGGGTAGCCATTCTCCCAATCAGCACCAGCGTAGAAGGCTGTCCGCTCCTCGTTGAACAATTGGTAATTCTGGACCCCGTCATGGATTCCGGTGATGTCATCTATATAATTCCATTGACGGACGATATCGTCGATCTTGAATCCTTCTTCATCGAGTATCTCGCCGAGACGGTTGAATACCGCCTTGGACAGGCAGGCTGTATCTTTTTTTCCCGGGAAACGTATTCCTTTTGTTATGATCTCTTTATCTTTTCCGTTCCGGATAAGGAGATAATCGTCGTGGAACTCGACGGTACCCTCTCCTCTAAGGTAAAGCACCTCCGCCGTGAGAGTGGCTTTAAAAGGCTTTTGAGCGATGACGGTTATCATTGGCAAAGCCTTGCCGAAAACAGACTCGCATTCCTGTCGGATAGCGGTCTCTCCAGATTCAAACTCATCTTCGCTTAGGAAATAGACCATCTCCAGGACCATTTGGTTCCTGGTTACTTGCCGCAGCACTTCCTTGCATCGCTCCGCAACGGTTCCCGGTTTGCCGGTCGAAATAATCCTGAGACTCTTTTCTGTGATCATCATCGCGAATTTCGTCATTTTCTGATTATTCTGAAAATATTATAAGTGGGTAAGTCAAAAGGCTAAATACCAATTAATGATTATTGGCCTTGAGCATAATATTGCCTAATTTCGCGGTGGATGAAACTTTCAGATCTGAAAACAGGGGATACGGGCGTCGTCTTAAAAGTCGGCGGTCATGGGAATTTTCGTAAGAGACTGATCGAGATGGGCTTCATACCCGGTAAGAAAGTCTCTGCCGTGATGAATGCTCCCCTCAAGGATCCTATCGAATACGAGATACTTGGATACAAAGTATCCCTTCGCAGGGCTGAAGCCGCCCTCATCGACATCTCTTCTGAAGAAGACTATAACTCCGAGAAAGCCGGAACCATACGTGTCGCTCTAGTCGGCAATCCTAATTGCGGGAAGACATCCCTATTCAACATGGCCTCGGGCAGCCATGAGCACGTAGGCAACTACAGCGGTGTGACTGTTGACGCCAAGGAGGGACATTTCACATGGAAGGGCCGCAGGATGATCTTTGTCGATCTCCCTGGAACATATTCATTGTCAGCTTTTTCCCCTGAGGAGAAATATGTCAGGGAGAATCTGGTTGAGAACGTCCCGGATGTCGTGATCAACGTGGTTGACGCCTCCAATCTTGAGAGGAACCTTTATCTCACGACACAAGTCAAGGACATGAACCTGAAGGTGGTGATGGCCTTGAACATGTTTGATGAGTTGAAGAAAAGAGGTGACCGTGTCGACACGAAACGGCTCGGCCACATTTTAGGAATGCCTGTCTGCCCTACTGTCTGCAGGACAGGGGAGGGGGTTCCCGAGTTGTTGGATACGGTCTTGGAAGTAGTTGACAATGAACCTTCCGGAGATCTGGTTTCGGTGGACAAGATCATTTCCGGAGACGATTCCGGTGAGATTGAGGGTAGATACCAGTTCATTCATGACACACTGTCGAAGACATATGTGCGTCACATAGAGCCTCTGGGTGAGAAGTCCTGGACCGAGAAGATAGACTCAGTGGTCACCAACAAATGGGCTGCGTTCCCTATATTCATCCTTATACTCTACGTCATCTTCCAAGCCACATTCTCTCTTGGGGAGTATCCGATGAACTGGATAGATTGGCTTGTCGGCAAGTTCGGCGCTTTCGTGGGGAATTTCATGAAAGAAGGGTGGCTGAAGGATGTCCTAGTCGATGGAATCATAGCGGGAGTCGGGAGTGTTCTTGTATTCCTGCCTAACATATTGATTCTCTATTTCTTCTTGTCCATAATGGAAGACACCGGGTACATGGCTCGTGCCGCTTTCATAATGGACAAGCTGATGCATAGGATAGGCTTGCACGGAAAGTCTTTCATTCCTATGGTGATGGGGTTCGGTTGCAATGTCCCAGCCATAATGGCGACAAGGGCGATTGAGAGTCGGAAGAGCCGGCTTATTACGATAGCCATAATACCTTTCATGTCGTGCGCCGGCCGGCTCCCGATTTTCGTGCTCCTCGCGGGGGCTTTCTTCCCCCATCATTCAGCGCTCGCCTTGCTGGCAATTTACTTCATCGGAGTACTGCTTGCCATCTTCTCTGCCTTGATACTCAGTCGTTTCATCAAAGATGACGACCTTCCTTTCGTGATGGAACTACCGCCATATCGTGTTCCCACGGGAAAGGCCACATGGCGTCATACCTGGGAGAAAGGCAAGCAGTACCTCGAGAAGATGGCCACAACCATCCTTGTCGGTTCCGTGGTGATATGGTGCCTGGGCTACTTCCCTCGCTCCCACCGCGATATCGAGTACCAGCAGGAGCATTCCTATATAGGACAGATTGGGAAGGCCGTCTCGCCTGCTCTCGAGCCTCTCGGCTTCAATTGGAAGATGGATATCAGCCTTCTCTCAGGTGTCGTGGCCAAGGAACTGGTTGTCAGTACCCTGGGTGTCATGTATGCCGGTGATGGGACAGATGATCCTGAAAACACCCAGCTTCAAGGCGCCTTGGAGAGCTCAATCTCCCTTCCGGCGGCTGTAGCCTTCATGTTGTTCATCCTGCTATATTTCCCTTGCATAGCCACCTTTGTCGCGATCAAGAACGAGACCGGCAAATGGGGGTGGGCGATAGCGGTATGCGCCTATACGATGGTGGTCGCCTGGGTGTGTGCTTTCATCGGCTTACACATCACTGCATTGCTGATTTAATTGCTATCTTAGCGTCATGAAAGAGATATTCACTCCCAATATGAGGCTGTCCGACATGCTGGACATGAATTACAGCCTCGTGCAGGTTATTTCCCGTGTCGGAGTCGACCTTAAGCATTCTGGACTGAAAGTGGCTGACGCCTGCGCTTTCGCTGGTATTGACCCTGCCACCTTTATCCTCATCAGCAATGTGTATTCTTTCCCCGAATACATCCCTTCTCCCGAGGAGGTGGCGTCCGCTGATATCCATGACATCATAAGATACCTTCATGGATCCCACGATTATTACACCGGCATGGCGCTCAAGAATCTTGAGTCTTCATTCGACCGCTTGGTCGAACCTTGCGACGAGAACCAGAAGAAAGTGATACTCAAGTTCTTCGTGGATTATAAGAAAGAACTTGAGAAGCATTTCTCAAGGGAAGAGGAAGAGGTGTTCCCATATGTTGAGTCACTCCTGTCAGGTGTGCGGAATCCCGGGTATTCCATAACCGATTTCGAGGAGCATCATGAGAATGTGGACGAGAAGATGGAGGATATGAAGAACATCGTGATGAAGTACCTTCCGGATGTCTGCGATGAGAACATGAAGATGTGGGTCCTGCTCTCTATTTACCGTCTGCGAGACGATTTGAGGCGTCACACATATGTCGAGGATAATATCCTTGTGCCTACAGTCAAAAACCTCGAGAGGGATGGAAGATAAGAAGTCAGTGATTCTGGTGTCTCCCTCAGAAATTGTCGCGAGGGGACTGGAGGTGGTTATCGGGGATTCCGGGGAATTCCGGGTAGAAGAGATATTCCACGACCTCTCACGTCCGGTTGAGGCCCGGCTTAGGATCGTGGATCCTGATATAGTCATCATCGATCCTACGGTTTTTGATTTCAAGAGCCGGAAGGAAGGGCGGGGCCGGTTGGCGGACATCTGTGATTCGATTGTGATGGCGCTCGATGTCTCGGGACTGACTGATGACGTGTTGAGGCAATACGATGGTTCGGTTTCCATATATGACAGTCCGGATGAGGTCTTGAGGAAAGTTCGCTCCTCTATGGAATCCAAGCAGACAGATTCTCCCATGTCAGATGGCGGAGAGCTCTCATCGAGGGAGAAAGAGATACTTGTCTGCGTGGCGAAAGGTATGCTCAACAAAGAGATCGCTGACAAACTCAACCTGTCAATCTACACGGTTATCACGCACCGGAAGAACATCACTCGTAAGATTGGTATAAAAACTGTCGCTGGCCTTACCGTCTATGCGTTGCTGAATAACTTGATTGACATGAATTCGGTTCAGTAGGGGAGAGGGACGCTAAATGAAAAAGAGGCACACGATGATGCGTGTGCCTCTTTTTGTGGAGGTAGTCGGATTCGAACCGGCGACCCCATGCTTGCAAAGCATGTGCTCTACC
>JAFYYM010000083.1 GCA_017557535.1 Bacteroidales bacterium | reverse complement strand
TTACCGCAGGCTATCAAACGGTGGTGACTATGATTTGTTTGGCTGGCGAAAAAATGAGTTTATTCCTGCGTGTCTGGTTCCCGTCGATCAATTATGTACGTGTGCCGAATATGCACCTGTCCTAGAGGAGAATTACGGGCTGGAATTCGCTGCGGATTATCTTTATCACGATCCGATATGGGAGGAAGATGACGGTGGCAAGGAGTTGATTTTCGACATTATGAAAAGAGCCGCCGCAGAATACGGTCGAGAAAAACATCTGCTTTTTTTGGCATACTATGGAATCACGGAGTATGTCAATGATAAAAAAGACATAGACCTTTCTATCGAAATGTTGTCCAGGTTGGCCGCCATGTGGAAGCAGGGACTCATTACGGATGATTGGCTCACAGATAAGGATGGTGACGGACTGGCAGGTATAGTAGATTGGGAATGGGGGGACCTTTATTGGGAGGAAGACCAATACCCGGAATGCCCTAACGAAGATGACTATAGACTTTGGCTTATTAAGCTTTTGGAATCAGACTTCGCAAACGACATCGCCGACTATCTGAAACCCATCTTGGAGTTGGTCCTTGAACGAGAGAAGAATCATAACTGGGAGAATGGGAAAAAGGCCATCGAGTCTTTTCTGAAGAGGACGGGGAAGGACGAATAAACGAGGTGACCAAAAGAGGCCACCTCGTTTATTACCGAGAAGTTTGACGTTCAATTATCGTCAGAAGTATCCGCTTTTCCCACCATCTCGTGGAAGTACTCCCAGATGAAGACCATGGACATCGTATCGAGTTCGCAGTAGCGGTAGAGAGCTTTCTTAAGGGCTTCCGTCATCTTTTCATCGGCAAACTGAAGCTTCGTGTAAGCGGCGAGGGCCGCACCGCCGTTGGCGATGTATTTGCCTTTTTCCCGAATGACGGCCTCTTCATCCTCTTGGGCCGAGTCAAACCGCTCGAGCTCCTCGGGGCTGACTCCCAGGAAGGAGGCGATAGCGTCAAGATGCTTATAGGGGTTCTCGACCTTGCCGTCCTGTCCGACCTTAATCCAAGCTATTGCTTCGTCTGGCGCGTAGTTCTTGCTGGGAATCCGGTCGCCGTAGATGGGTTCTGAATACTTCTTCCGAATCGCCTCGCTGGAATTGAGGATAGCCGGAAGAACCGCCTTGATGGAGTTACTTCCCTTCATGTCGGGATGGTAGTAATACCTTTTGACGATTTCCCATAAATCCACCATGTCTCGCTCTCCCCGGTGATTCCCTCCTTCTTCTCTGGTAGCATGGGTAATGCTGTCGATAAATTTGATGAGCTCATCCTTGTCTTCAGCATATTCTATTTTGCCCTCATCTAACTGTTTTCGGATTGCACGCAGAATGGTATTCTCATGTGCGGCGTAGCGGAAGATGGTTCCCTCGTCTTTTTCCAACTGTTCCTTCAACTGGCGGACGAACTCAAAGTTCGGGAAATGGTGTTTCTCAGTGTTGAGGTATTGGCCAACATGTTCTATGGTCCCGTCCTCTTTGATGATGTGATGGGAGAACTGGAAGGCGACCTGCTCATAAGGATGCATCCCCTCGTAAAAGGGGAGTGCGACAGCGGTGGTCTCGAAGTCAATCATATGGTAGGGGTAGCGCCAGCCCGTAGCCGGACCTTCCGGTTTCATCAGCTTCGTCAGGGCAGGAACGTCTATGTAAACATCTCTGTGGATGTTGTCCTTGAAATCAGCGAGAAGCGCCTCGTCCTTTGTGGCGAGGCCAATCTGGAGGAGCCTCCTTTGCAGGGGGGAAAGCCCCGGATACTCCCTGTTCTGCTGCGGGCGGATATCCTCCTCCGAAACCTTGTCCAGGAAATAGATTTTCTTCTTCACTAACTCGTCCTTGAAGGAACGGCCACCACCATCTCCGCACCAAAGGTCCCCTACAGACGGACGCAAGAAGTCGTCATCTTTGAAATCTGCCACGTTCTTCCAGCACTCCTTTTTGCCGTCCAGTTTACCCGGCGTCTTCTCGTTCGAGTAGAAGGGGCATTTGAAGCAGTCACCCTTCAGTTTGATGTCCGCGACCTGCCGATGATTGACATAATAGTCAGACATGATATCGACGAACTCCTTGAACTTGTATCCCCCCATATATCCCTCTTGCTTGTCAGTCTTCTCTTGTTCGTCAGTGTCGCCGTCGATGATTATCTTGCAGATATCATCCACGGGAAAGGCTTTTAATACCCACGTATTGTCACGGAGTTTCTTCGCGCCCGCTTCCCGGATGATTTCCACGCGGTCCTTTTTCCCATCGCCTCCTTCTATCTTCTCCACCCTGAAGAACTGATTGACACCTTTAGGTGCATCCGAAACCACGGTTTTGTCAGCCATCATCAAGTAAGCCGTGATTGTGTAGTCGGGCCCCAATGCATTTTGGATGACATACTTCTGGAAAGCAACGTCATAGACATACTCGCGGATGTCTTTCTTGATGGTGTTTTCTTGGTGATACCTCGCACTCCCCCAGAAACGGTCTGTATTTTCATCCCAAGACTTGGCCTTGACCTCGATGAGATTAATCTGTTTGCCTTTCTTCTCGATGATGTCGGCTCGCACGAAGCAGTTATCCCAGGTAAAGGCCGCCTCGGCGATGGTTACCTCGTCGCGCATGAAGAGCTCGCGGGTCTTCTTGAGCGACTCATCATAATTCAGAGTCTTAATGTCAGCATCCGCTTGTACGTCATAATACACTTTGGCAAGATCACCAACCTGCTGGCCGCCCTCTGCAAGAGCCTGGAGGAAGTCGTCCTCGTTCATCTGATTGGCATAGTTGTCGCTGTCGTAGTAATAGTACAGCGACGCAGGGCAGAAGAGCGCCTGCTTGAAGGCGGATTTGGTAAACAGTTTCTTCATGTCTCGGTCTTTTAAGAATATGTCCTCTTACTGCTCGTCGGGACCCTGCTCGAGCTCCTGCTGGGCCTTCTTGGCGCGGGCTTCTTCGATGCCGGCTTTCACCGTCGGGTTGTTGTAGGTGAGCTTGCGGATGGTCAGGTCGTCGGCCTTGTTGTTCGCCGCAGTCAGGTGGGTGGCGGAAATCCGGAGGCTCTCCTTGATCTTCGAGAGGGTCTCGATGGTCGTGTCGATGCCCTTGATGGCTTCGTCGTACTTCTTCTTCGCGTTGGCGACGTTCTTGGAGAAGCCGTCCTTGAAGGCGAGGAGCTGGTCCTCGAACTTGGAGAGGTCCACGCTCTGGTTCTTCGCCACGGCGAGCTCCTTCTTGTAGGAGAGGGCCTTCTTGGAGGTCTGGACCAGGAGGGTGATGATGGGGATGAAGTTGTCCGGGCGGACGACGTACATCTTCTCATAACCGGGGACGGACACAATGCCGTTGTTGTACAGGTCGTTGTCCATCTCCAGCATGGAGACGAGCACCGCGAACTCGCAGTCCTTCTTCTTGCGGTCCTTGTCCAGCTTGTCGAAGAAGTCGGCGTTCTTCTTCTTGTTGACGGCGTCGTCGCTCTCGTTCTTCATGTCGAACATGATCGAGATGTACTCGACCCCGTCTTCCTTGTCGCGGAAGATGAAGTCGCCCTTCGACCCCTTGGTTTCGTCGCCGTCCTTCACGGCGGCGTTGTCCTTGAGGAAGGTCGCGTTGGGCATCACCGGAAGAAGCGTCTGGTTGTACAGGGTGTAGCAGTGCTGCTCCAGGTCTTCGCCGAGGAGCTTCACGGAGCGCTTCTGCTTGAAGTTGCGGTACAGTTCGACCTCCTTCTCCAGGCTCTCCTTTTCCACCTTGTGGGTCTCCAGGAGAGCCTGGACCCGCTCGGCGGCGTTCTTCCGCTCGTTGGCGGCGTCGGTGATGAGGCGGCTGATCTCCTCCTCCTTCTTCCGAAGTTCGGTCTCCTTCTGATTGAGGGCGTCCGCGGCCTTCTGCTCGGCCTTGAGCCTGGCGGCCTCGAGCTCGAGCGCCTTGCCCTGCTCCCAGCCGGCGATCTGCTGCCGCAGCTTCTCGATTTCCATTTCCTTCTTGGAAAGGTCTTCCTTGTGGCGCGCATCCAGCCTGGCGGCCTCCTTTGCGGCTTCCGCCGCCTCCAGGGCCTGCTTCTTGGCCTCTTCGGCCTTCAGGAGTCTTTTGGTCTCCTCGATTCGGCGGTTCACTTCCGCATCAAACTCTTCGGTGCGAACCTGGTTGAGGATCGCGGCAAAATCGGCGTCATCGACCGTGATGACAGTCCCGCAGTTGGGGCACTTGATTTCCTTCATATCGTGTTCTTTCTTTTACTCTATAAATACGCTCGTCGTGCCGGAATATTACATACTTTCCGTAAATATA
>JAFYYM010000010.1 GCA_017557535.1 Bacteroidales bacterium | reverse complement strand
CCATTCCATGGCCGAGATAGGCTTCATCATTTCCAGATAGGACCCATCCTTGACCCGCTCGATGGGAATCAGTTCTCCCAACATGGCGCTGAACATGGCCATCGTTATCTGGTAACTCTGCTCGTCTTCTCCGGTCATTCCATAGCAATCCCAGTCTTCCCTGTAGAAACAGGACGGGCCGACGGCGCCGAAGGTAAACACCACGGGAACGGGAGCTTCTTTGGCATCGCGATAGGCGTAAATCATGGCCAAGGCATGACCGGCCGATCCGCCGGCGATAGTCATCTTGTCGATGGGATAACCGGCAGCTGCGGCAGCCTTGATCACTTCAGGGATTGCCGCCTTGATTTCATTGGACTGGGTGTAGACACTGGCGCCATTGGAAGATACGCCGCCAAGGTCCCTTGCCAAGGTGTAATTGATTCCGGCTGCCACATAACCCTTCTTGCAAAGCCAGGCAAGCATATCGCGGTCGCCGGACTTATCTCCGGATGTGAATCCACCGGCATGAAGATAAACGGCTAGCCCATAGGCTTCCCGGGAATTGTCCTTGGGCAGGTACAGGTCGAACTTCTGCTCGTCGCCTACACCATAGGGAAGGTCCGTGGTAAGCGTGCCGATTTCGTCGCTCCACTTGGCGGAATACTCCTTCGCCCACGAGGGCTGGATGGCGAATTTGGAAACGGCGCCTGCGATAAAGGCTACGAGGAAAACAAGGATTCCGAGCCACACGGGGATGATTCTTTGACGCTTGCTCATAGGATGTTCCCTCCGAATAAAGTGCCGCCAAGAAGCATATTCAAAAAGGCCCTCACCGCAAGTCGCCCGAGCACGAAAGCAACGATGGCAATCGCGGAAATGACAATGGCACGTTTGGTTTTAAGTTTCATAACGAATTGATTATTCTAATGAAATACTCTGATCCTGATATGCGGTATTGCTCAAAAGCTCCGGAGATGCGCCGGTAAACACCTTTGCTGCATCTTCATCACCTTGCAACAGCCAACGGAACCAGGCCATAACGTAACCACCGGCGTGCGACATCATCTTATCATGGTCCATTCCTGTGCGACGGGCCATGACTTTCGGCGAAGTAATCTTGTCATACTGCTTCACCAGTTCTTCCAGCGGAATCACGATTTCGGTCTCAAACTCGCCTTCCGTACCGCAAAGAATCATAATGGGGCACTCAACCAGCGAGGAATCGTAAGCGTAATCAGTTGTCAGGGCCGACAGGGTCTCGCTCGCCGGAGAAAGTGGAACGGCTGCCTTGATCATCTTGCCCTCATCGTATTTGGTGAGCACATTGAAAACGCCAGCCCCGCCTTGAGAGAACCCGGTAAGGCCGATATTCTCCGTGTCAATTCTATTGTAAAAGACACTACCGGAATCCTTGTTCAAAGCCAGCATGTCGTTCAGTACCTTGACGGTGGTCTTGCCAGTTCCCGTCCCTTTATCCTGCGTCCCCACCACAATGAATCCCCAGGATGCGTACATCCGGAACACGGGTTCATATTTGGTGGTCTTGCCGCCGGTTCCGTTCATAATCAAGATCATGGGATACTTCTTGCCGGAAGTCTCCAAATCTTCCGGATAAAACACAGAGACCTTGCGGATGGGCTTTCCCTCCTTGAAGGTCAGTTTCTTTACCTTCAAGTCTCCTCCAAGAAGATACTTGGATTCCAGGTCTCCACCGGTTTCAATCTTCTGGTTGTACCCTTCTTTGACATCCACCTTTATAGAATCCGCATACACATAAACAATTCCCAGAAGGGCAGCCAACACAAAAGGGAAGGCTATGATGCCAAGTACTATTTTTTTCCAAATTGTCATGCTTACAGCCTTGTTTTGATTTCCTTCCATATATTTGACAATGTCGCATCTCCAAGACCAGCGACCACTTCGTCAATATCCTTTACAGAGTGGCTCTTTGCATATCGGCCCAGTTCTTCCACCACTTCGTCCTGATAGATCTTCAGTGAGCCATAAGCGGTGTCATCCATGCCCTCGTGGGCAGGCAACTGGACCGATTTGCCGGCATAACGCTCAAGCAGGAGACGCACCTTTCCAGGGCGAAGCATTTCAGTTGAAGCCAGTGTGCGGCCGACCATGTCTTTCAGATACGGAATCATATCCACCGTTCCCTGAGGATTGCCATTGTTGTGACTGCTGAAACTCTCAACGGGGCCATCATCAGACACGTTGATATTGAAAGGTCTGGCCGCATCGTATGAGACCGGGATT
>JAFYYM010000009.1 GCA_017557535.1 Bacteroidales bacterium | reverse complement strand
CCATTCCATGGCCGAGATAGGCTTCATCATTTCCAGATAGGACCCATCCTTGACCCGCTCGATGGGAATCAGTTCTCCCAACATGGCGCTGAACATGGCCATCGTTATCTGGTAACTCTGCTCGTCTTCTCCGGTCATTCCGTAGCAGTCCCAGTCTTCCCTATAGAAGCAGGACGGCCCCACACCGCCGAAAGTAAAAACGACGGGGACGGGAGCTTCTTTGGCATCGCGATAGGCGTAAATCATAGCCAGGGCATGACCGGCCGATCCGCCGGCAATAGTCATCTTGTCGATGGGATAACCGGCAGCTGCGGCAGCCTTGATTACTTCAGGAATAGCGGCCTTGATTTCATTGGACTGCGTGTAGACACTGGCGCCATTGGAGGATACGCCGCCAAGGTCCCTTGCCAAGGTGTAATTGATTCCGGCTGCTACATAACCCTTCTTGCAAAGCCAGGCAAGCATATCGCGGTCGTCGGACTTATCTCCGGATGTGAATCCACCGGCGTGAAGATAAACGGCTAGACCATAGGCCTCCCGGGAATTGTCCTTGGGCAGGTACAGGTCGAACTTTTGCTCATCACCTTCGCCATAGGGAAGGTCCGTGGTAAGCGTGCCGATTTCGTCGCTCCACTTGGCAGAATACTCCTTCGCCCACGAGGGCTGGATGGCGAATTTGGAAACGGCGCCTGCGATAAAGGCTACGAGGAAAACAAGGATTCCGAGCCTCACGGGGATGATTCTTTGACGCTTGCTCATAAGATATTCCCTCCGAATAAAGTACCGCCAAGAAGCATGTTCAAAAAGGCTCTTACCGCAAGTCGCCCGAGCACGAAAGCAACGATGGCAATCGCGGAAATAATAATTGCACGTTTGGTTTTGTATTTCATGACAAACTGATTATTCCAATGTGATTTTCTGATCCTGATATGCGATATTGCTCAAAAGTTCCGGTGATGTACCGGTAAACACCTTTGCAGCATCCTGGTCACCTTGCAACTGCCAACGGAACCAGGCCATAACGTAACCGCCGGCGTGCGACATCATCTTGTCATGGTCCATTCCTGTGCGACGGGCCATGACTTTCGGCGAGGTAATCTTGTCATACTGTTTCACCAGTTCTCCCAGCGGAATTACGATTTCGGTCTCAAATTGGCCTTCCGTGCCGCAGAGAATCATGATAGGGCACTCAACCAGCGAGGAATCGTAGGTGTAATCCGTCGTCAGGGCCGACATGGTTTCGCTCACCGGAGAAAGCGGAGCGGCGGCCTTGATCATCTTGCCTTCGTCGTATTTAGTGAGCACATTGAAAACGCCCGCACCGCCTTGCGAGAAGCCGGTAAGGCCGATATTCTCCGTGTCAATTCTATTGTAAAAGACACTACCGGAATCCTTGTTCAAAGCCAGCATGTCGTTCAATACCTTGACGGTAGTCTTGCCAGTTCCCGTCCCTTTATCCTGCGTCCCCACCACAATGAATCCCCAGGAAGCGTACATCCGGAACACGGGTTCATATTTGGTGGTCTTGCCGCCGGTTCCGTTCATAACCAAGATCATGGGATACTTCTTGCCGGAAGTCTCCAATTCTTCCGGATAAAACACAGAGACCTTGCGGATGGGCTTTTCCTCCTTGAAGGTCAGTTTCTTTACCTTCAAGTCTCCTCCAAGAAGATACTTGGATTCCAGGTCTCCACCGGTTTCAATCTTCTGGTTGTATCTTTCCTTGACATCCACCTTAATGGAGTCCATATAGACATACACAATCCCAAGGAGGGCGGCCAATACAAAGGGCGTAGCCACGATACCAAGTACAACTTTTTTCCAAGTTTTCATGCTTACAGCCTTGTTTTGATGTCTTTCCAGATATTGGAAAGTGCCTCATCATTCATCACAGCAACCACATCGTCGATATCCTTTATTGAGTGGTTTTGGGCATATCGACCCAGTTCTTCCACCACCTCATCTTGATAAACCTTGAGGGACCCGTAAACATTATCATCCATACCCTCGTGGGCCGGTAATTGGACAGACTTGCCTGCATAACGCTCCAGAAGAAGACGTATCTTTCCGGGGCGGAGCAGTTCGGTTGATGCCAGTGTGCGACCGACCATGTCTTTCAGATACGGAATCATATCCACCGTTCCCTGAGGATTGCCATTGTTGTGACTGCTGAAACTCTCAACGGGGCCATCATCAGACACGTTGATATTGAAAGGTCTGGCCGCATCGTATGAGACCGGGATT
>JAFYYM010000082.1 GCA_017557535.1 Bacteroidales bacterium | reverse complement strand
GTGCACTCGAGGATGACCTGCACCCTGTTTCCTTTAGCTTTCTTTGCCATAGTCGTTAAAATTAAACAAGGTTAACCAATCCTTTCTCGCGGGCCTCGCGGAGGGTGGCGTCGAGACCGTTCTTCTCGATGATCCTCATGCCCTTGCAGGAAACCTTCAAAGTGATGAACCTCTGCTCCTCCTCGGACCAGAACTTCTTGGTCTTGAGGTTGAGGGAGAAATCGCGCTTGGTGCGCAGCTTGGAATGGGCAACGTTATTGCCTTTCATTCTCTTTCTACCGGTAACTTGACAAACCTTTGCCATATCTTTATACTTTTAATTGATTCTAAATAATTTACGGGGGCTGCAAATTTCGCTCAAATTTTTCGCAAATCCAAATGTTCTACACAAATTTGAGGAATCTGCGCCATCTTATGTTTTTCGGGAACTTCGCGTTCCGGTTGGTTGAGAGCCAGATCACGGACGGTCTCCCGACTATGTGATCCTCAGGAACGAATCCCCAGTACCTGGAGTCCAGGGAATTGTGCCTGTTGTCTCCCATCATGAAGTAATAATCCTGCTGGAAGGTGTAGTTGTAAACCTCCTTTCCGTTGATGAAGATCATGCCTTCGTCATTGACCTTCAGGTCGTTCTTCTCGTAGGCGGTGATGATGCGCTCGTACAGCGGCAGGTTGTCCGTGTCAAGCTCGACCGTTTCGCCTTTCTTCGGAATCCAGAGCGGACCGAACCAGTCACGCGTCCAACGGTAATCCGGAGAGAACGGGAAGATGCCATAGGCATCGGCCGACGGATAAGTCTCTATGTTGGGCTCGGCGCCCACTATGCCCGGCATGTCCTTCACCTTTTCGAGCATCGCCGCCGTAAGGGGCATCTCGGGGTATCCGGGAAGAGCGGGATCATAGTAAAGCTCTCCGATGTTGAGCCCAAGCTTCTCGAGGACCTTGGAGTTGATACGCTGTCCGTTGGTCACGACCTTGTAGGAAAGCTGGATGCCGGGATAGACTTCCTGCTGGACTGAATTGATGTAGACCAGGCCGTCCTTGACCGTGAGCGTGTCGCCCGGAAGGGCGACGCAGCGCTTCACGTAGTGGTCCTTCTTGTCCGTCGGGCGGACGATGATCGGACCGAGCCTGCTTTCCACCAGTTCCCTGCCGTTCGCCCTCACGAGGGCGTGGTAGTCTTCGACCGGGGCCTTTTTCAAAACGGTGTCACCGTTCGGGAATCCGAATACGACCGCATCACCTCTCTTGACGTGACCGAAACCTTTGAGCCTTCTGTACTTGTTGTGGATCAGAGTGGAATAGGACTCCTTTCCGAAGATGACATTGTGCGTGAAAGGGATGGTCAGCGGGGTCTCGGGGACCCTGGGGCCGTATGCCAGCTTGCTTACGAAGAGATGGTCTCCGGTATAGAGCGTACTCTCCATGGAGGATGAAGGGATCTTGAACGCCTGGAAAAAGAAGATATTGATGAATGTCACGAAGATGACGGCGAAGATGATGGCATCGAGCCAGTCAAGCCAGACATTGTGCTTCTCTCCTTCCTTGTAGTCTTTCTTCCAGAATGTCCATTTCACCTTCTTGGTGATGAACATGTCGAAGATGACGACGAGGCCGAGGAGCCACCAGTAACTTCCGAGCCAGACGACCCACAACACATAGAGCAGAGCCCAGAAACTGAACCTTGTCCAACGGTTGTGGTAGAACTCCTTCCAGCTCACATCAAACTACTTTACAGAGTTGATGACAGCCTCGAATGCCTGAGGATTATTCATGGCAAGGTCCGCCAGCACTTTGCGGTTGAGACCGATGTTCTGCTTGGCGAGTTTACCCATAAACTGAGAATACGTGAGGCCGTACTGACGTGCGGCAGCGTTGATTCTCTGGATCCAGAGAGCGCGGAAATTGCGCTTCTTGGTCCTGCGGTCACGGTATGCGTAGGTGAGACCCTTCTCATAGGTGTTCTTCGCAACCGTCCAAACATTCCTTCTCGACAAGAAGTTACCACGGGTTCTCTTGAGGATCTTCTTGCGGCGCGCCCTGGAGGCGACTGAATTAACTGATCTTGGCATAATACGTTTTTTTTCTGGAGGCAGTGACCTCTCGTGAGGTACTTCTTCTACTGCTCATCCAAGTTTGACATTAATGATACTAAAGAACAAGGAGCTCCTTTACACGGCCCTCGTCCACCTTAGAGAGGATGGCGAAATGGTCGAGATTCCTCTTCTGCTTCTTGGTCTTCTTCGTGAGAATGTGGCTGTGGTAAGCGTGCTTTCTCTTGATTTTTCCCGATCCGGTAAGCGTGAAACGCTTTTTGGCACCGGAGTTGGTCTTAAG
>JAFYYM010000081.1 GCA_017557535.1 Bacteroidales bacterium | reverse complement strand
CCACCTCTGACGCATCGGCTTCCAACCCGGCCAAGAATTCGGCCATCGTAATGGCCCAGGCCAAGGATATCCTTTATGGAAACGGCCTGATGGTTGAGGTGGAAGGCGATTATAAGGCGGCTGACAGGGCTATTATGGATGCCTATGCCGTTTACTCCGAGGAGAAGAACGGCACCTACGTTGAACCTGCCCAGAACGGCTATATTATGGACGTTATCAACCTGCAGCTGGTTCCGGTGAAGATGGCGCTACGGCTGGTGGAGCTGTTCATGATTCTGTCCGTGCTGATAGCACTGCTGGGCCTGCTGGCCATGAGCGCATATTATTCCGGGGAGAACACCAAGGGCATAGCCGTGCGAAAGGTCTTTGGCAGCGATGTCTCGCGCGAGACCTGGCGGACGGTGAAGGATTATATGGTACTGGTGGGCATTGCTGTTGTCATTGGCATTCCGGTGGCCGTATGGATGGCCGGAAGGTATCTGAGCCGCTATGCATACAGGATTGAAGGCTATTGGTGGATATTCGCCCTGGCGGCCGTCATTGCCGTGGCGATTGCATTCGGGTCGGTGCTCTGGCAGACGCTGAAGGCCGCAAAGACAAATCCTGCGGTGGAACTCAAGAAAGAGTAACAGTATGCGCAGCTTCTTCACATTCATATTTCGGAACAAGTTCTATTATCTGATTGAGGTAATTGGACTAAGCCTGTCGCTTGCCTTTATCCTTCCGCTGTTAAGTTTCCTGGGTGTGCGATGGACCATTGACCACAGTCATCCGAATTGGCGTCAGATATACGAAGTGTGCCCGTTAAGTGAATCTCAGGAAACAACCTGGGGACTTGCGGAGCAAATCAGGAACTCCGAACCGGATGTCACGGCTGTCACTCACTTTCGCGCATACAACTTTGGTTATGAGTCTCCCGTATATTATAAGCAGGAGTCCTTCTCTATCCAAAAGATGGTCGTTGACAGGGACTTCTTCGGCTTCTTCCCGGCATCAGTTATTACCGGAGACTTGAAAGGGCTCGAAGACCGTTATCAGCTTGCGGTTTCAGAATCTTTTGCCGCCAGAAGCGGAATCAATTGCGGAGATATATTGATTCACGAGGACCAGACTTATTCCGTCTGCGCCATCTTTGGGAACTATCATGAATCACTCATCCCGGATGTGGATATCATCTTCGGTGAGAATTCCCCGTTGCTTGACAATGAGCGGACGAATCCGGATTCCTGGTGGAACGAAATGCCGATATTCATTCAAGTAAAGGAAGGAACGGACATACAGGTTCTGACGGAGAAGCTGTCTCGCTTGTGCAATGAATACTACGCCGATTATTACCGAGCGCATGAACAGCACAAGGATGCTCTTCGCTTGCGCCGATATGACAAAGTATCGTCCTGGCTGTGGAATACGGCACTGACATCAACCGGAGGCCTCGGCTTTTATTTCATGAGTGTCCTTGCGGTGGTCTTAATCATTTTTTCTTTGCTGAACTGCACTCTTCTGAATACGGCCCTGACCACCATGCGGGCCAAAGAGATGGCCACACGGCGGTTGTTGGGTTCATCGAGAAAGGAGATTATCTTCCGGGTGCTGTCAGAATCGCTGATTATCACTGCCATTTGTTTCGTTCTGGGCTGGCTGTTGTCTTCAATGGTTTATGAGCGAATCAATGAGCTGCTGACGGGATTCGGAGCGCCGCTAAACCTAAGCAACAAAGTTTCCCTGCCAGCCATCGCTTATTATTTGATCGCATTGCTACTTGTCTCATTCCTGTCAGGAATCATTCCTGCCCGGGTACTTGCAAAGTATTCTCCTCTCGATGTTGTCCGTGGAGAATTCAAATATCAGATAAAGAGCGTATTGGGAAAGGTCTTCATCGGACTGCAATGCGTCTTCTCAGTCGCTATGATTGCCATCCTGCTGCTGAACCTATTCCAATTCGATAATGCGAAGTCACGCCCTTTAGGGTGTGATGTCAACGATACCTTCATGATTGCGGGGTCTCTTCCTGAACCAGTCATGAATTCAACCGTGGCAGCCCTTCGGGAGCTTCCATGCGTAGAATTTGCCGGGCTGGCCAACGACTCACCCGGAGATGGGCTATGGGGACT
>JAFYYM010000008.1 GCA_017557535.1 Bacteroidales bacterium | reverse complement strand
GTCATCACTGCTTACGAGGCAGGCACTATACACTCGGTCATTCCGGCATCACACATTGTAGATCAAGGACATGATGGTATAGAGTGTGTTCGGTGAATCAAAACGTATCGCATCGGATTTTACACAGATCTCGATGTTCCTCTTGAGGAGATCCGGCAGCAGAGGGATCTTATCGGATACCTCGGTGATCTCGGTGGCAAAGAGCAGTGTACCGTGAGGGATCGTGTTCACATGACACCAATGAACGTATTTGCCGGTGTCGAATGGTTGATAGTATTCACCCTTGATGATGAGTGCGTAGTTGAGGCTCTTTGCCTTCTTTGGCAGCTTCCTCACGAGCTCTATGAGCTTATCCTCGGTCTCATCCTGATAATCACCGTATTTGGCAGCCTTGTACACATTCTGCCAAGGATTATCGGATTCGATGCTGCATCTGTATCCTCTGCACTTCTCGATGAGCATTCCCTTCTCAGGGAAGTGTGTAATCTCTCCTTCCGGATAGATCCTCAATCCTGCGAAGAAGGGATTGGTGAGTGAGACAAAATTCGAGAGGCAGAATAAGCGAGCCTCACGTTTGCCTGCGAACACGGATTTGGTGAGAGACATGATCGCAGTGAGAGGTCTGCGAGGATAATCCCTGCTCTCCGGTATGAATTCATCGTAGATCATCATGTACACGTCAGGGTGTGCAGCTCCTCTGCGATTGGAGAAGGTGGAGAGGGATTGCCACTTGATAACCTGCTCCTTGTCGGCAGTCCATACTCCGGAGGCATCCGAATACCAATCCTCCGGACACCATCCGAAGTGCTTTGCATCGTTGAGGAAGTCATTGTAGAATCCCGGCTCCGAGAGCTCTACCTGCTTGTTCCTGATCCACATCGTCTGCACTCCGTGATCCAAGAACAAGCGGCATGCAAGCTGCAGGAAGAAGTCCGTTTTACCGATCCTGCGAGCTCCGATGATCCAATAGATGAGTGGCACATATCCGAGCTGCAGAGCTTCCTCCATTGCACGGAGTGGGCGGTAGTATCCGGAGAGATCCTCCTCTGAGATCTTGCGGATGGTGTCCTCTATGAACATGTCATAAGGCACGATTGAACCTCCACTTCATGTTATCAGAGAGCTCATGCTGATGACCTTCGAGGATGATCCCTCCGGGAACCTTCCTCGGCAGCAGCTTGAGTGTGTTCACATGATCGGGATCTCTGCCGGTATCCGTAAATTTCTTACGGAGCCATTCGCTTTGAATCCGATAGCTGGCACATCCGAGTGTGTATTGCGAGAGGATACGATTCGGATCATCGAGGAGCTCGATGTGCATTCCTCTCGGAGTGCCATCAGAATAGAATCTCTGAGGTACACCGGCACATGCCATCTTGTACCTGTGATCTCCGAAGTCCTCGATGTACCTCTTGAATCCTCCCTCGTAGATGCGTATCGGCTGACCTTCGAGATCCCAATCTCCGAGATCCTTGCCATGCTTGCCGATAGGCTTGCCTTTGTAGATCACACTGTCTGTATCGCTGTGTATCACAGCATCCGCACCGTAGGTGTCGCATACCATCCTCACACGATCCATGAGGTTGAATCTTGCCCATGCAGTAACGAATGCTGCCATCGGCAGATAGGCATCATTGGTGGAGACCGTGAGCCTTGAGAGCCATGCGAGATCATCGTTCTCCTCAATGAGCTCGATGAGCTCACTCTCCTGTATCAATGCGAATCTTCCGTATGCAGCATTGAGCATACGCTTCGCATGCTCCCTCTCTGCACTTCCCTTCGCAGCTTCCTTCTTCACCTTGATCCACTTATCGACATACGGTCTCAGGATTCCCACTTCTGATTTGAATATCCATGTCTCACTCTCGTACAATGGATCCATCTCGATCTCGTAATCGAGGGAGAGATTCTGCAGATCTACCGAAGTGAGGGTGAGCTCATGCCACTCCTCGGTATCACGGATCTGTGTACCGAATGGGAGATCCTCGATTGCGTAATCGAGACCACTCTTGAACATGAACCATGCAATACGGTTCTCACGGATATGCAGCTTGATCCTCTGCTTGGTGATGTACAGCACATCATCCGGAGGGAGCTCCGAGCCGATGTATATGGGATGACCGTAAGGTAGATGCTCACCATTGGTTCCCCACATGATCGAAGGGTACATGCTCACACGATCCTCATGGGTGATATCTCCTTCGATGCACTCTCCACGATGCTCGGAGATGTTGATTCCTCCGAAGTAGCTATGACACAGCTTCTTGTAGATTTCATATTGCAGAGGAGGGAATAGCTGTGTCCATTTGTCCTGTCCCGGTCTGTAGAAGTCTCCGTTGATGACACGGTGCATGTCCTTCCAAGCATCTCCGGAGGTGGTGGATTTGCTATGATTCTGCTCATGCTGCTTGGACATGGCAAGCTGGCACACTGCAGCATCTCTGTCCACATACCTCCACGTCTCAGGATCATCGTAATCGAGCTTCTCACTCCATCCGGGTGAGAAGTCCTCATCTCCGGGAGGTTCGAGCTTCTCAAGACCGTATGCCTTGCCCATGCTCTTGAGATCTCCCTGCCACTTCTTCATCGAATCACGGAATACGATGGTCTTTTTACCGAAGATGAGAGTGATCGAGACCGGAGATCCCTTCCTGATGATGGCATTGATCGTACCGTCATATCTCAGTTTGATATTGTAGATGGCATACTTGATGAATTCAAGATCGTATTTCAAGTTGTGAATGTAAACGTAGTGCTTGCCGGAATTCCTGTGTCCTAAATGTACCAATGCCTCCTCCAATGATCCGAGATCCCTTCCGTGTTGGGATCCTCTGCCGTCAGAGATGCTCCATTGTACGATCCATGCCTTCTGACCGTCATTGTCGGTCTCGGTATCCAATCCGAAGATCATATCAACACCGTCTGTACCGGGATCGTACCGTATTTGGCTTCATAGGTATCGATGAGAGCCTGTGCATTCTTGGCAGTGTCCTTGTTACCTGTCCTGCCTTGCGGAGTGTCCTTGACACCTCCGTAATCGAAGTACACATCGAAGATCATCTCGTTCTCATCATAGAGCTGCATGAGCTTGTCATTGTCCATTGCATTGATCTTCGCTTGCAGGGTGGGATCCTCCTTCACGGAGAGGAGTGCCATGTTCTTCACGGATCTGCCGAAGTTCCTCACCTCATTGGCTGTCCTCGGTGGCTTCACCAATTGTACCTTGCCTACCGTCTGTACAGCCTTCTTGCGAGCCTTCCTCACATTATCGAAGGTGAATCTGCCGGGAATCTGTGCAGGCTTCCTGCCTCCGGCAGTGGCAGCCTTACGCATGGTTCTCTGCTGAGCTGCGGTTCCCTTACCGATCTGTCCTACCTTCCGGGTTCCCTTGTAAACGGTGGATCCCTTGACGTAGTATTCCGCAGGTGCAGCTCTGCCTGTGTTCCTGTAAACGAGCTCTCCGTATTGATTCCAGCCGAATTTGGTGAAGGATGCCATATCCTCAATCCTCCGGCTCGAATGTCAGTGCCTCATCGGTGTCGAATGTCTTTTCACAGTCATGGCAGTAGCAATGCGGCTTCCTCACTGTGAGATCTATTGACAGGCAGTAAGGACATTGATAAATGATGGAAGTGGTTTGCTGATCGGCAGCTTGTCTCATCATCATTCCTCCTCGGCTGCCTCCAAGATCACTACCGGTGCGGTCTTGTCTCCGTACTTGTAGTCCTCCTCTCCGAACCTGAGCTTGCCTTCGATCTTCTCGTGATATTCGAGATCATTGCCGAAGGCATCCTTCTCGGTCTTGGTTACCGGAAGGTTCCTCACGAGCCTGTACACGAGTGGTGATTTGGTCTGTGTGAGGTACTGCTGTCCGTCTGCACCCTTGAATGGGAGATATACCTTCCTGTCCATGATGGGTGTGTTGTTCTTCGAGAGCATGGGTTCCTCGGAGCCATCCTCCTTTGTAATCATCTTGGGTGTGAGCACCACGATGATCTCCTCATCGATCTCGAATGTTTTTCTGTAGTTGCACCTGTTGATGTACTTCCTTCCGATATAGATGGAAGGTGTACCCTTACTGATTGCTTGTAACTCGTCGAATTTCATTGTAATTCCTCCGATGCTTGTTCGTATTTGCTGCCGATCATATAAATGGTTTAGAGCTTCTCCTCGTCGAGGATTCTGTTGAGAGTAACGATCACGATGGAAGCCACATACCCGGTGATGGTGGGTATCGGTCTATCCTTCCATTCATGGCTGTTGATGAAGTGCTTGTAGCACTTCACGAGCTTCTCATGTTCCTCGTCGTTGAGTGTGATGTTGATCCTTGCTGTCATTGTTTATCCTCCTTCTCCTTGACTACCGGTACGAGATAGAACGTGATATCCTGAGGATCTACATCCTTTGGCAGCACGATCAGCTCGCATACGGTCATTCTCGGAATGTATCTTGCCTTCATCCATTCTCTCATTGTATCATCCTCTCTATTGCCTTATCAGTAACCTTATCGATTCTCCTGTCGTATTCTGCGAATGCCGTACTGATGCTGTAGGTGTATGCCAGCCAATCCAGCAGGAGATCTCTGCGTATCTGATAGGTCTCCGTCTCCGGAGGATTCCCATCCTTGAGATCCTGCAGGTCTCTCCTCAGGATAGCCAATGCAGCCACTCCATTCAATTTGTTCGTCATCATGGCTTCACCGTTACCTTTGTGTATTCCTTGAGATCGAAGATCCCGGTGCAATCCCTGTCATTATGGTTGTGGCATTCCAGCACCGTGAATTCAACATCGTCGCATACGGATATGGATTCGCAGTGCATCTCAAGGGATGCTCTCGGAACATCCACAACCCATGTCTTTGATGGGAAGTGGAATCTGCAATCGATGCAGATACCTCTCCCACCGATGCGGAAGCTCCTCTTGTCATCGATGAGCTTATTGATCTCATCAACGTCTATCATGGTCTGTTCGCCTCCGACATGATCCTTCCCTGCTCCTGAGCTTCGAGGAGACCTCTCGTATGGATCAGGGAGATCACATCCTCCTCACTCTCGATCATCTGCTCAGAGATCTCTCTGATGATCTCGCAGTTCATCACATACCATCCGATGAATTGATTGATGGCTTCCTTGAGACCGAGGAGATCGAATGCCCTCACCTGCCTCAAGGTGTTATCACTTGGGATCGAATTCATTGCTGCACACTCCTGAGCTCAAGGTATTTCTTGATCGCATCCTTCACCTGCAGGATTCCCTCTCCGGTGATGATGGTATCATTGTCATAATCGATTGCATGGTAGCATGCCTTCGGCTGTGATCCATCGTAACATCTCTGCACGGTGAATCCGTGATATTTCGAGTGATCCTGCCATTGGTACACATCTCCGTACCTGTCATATCTCTTGATGGCAAACGGAGTGCCGAATCTCTCCATCATGCCGACACCTCATATCTTCTCACGAGATAAGAGAGATCTCCGAGCACTTTGTCCTTGAGTATTGCATCGATCTCGGCACTGTCCGGAACAAGATCCTCTGCTACAGTCCAAATCTTAACATAGAGCTCATTGTCGGTGAACAATGTGCTGATCGAGAAAATATCATCGATATTGTCTCTCAATCTGTTGAGTAAGGCATGAAGTCTGCCTACTGCAACATCTTTTCTGATAAAGATGTTCAAATATCCTGTCATGTGTAGTCTCCTCCGGTTCTCACCGGCAATACATCATCAACGTTTTGATATTTAAGTACTTCGGAACGCACGAACACTAAAATAAAGGTAATGCCTTAAATATTAAAGAAAATATCTAATATCAGGTGGGAAGGGAGGAGATGACACCGAAGCCCGGTTCCTCCCGATTCGTAGTCTCCGATGCACCCACCGTTCCTATCCTCTCCGGATCAGGAAGTTCGGAGAGGTGATTCAATGACCGACGAACCCGCACCAAGCATTTCTGTGAAGGATGTGCCTGATCCCATCTCGGAGCTCAGACAGATCCTTAAGGAGCAGCAGGCAGTGATCGTGAAGCAGAATGAAGCTATCAAGGCACTGACCGCACGCATGAATGAGAACGAGAAGATCGCAGCTGCAGCACCTGCACCTGCGGTGCAGGCTGCAGCTGAGCAGCCGAAGGAGAATCCCCAAGACGTAGCTTACAAGGCTATGCTCAAGGAGATGGGAATTTCTGACAAGGAGGAGTAAAGATGCCTACATTCGATCAGTTCGCAGGACAGGAGGTTGCATCCGGAATCAGGAGCAACGAGCCTGTGATCGCATTCGAGACCGAGGGTACGAGAACCGTGCTCAATAATCTCGGTCTCATCGACGGGATCATTCCGAAGCTCGGCAGGGTACTTTTCAGAGAGTGCCGCATAATGGACAATCCACTCGACAGGATCTTCCGCAAATCCGCACTTCCCTTCGGAGTGGGATGGGAGGATGCAGAGTTTGTCGCAGGTGGTAAAAACAAGAAGAACGACGGAACCTGTGTTCCTATCGGCAATCCCACGATGGAATCTCAGGTGAACCTCATCAACCTCGCATGGAGCATCGATGTATCCATCAAGGATCGTGAGATCAACAAGGCTGTCCTCTCTCCGGAGGAGGTTGGACAGTTCGTCGCACAGAAGATGAGAACACCTCGCAAGACACTTGCAATGCTCAAATACCGTGCAGAGACACAGATCATCTCCGATGTCATCGACGGTACAAGATCCGTCTCATCCACCGATTCATCCGACGGAACCGGAACCTCGGTCACCTATGCACCCACCGTCAAGGGATACGCAGGAGCTGTAGAGGATCTCGGATTCGTGCTCGCACCTCTCGTACAGGGAACACCTGCCACATTCGCACAGGCATCCGATGCGATGGATATGCTCATTGCGATACAGAATGCTGCCACTGAGATGAGGGAGGAGGGAACCTACTACTCCGCACTCGGTATCAACACATTCTCCCTTGAGAAGCCGAACCTCGTCATCGAGGAGAAGGTTCTCAATGCACTCGACAAGGCATGGGCTCTCGACGGAGCTGCAAAGCAGATCCCGACGAGGACAGCAAGAGAGTTCCTCGATACCTTCTGCGACGTGGTAACCTTCCCCGGAGCATTCGCAGATCTGCCCACCAATGCCTCGTACACCGACAAGAGGCTCGCAGCAGTCCTCATCGACAAGGATTCCTGTACCGAGATGATCTCGTGGGAGGATGTCGAATCTCAGAGGTGTGCAAAGGAGAGGCTCACCGGATACAACTTCGGTGGAGCATCTGCAATGTCGATCTACAGAGGCAATCCTGCCTGTGCATTCATTGCGGATACGCAGTAAGGTGAGACCATGTTCTTGAGAGGAATATGGAAGCTCGAAGTACCGAAGGAGAGGCTGTGCCAGCTCATCGACATGATGGATGCCGATGAGGATGGCTACGTCTCATTCGGTGAGGTAAGGGATCTCCTCAAGGAGTATGGAGAGAAGCTCAAACGCAGCATGCGTTACTCCAAGAGGAAGTGATCCCTGTGAGACCTTCATTCATACTGAGCAAGGGAGAACGCAGGGAGGGTGAAGGTCTCGTACTCCCGGAGGATCTCCTTCTCCATTATGCCGAGATCTACGCATCTCGGTTCCAATGGAGAGGAGTTCCGAAGGATATGCCTCTCGGATTCATCGAGAAGGCATTGTTCTTCACCGGAGGCATCGCACCTGTGAGAGCCTTCGGTGAGAACCAGCTCATTGCCTCCATCCCTGTGCTCCTCGGATTGTATGCTCAACCTGTAACTTGGGAGCCTGTTCCGGCAGGTGGCAGCATCATTCCGGGTAACCTGATGAAGCAGTACAAGCAGGATAAGGATCCCTCGTTATTCTGCCTCCCGATGGAAGCTCAGATCCGTGAGCTCTGTGTGCTCATGGCTGACACCTACAATTGCCTCAGACAGACCATCACCGGCATGAAGCAGCCTGTCATCCTGCAGGGTGCTGTCGGTGGTGAGATCAACATCCGTGATACCGGAGATGATCTCAGGCTCGGCAAGCTGATGATCCCAACTCTCGATAAAACATCGATGCAAGCCTCCGTGCTGGATCTCGGAGGGAAGGATCACACTCAAAATCTGATCTCCACGATCAATGCTCTTGATTGCGAGATCCTCGCAAGGATGGGAATCAAGAGTGCCGGCACTGAGAAGGCTTCCGGAGTTACCTCAGAGGAGACATTGAGCATAACACAGGAGCTGCAGCTCATCAATCAGTATGACTATGAGCTGCGTAAGAAGTGGACAGAGCTGCCGCAGATCCGTGAACGCTTCCCGGATCTTGAGGTGGTTCCTGCACCCGGATTGCAGGTGATGATATATGCAGGATCAGGAGATCCCGATAATGAAGAAGGAACACCAATGCCAAGCGAAGGAGACGATGGAGAGCCTGACAGGCAAGGTGGATCTCCTTCGGAGAGACATGAGGACAATGGAGAGGAGGCATGAGGAAGATGTACGGAAGCTATGGATCAGGATCGCATGTCTCACAGTCATGGTGGCAGTGCTCACCGGCAATGACCGCATCATCGGCTTACTATTGGAGGTGCTTGGTATATGAGCTGTGATTGCAGGTGCATACCCACTCCTCAAAGCATCTACGATGACGATGAGATCGATGTATTCGAGGAGATCATTCCCGACAGTGATGATTATTATGATATAATGAGACAGGCACTGTGGGAGAATTACGCATTGAGAGGTATCGGCAATTGCGACATAGCCTATTGGATCAAAGCAATGAGGCTCAGATACTATCAGATACGCACCGAATATGGAGTGAAATTCAAAGCTGTCGATGAATGGCTCACCCAAATGGCGAACAATGTCATAGACATGGCAGAGAGCTCCTCGGAATATTCCACAAAGACGGAGAACGAGGATACTCCCGATAATCCTCAGGGATCTACCGTGTACCTGTCGGACAGGAACACGGTTACCTACAATGGGAAGTCATACTCCGGTCTCTCAAGCGAGACCGTGAGCAGATTCATCGAGACCGTACCGGACATCAAGAGGATGTTCGCAGACGAATTCCGCAAGCAATTCTATCACGGGATCTGATAGCATGGCACTCACGATCAACAAGCTCAAGATGTGGAAGGATCCCAAGTACACGAGAGGCTGCCTCGAAGTACCTCCGGCAGGATCGAAGAAGCTCCCTACTCCTGATTATACATCGGCAGCAGGTGAGACACTGAGACCGAGAAAAGGCAGCACTCTCACATCTCTTGAGCTGCCTCTCTCGTACACTCAGGTATTCGACATGTCCTATCTGTACATCGAGGCATCCGATGGTGCTGGCACTATCAAATTGTTCGGATGGATAGACACTATCACACTCATTGCCACATCCAATGATGCGGTCAGGATCGATTGGAGTGTAGATTGGTGGAGATCCTATTCCGGAGCAGTCACCTTCGGAGCCGGCAGGATCAAGAGGTGCTCCGACAGCAGCCGCAAGAGACCTGTAGGTATCCAGCCGAGATACCGTACCGCAGCTCAGGTAGCGAATATCCAATCCTCGGATGGTCTCCTGTGGATCATCATAAGCTATCGCATGTCGAATTCACAGAGAACATTACTGATAGTTCCCTGCAATGCCAGCAATATAAACACTCAATACACTATCAACATAGGACACCTCGGAGCAGGAATCCTGCATGAGACAGCTCCTGCACCGACATTCATGCAGTGTATGTCAGGAGCTCTGCCTTCGCTATTGGGCATCCAATCCACCTCTATCGACGGTGCATGGGTATCTCCGATCTGTCCTCTCAACGATTACGATTATCAGATCTCCGGAACATCCATCAATTGCCATTATCAGGCATACTCCCTGCAGAAGGGAACCACATACGGTGCGATCAAGTGCATCGGATACAATAGTGGAGAGCTCTCGGTGCTTCCCTACAAGAAGATCACCATCTCCACCGGCTCACTCAAGACCACTGATCTCGTTACTTATGCAATCACCGATTGCTACGGTAACATCGTCGGAAGTGCTCCGTATGATCTCTCATTCACAGAGCTCGATTGCATCCTCGATGTAGGGAACATATCATGCACCTTGAGGATCACGATGAACACCTCCACCGGCTTGGAAGAAAACAAGACCTCCGAAGGAATGACTGTATCGATCTCCCTGCCTGTAGTGCCTATCGCATCCTCTGCCTACAGTGATTATGTTACCTCCGGACAGAGGGATTACGAGATGGATATGAAATCCCTACAGAATGAACAGCAGGCTGCACACGGTCTCTCCGGAGCAATCGGAGGAGCTGTCATCGGAGCTATCGCAGGATCCATCGTGCCGGGAGCAGGCAATGCTGCAGGAGCTGCTATCGGTGGTGCTGCAGCAGGTCTCGCATCAGGTGCGATATCTGCCGGTGTCAATTATGCTGTGGATGAATTCATCTACAAGGACAAGTTCCAAGACCTTGAGGATAAGAAATACTCCAATCAGTCCGGGAATCTCATGATCCCTTCGGATGGATTCGCTTGGATGGAATACAGCATCACTCCGAAGCTCATCTCACTCACTGCGGATTCCACATTCCAATCCGAGCTTGCAAACCATATCCTACAGGAAGGATATCCTTGCGATTCACCTGTGAGTGATGTTACCTCATTCATTACCTCCGGTGGAGCTCTGCAGATATTCAACCTCACGATCACCGGAGCTGTGCCTCCGGTGGCAAAGAGAACGATCAAGGCTTTACTTGAGGGAGGCATCAGGATCGTAGAAAACAATCCCTCAGGAGTAGTACCATGAGCAGAAGAAAAGGCACACCGTGCGGATGCGACGCAGATCCCTGCGGATGTTCACCCAAGAATCACTGCGTAAAAGCGATCAACAATGTCTCTCCTGATCCGAATGGGGATCTCGAAATCAAAGCAGGTAACGGTATCGCTATCTCACAGTCCGGAGATAACGAGATCACCATCATCAATGATGCTATCGCATCGTCATTCGTAGCAGGAGACAACATCGAGATCAATCCCTCCGGAGATGATCTCGAAATACGTCTCACCGACAATCCCGTTATCAATGGTACACTACAGGTGAATGGAGATATCATTCAACAGGGTGCAGCATACGAGACACATGCAGAGAAGATCTACACCACGAATGATTACATCTACATGAGAGAAGGAGCTGTAGGAGGTCTCGCTTCGGGATCCTACGCAGGCTTCCAAGTCATCAAATATGACGGTACGAATGACGGAAGGCTCGTGATCGATAACACCGGTACAGCAAGGGTAGGAGATGTCGGTGATGAGCAACCATTAATGACAAGAGAAGAAGATAATCAACTCACCAATGGTTCGATGCTGAGATGGGATGGAGTGAACCATCGTGCTATGGATACAGGAAGTGTAGGTAGTGACACACAACCGATCAAATTGGTAAGCGGTGCACCTACTCCTGTCACAAATGAATTAGCGGTGAAGGACGATCTGTTCTTCAAACAAGGAGATACCTTTGTAACAGGTTCTTCATTTGTGTATTATGGATTCATAAATTCGGCAGATAGTGTATTCGCATTGATACCCTTACCTAAATTCTTGAACAGACCATTCACAATAACTGTAGATTCAATGACGGTATGTGGTGCAACAGGATCATTCACAACATCATCGAACCCTATTGTATCTGTTACTCCTAACAATCAGACATTAGCAACGATAAGACTTCTAGTAAAATTCACCAATAACCACGGTTTGACAGGAGACCGTTGTGCCAATGGTTTCATCTCATACACATTGACAGTAAACTGATTATCAGCCAAACTTCTTACTTTTCTTTTGTCCGACATTCGTTGGTCTCCGATCACGTCTGCGTTTGTAAGCGGTCACTCACGTTAGTAACACGAATGGGAGGGGTAGTAACACGATGTTCGTGTTTACTCCC
>JAFYYM010000080.1 GCA_017557535.1 Bacteroidales bacterium | reverse complement strand
TTATTCTCAGAGTAATTTGTTACACATTTTGATACATTATAATAGAAAAACCCATCCTAGAATATTCTAGAATGGATTTTCGTGGAGATGGGCGGAGTCGAACCGCCGTCCAAACAACGCACCCAGCAGCTTTCTACACGCTTATCCTTCCTTTGGTTGTCGGCCGCGGCCTGCCGGAAAGCGGGCTAACCGAAGCTTATCCTTTAAATCTTAGCCGGTTTTAGAGGAGTCCACCGGAGCGTCCTTCTTGAATGATACCCCGAACTCGGAACATAGAAGGCGTAAAGTCCGCGGGATACTCGTCCGGGCCGCAGCCTTGGCGGCCGGGATTAAGCTAAACGACTTGGTCGATTAGGCAGCGAGCGCGTAGTTGTTGTTGGCAACTAAATTGTTGAAAGACCGGTTTGGCGGGCAGATCTCTCAGAAGCCCGGCGTGCTTACCACCCGGAATCATTGCTGTCAAAACCAGAACATCCCCAGATTGTAGCGAATAATATACGGTGGTTAATCAGAATTTGTTTCATCGGGAATTTGATTAAATTTGTAAGATTATTCGCTTCACTCAGAATGACAGGAACAAAGGAAATATTCAACAGGACAGCTCTGCTGCTTGGTGATGACGTGATGGACGCCCTCACCAATGCGAGGGTCGTCATATTCGGCGTAGGAGGAGTCGGGAGCTGGTGTGCCGAGGGTCTTGTCAGGAGCGGAGTGACGAATCTGACGATAGTCGATCCGGATGATGTGAGTGTAACGAACATCAACCGCCAGTTGATGGCCACGACAGCCACGGTGGGGCGAAAGAAGGTTGAGGTCATGAAGGAGCGCCTGCTTGAGATAAACCCCGATGCCAGAATCAATGCGTTGGAGACGGCCTACAACGAGGAGACTGAAACCGGGTTTGATTTGTCTTCCTATGATTATGTCATTGATGCTGTTGATTCCCTCAAGAATAAGATTCTCTTGATTCTCAAAGCCACCGCATCCAGGGCGACCTTCTATTGCTCAATGGGAGCGGCCTTGAAGGTGGATCCCCGAAAGGTGAAAGTAGCCGAGTTCTGGAATGTGCGAGGGTGCCCGTTAGGGGCAATGATCAGGAAAAAGATGAGAAAGGCAGGCACATTGCCTTCCAAAAAATTCCTGTGTGTATATGACGACGAGGTTCTTCCCAACCGGGGAAGTGATGGAATTGTTGAGACAGACACCTTTAACAAGGCACAGATCAACGGTACCACAGCGCCGGTGACAGCTATCTTCGGCATGACGCTTGCCGGACTCGTATTGGAGGATATTTATAAAAGAACACGCTGATGAGCCAGGTTTGGGATCCTTTGAGGAAGAAGATGGTGGTCCTGACGCCCGAGGAAAAGGTGCGCCAGTGGTTCATCGGTGTCCTTAGGGATGAGCTTAAGGTTCCGGCTCACATGATGATGAGTGAGGTTTCATTCAAATATGGAGGTAAGCCATTCAGGGCGGATATTCTTGTCTATGGAAGAGATATGAGTCACCTGATGGTGGTGGAGTGCAAAAGGGAGGATGTGGAAATAGATAGGGAGGTCCTCGAACAAGCGTTGAGGTATAATCTGGCGCTCGATGTGAAATACATCGTCATAACCAACGGGCTCCGGACCATAGGTTTCGAGAGGACTGAAGACCCGGAATGCCCTTTTAGGCTTATGACAGGATTCCCGGATTGGGATGAAATGCGGAAATGATTGATTATGAGTGCTACAATAACACAAGGGTTTCTTGATAACCCGATATTCGGGATAGTCTCCGACGTGGCTGAGGGGCTCGGGGTCAGAGCTTTTGTGATTGGCGGCTATGTCAGGGATTGCTTCCTGGGGCGCCGCAACGACGATATTGATATAGTCGTTGAGGGTAGTGGAATTGAGCTGGCTGAGGCGGTAGCCGCCTCTATTGAGGAGAAGGAGCGTAGGCATTGCAATGTCTCGGTGTTCAAGACATTCGGGACGGCCATGCTCAAATGGCATGGGGCCGAGATTGAGTTCGTCGGCGCCCGCAAGGAGTCTTATAGGCATGATTCCAGGAAACCGATTGTTGAGGATGGCACCTTGGAGGAGGATCAACTCAGAAGGGATTTCACAATTAACGCGATGGCGTTCAGTCTCCAGAAATCGGATTATGGTGCCCTTGTGGATCCATTCGGTGGCATCCGAGATCTCGCCGCGGGTATTATCAGGACTCCTCTTGAGCCGGAACAAACATATAGCGATGACCCTTTGAGGATGCTCAGGGCAATCAGGTTCGCTGTAAAGCTAAGCACTCCGGACCAGTCTTTCACCATTGTCCCTGAGTCGATCAATGCCATGAAGGCTATGAAGGACAGGATGTCCATCCTGTCGAAGGAAAGGATTGTCGAGGAGTTGAACAAGATACTTGTATGCCCCTGTCCATCTATGGGATTCCGTCTCATGGACGAGACAGGTTTGCTTGAATATATCCTTCCGGAGCTTCTGAAACTTAAAGGTATAGAAACTGTTGACGGAAAAGGACATAAGGAGATATTCTCACATACCCTCCAGGTTGTTGACAATGTGTCGGCAGGGGAGTCCGCGGCTATCGCCGAAGGCCGTCTTAAGGATTATACCCCGAAGGAAGACGGGGATGGCTTCGTGGAGACTGTAAGGACAAGCCCCTATGTCTGGCTTCGCTGGGCGGCTCTCCTCCATGACATAGGGAAGCCATTCAGCAAACGTTTCGACCCTGCGGCCGGATGGACTTTCCATGGTCATGAGGTGGTCGGAGGCAGGATGGTCCCGAAGATATTCTCACGGCTTAAGATGCCGCTTAATGAGAAGATGAAGTATGTCCAGAAACTGGTCTCACTCCATCACAGGCCTATAGCCCTTGTGGACGAGGAGGTGACGGACTCGGCCGTGAGGCGGCTTCTCTTCGATGCGGGTAATGAGATCGATGACCTTATGATCTTGTGTAACGCTGACATCACTTCGAAGAACCCGGTGAGAGTCGCCAGGATAAAGGAGAATTTCGAGCTGGTGAAAAGGAAACTCGTTGAGGTTGAGGAGAAAGACGCCATACGCAACTGGAAGAATCCAATCACTGGAGAGTATGTGATGCAAGTCTATGGGATTCCACCTTGCAAAGAGATCGGTGTTTTGAAGGAATATGTCAAGAATGCGATCTTGGACGGGCAGATCGGGAACACCTTCGAGGAAGCTGATGCTTTGATGAGAGTCAAGGCCGCGGAAATGGGACTGAAGGAAGCAGCCGTTGGTTAGGGTGTTTTTCTTTGGCAGTAAGTTTGCAGCGATCCCGCCGGATGCTTTTGGAAGAATACATATCTTATCTTTCCAAGGTCCGGCGGTATTCTCCCCGGACATGTGAGTTGTATTCGGAGATACTCAAAGGTTTTACCGGACATGTCGGTGCGACTACGGATGAGGAACTGCTTGATTCCATCTCTCATTCGATGGTCCGTTCATATGAGGTTCATTTGCTGGATGACAAGAAAGAGGATCCGAGAACTGTCAATCTCCATTTGAGCGTTCTCTCCGGTTTCTGTAAGTATCTTATGAAAGATGGCAGGCTCCAGTCGAATCCGGTGAGGGTGGTGTCCCGTCCCAAGATGGAGAAACGCCTTCCTGTTTTTTACAGGGAGGAGTCGATGAGAGAGTATTTTGAACGTACCGATCATGACGCTTCCGAGGAGAATCTCGAGCTATTGACTGGTGGGGATAAAGTCTCAAAGGAGTTGTACTCCAGGAGGCTATCCAGGTTGATTGTCTCGATCCTCTATTCGACAGGTATTCGCCGTTCGGAGTTGGTCGGGCTCACCATCGGAAATGTGGATTTTTCCAGGAGAGTAATGAAAGTCAGGGGCAAGGGAGACAAGACACGAGAAATTCCCTTGGTTCCTTCTCTTTGTAAGGAAATTTCGTTATATTTACAATCAGTTGAGACGATGGAAGGCCACGTGAGACCTGTTTCCGATCCTCTTCTGGTCACTCCGGGTGGAGCGAAGCTTTATCCGGTTTTCATCGACAGAGTGATCAAACGCGAGCTGGGGCAGGTCGCTGGCATAACCGGGAGGAAATCCCCCCATGTGTTGAGACACTCCCTAGCCACGGAGCTTTTGAATGAGGGAGCCGATCTCAATTCTATCAAGGAGATGCTTGGACACTCTTCGCTAGCCGCGACGCAGGTCTACACGCATAATTCCATCGAGAAACTGAAAAAGGTTTATGTTAACGCCCATCCAAGGGCAAAAAGCGGAGGTAAAAATGGAGATTAGAGTAAAATCCTTGAAGTTCGACGCTGATCAGAAACTGCTCGACTATGTTGAGAAAAAAGTTTCGAAGCTTTCTCGTTTCAGTGATCATCTTGACGAGGTGGATGTCACGCTTTCCTTGCTCAACGAGCCTGATAACAAGGAAGTCAAGATCCAGACCCGGGCGTATGGCCAGGACTTGCTTATCGAAAGAAGCGCCTCTACGTTCGAGGATGCCGTCAGTGTGGCTGTCGACCTCATGAAAGAGAAGATCGTGAGGACAAAAGAGAAGAAGTTCGAAGCATAATGAATAAGTGAAAGGGTCGGTCAATGTCGCATCGCAATGCCGTGACTTGATCGACAAGATCAAAGCCGGAGAGTTCTCCCCCATCTATCTCCTGATGGGGGATGAACCTTATTATCTTGACATGTTGTCAGACGCTTTGATCGAGAATGCTCTTGATGAGTTCTCCCGTGACTTCAATGAGACGATTTGTTATGGCGCCGATGTTGATGCCGAGACGGTGATCACAGCGGCGAGAAGGTTCCCGATGATGGCGGAGCGCCAGCTTGTGGTGGTCAAAGACGCCCAGGCTATGCGGGATCTCGAAAAACTGTCGGTCTATTGTGAGAACCCACTTGAATCCACGATTCTTGTCCTTCTGCTCCGGGGGGCTTCCGCGGACAAGCGTAAGTCTCTATACAAGCAGTGCCTCAAGAATGGGGTGGTGGTTGAGTCCAACGCCTTGAGGGACTATGAGATGCCGGGATGGATCAGCCAGTATTACTCTTCCAAGGGAGTGGAGATCGCACCGGATGCGGCGGCCTTGTTGGCTGAGTTCGCCGGCACGGACATGAGCAAGATTGTAGTGGAGACGGACAAATTGCTGAAGAATCTTCCGGAAGGGGTATCGGGGGTCTCGTCCGCCGACATAGAGAGGAATGTGGGGATCAGCCGTGAATACAGCGTGTTTGAGCTGACAAAGGAGCTGTCTTTCAGGAACGGGGCTAAAGCCATAGCCATCGCCATGCGTCTCGGGGAGTCTCCTCGTTTCGCCATGCCCATGGCGGTCAGTGCCATATATACCCATTTTTCCAGAATTCTTAAATATGCGGCCCTGAAGGAGAAGAGCCGCTATCCTGACAAGACGGAGATCGCTGCCGCCCTTCAGGGTGTGAATCCTTTCTTTTGGAAGGAATATGACGTGGCTGTGTCTAACTATCCGACTCGTAAAGCATTGGCGGCCATCTCCCTGTTATGCGAATATGATTTCAAAGGAAAGGGAGGAGATGCCGGGGAGGCTTCGCCGGGGGAACTCCTTGTCGAGCTCACTATGAAGTTGTTGAATTTGTAATTTTTTTAATTAATTATTGTTTTACAATAAATAATTATTATATTTGGTCCAAATATAAAGCAATATGGGACTAATAGAATGTAAAGGTATCTGCAAGCGTTTCGGAGAGAAAGTCGCTTTGGACAACCTGTCCGTTGATATCCCGAAGGGGAAGATATTCGGTCTTCTCGGACCTAACGGTGCAGGAAAGACAACTCTTATCCGTATCATCAACAGGATAACGATCCCTAATAGTGGAGAAGTATTGTTCGACGGGCGTCCAATCACGCAATCCGATGTCGAGAAAATAGGTTATCTCCCTGAGGAAAGGGGACTGTATCGTAAGATGGAAGTCGGTGACCAAGCCATGTATCTCGCCCAGTTGAAGGGGATGAGTGCTGCCGCGGCCCGCAAGGAACTTAAACAGTGGTTTGTCCGTTTTGGAATCCAGGACTGGTGGAAAAAGAAGGTCGAGGAGCTCTCAAAGGGTATGGCCCAGAAAGTCCAGTTTATAACGACCGTTGTCCACAAGCCATCGCTGATGATTCTCGATGAGCCGTTCTCCGGTTTCGATCCGGTCAACGCCGAGCTGATTCGCAAGGAGATCCTGAGACTCAACGAGGAAGGTTCTACCATAATCCTTTCTACCCACAATATGGAGTCGGTTGAGGAGCTTTGCGACGATATAGCCCTCCTTAACAAGTCTAAGCTGGTTGTGACTGGCGGGGTCGATGAGATTCGCCGTCACTATGGAAACAATAACATCGAGCTGATTTACACAGGTGAGCAGCCTGTCGAAGGAACGGAAGGAGTGTTCAAGGTTCTCTCGGATGAGAACAATGTGGGGAGGCATACAGCGGTCCTGTCTCTCGAGCCGGGAGTATCTTCCAATGATGTCCTGGGCTCGCTTCTCTCAGAGGGAGTCTTGATCAACTCATTTAAGGAACTCATCCCCAGGATGAACGACATTTTCATCAAACTAGTGACAGAGGAGGCTTAATCATGGATTTCAGGATTATTAAAACAGTCATCTCCCGGGAGTATACCACCCGTGTCAAGAAGAAGTCGTTCCTTGTGACCACCTTCGTGGTGCCTATCCTTTTCGCCGCCATGATGGTCGTGATATTTTACATCATGGGTAACTCCAAGGAGCGGAAAATGGATGTGGCCGTGGTGGACCAGTCCGGCATTGTGATGTCTCACTTGGAGAGCGGTGACAGGGTCACATATACAGATTATTCATCCGAGGTTCCTGATTCAATCAAGGTTCACCTCAAGGATTATGGTAAGGACGCTTTAGTCGTCGTGTCGCCTCTCGATACTGTTAAGAAGACAGTCTCAGTCCAGGCATTTTCGAAGGATCCGCTTGGAGTGGAGTTCACGGGTGGACTTTCCAGAAAGGTCGATGATGCCGTGGAAGAGTACCGCATCGCCCAATATGGTATTGACAATCTGCCACAGATCATGGAAGATGTCAAGTCCAATGTCAAGGTGGCAGAGTATACCCTCGATGAGTCCGGAAAGGAGAATGTCTCTGAATCAGGTATTTACATGATTGTTTCCATGTTGTTGGGAATCATCATCTGGATGTTCATCATGATGTTCGGAGGACAGGTGATGTCCAGCGTGATCGAAGAGAAATCGAGCAGGGTCGTTGAGGTTCTTATCTCTTCTGTCAAGGCGGTGGACCTCATGTTCGGCAAGATAATCGGAATCGCTCTCGTGGCTTTGACCCAGTTCCTGTTGTGGATCGTGTTGACGGTTATCCTAACCTCGGCCGCCAGCATGTTCATGGGCAAGGATATGCTTAAGAGCTTCTCCGGAGATCCACAGATGATGGCTCAGACCGTCGGTATGACTCCCGAGCAGATGGAAGCCATCGGTGGAGTTGTCGCCGCGGCTGACACAACTGCCACCACTGACGTGATTGATAGCCAGTCTGGTGGTCTGCAGACCGTTATGGCCACTCTGTCGAATATTCCTTGGACGAAGTTGATCATATCATTCCTTATCTTCTTCATCCTCGGCTACCTGCTTTACGCCTCACTTTATGCGGCCATAGGCTCGGCTGTGGAGAGCGTGGAGGACACCCAGCAACTCCAGATGCCGATCACGATTCCATTGATGATAGCTTATCTGATCATCCTGATGGCTTTCCAGAATCCCGATAGTCCTGTTGTGGTCTGGGCATCGATGATTCCGTTCACTTCTCCTATAGTGATGTTGGCCAGGATTCCTTACGGTGTGCCTATGTGGCAGCTGATCGTCTCGATCGCGTTGCTGTTCTTCACATTCGTGGCTTGCGCATGGCTCTCGGCTAAGATATACAAGGTCGGTATTCTGATGTTTGGAAAGAAGTCTTCTTTCAAAGATCTTTGGAACTGGTTAAAACAAAAATAATTAATGCTTATGAAAAAATTAGCTCTGTTTACCGCTCTCCTGTCTTTCTGCGCAGGGATCTCCGCCCAGACGGTGGATATCTCCTGGTCTAAAGAACAGGTTGACGGTCACCGGACAGGGGTAGTAGCCTCTAATGCCTCAAACGTCGAAGAGGCGATGGGGTCTGTCAAAGGAAATGTTTATTACGCTCCTAACGGGAAGAAGTATCGCAAGGGATCCACACCCGAAGTCGCCAGGCTTTTGATTAATGCCCAACCTGCGATGGCCCAAGTGAAGGAGGTGATTGGATATTCCACCGCTTTCATGGATAGGACATATCCCGAGTGCCCTCTTTATGACTGGTTCGCTGACGTGGTTACGAAGTCCACAGCTGACAGTGTCGGAAGGAAAGTCGACATCACGATACTCAACCGTGGCGGTGTGCGTATCGAGATGCCTCAAGGAGAAGTGCTTTACGATGACATCATGTCAATGTTCCCATTCAAGAACAATCTCTGCTATGTCGCACTGAAAGGAAAGGATGTCAAAGTGATACTCGACCAAATGGCAGCCTCCACTTTCCAGATAGTCAGCGGGGTCAAGGTGGTCGCCCAGAATGGAAAGATCATCTCCGCTCTTGTGGATGGTGCTCCGATTGATGACGAGAAGGTCTACGGAGTGGCCACGCTGAACTTCCTTCTGGATGGAGGAGATGGTTATAGCATCGCCAAAAACGCGTTGGAAGTTATTGAGAGCAAAGGTTGGGTGTATGACACGATGCTTGCATATGTCAAGAACCTGACTGCGGCCGGCAAGCCTATTGAGTTCGAGAATCAGCAATGGATCACTATCCTCGGGGAGGGGGACAAAAAATGAGACGGAGTATTAGATTAATGGCTCTGGCTGTTGCATGTGCCGTTGTTTTCACGACTGGTGCCAATGCCCAGAAGCGTTTGACAATAGTACACTTTAATGATACCCATAGCCACGTGGAGCCTGAGCGTTCGGGTGATAATGTCGGCCATGGCGGAGTCATAGAGCGTGCCGCTTACCGTGACAGTGTCATCAAGGCTGACGGGAAAAAGAATGTCCTGCTGCTTCACGCTGGTGATTACAGCCAAGGAACCTCCTATTTCACTGTTCTTAAAGGAGACCTCGAGATTGACTTGATCAACGCCCTGAAGTATGATTGCGTCACTTTGGGCAACCATGAGTTTGATAATGGTGTTGATGAACTCGCCAGGCGTTTGGCTAATCTTAATTGTCCTGTGGTTTGTGCCAACTATGACTTCTCCGCATTGGAGATGGGAAAATATGTCAAGCCATACACAGTGCTTAAGAAGGCCGGTATGAAGATAGGTATCATCGGTCTGATGCCCGATATCTCCATTTTGGTATCCAAAGAGACTTCAAGCAAGATTCCCGCTTTCGACAATGCTGAGGTTGTCAACAAATGGGCAGTGTATCTCAGGGAGGAGGAGAAGTGTGACTTGGTCATAGCTCTTACCCATATCGGCTACGAGGATGAACCCTACACCGATTTCAGGCTTGTGAAGAATACTCGCGGGATAGATATCGTTGTAGGTGGCCACTCCCACACTTTCATCAAGGAGCCTGCCTATGAGAATAACCTTGACGGAGTGCCTGTGCCCATTGTGCAGAATGGTTGCTGGGGACTCGAAGTCGGAAACATGAAAGTCTATAAGAAGAAGTGATGAGATACAAACAGCTCACGACGATATTGGCCGCTATATCTCTGCTGGTGGCCCAGGGGCTTGACGCCCAGATTAGAGGAACACATCAGGAACAACTCAAGAACTGGGAATTCAGCAAGGACGGCTCGTCGTGGAGTTCTGTCTCTGTCCCTCACTCCTATAATGCGTTGGATGGCCACTCCGCCAGTTACTACAGGGGAGAAGCCACCTATCGTCTCAACTTCCGGCCTGGTGACATCAAACACCCTCATTACATATTGTTTGAGGGTGCAGCCCAATCTGCTACGGTTAATGTGAACGGAGTGCGTCTCGCATCCCATAAAGGCGGCTATACTCCTTTCGTGGTGAATATTTCCGAGGCTCTGAAGAAAGGTTCCAACACTATTGAGGTCATTTGCGACAACAAGGAAGATCTCAGCATGGCTCCCGTCAGCTCTGACTTCAATAAGAACGGAGGGCTACATAATCCGGTCTGGCTGTTGGAGATGGATGACGTCCATCTTTCCCCGGATGCTTATGGGATGTATCGTATGCATTGCGCCACTCCTGAAGTCTCCAAGCGTAGGGTTGAGACCAGGGTGAGGACCCGTCTTGTCAACTCAGGGACCAAAAGCGCTGATGTCATCGTGAGAGTTCTGCTTATGGAGGTGGACGGATCACTCGCTTACCAGGCGGACAGGGAAATCCATCTCGCCCCGAATTCCGAGACTGATTTTGAGCATGATTTCGAGGCTACTGGGATCCGTTTCTGGAATGGGGTTCGTGACCCGTATCTGTACACCTGCAGGATAGAGGTCTTCAAAGGACGCAGGGTGCTTGACATCGCTGAAGCTCAAATCGGATATCGTTCTTACGAGATGGATCCGGTCAGGGGATTCCTGTTAAATGGCCAGCCGTATCAGCTTCACGGGGTTGCCATGCATCAGGATGCTGACAGGAGAGCCTCCGCTGTGACAGAATCTGATATCCGTAGGGATTATAAGATAATTAAAGAGCTTGGAGCCAATTTCCTCCGCCTGGCTCATTATCCTCATAATGATCTTGAGTTCAGGATTTGCGATTCTTTGGGGATAGTTGTCCAGACAGAGGTTCCATGGGTCAATGTCTGTGGCACCGGAGCCAAACAGGCTTATTTCAATAATATCCGCCACCAGATGGAGGAGATGGTGACCAATCTTTACAACCATCCCAGCATCGTTTTCTGGGGAATGTGGAATGAGCTTGACTCTTGGGGCAATAACGATGATCTTCAAGGAGCCTTCGATGCTCCTAAAGTGCTTACAGAGACAGGGCGCTTGTATGACTTTACCAAGAGATTGGATCCTTTCCGTCTCGTTGGATTCACTGACGATTCCCGCCTTAAGAGGGAGGGTTACCCTGGTCTTGCCGGGGACTTCTGCTCCCAGAATATCTATCTCGGATGGTACCAGACTCCGAATGATTTCAGTGGATTGACCGCGGATCTGAAAGATGTCAAGGAACGTCGTGGCGGTCCTGTGAGTCTTTCGGAATATGGAGCCGGAATTAATCCTTTCTGCCATGTTTGGGATCCTGCCAAGGCTGTCAGAGACAAGGAGGATGACTCGCGTCATTATGAGGAGTATGGTAATATGCTCCATGAGGCTTATGTCCGCCAGATCATGAAGATGCCATGGTTGGGTTTCACCTCGGCTTGGGTCATGTTCGATTTCCCAGTCGCCAATAGGAACGAAGGTTTCATGGATTCCTCCGATGGAGAGCATTTCGTGGTGAATGAGTCCCGGAAGTATATGAACGACAAGGGATTGGTCACTCGTGACCGACAGACTAAGAAGGATGTGTTCTATCTCTACAAATCCTTATGGAACAAAAAAGAGACTACAGTGTACATCACTTCCAGGCGTCTTAGGTCCAGACCGGCAGGACAGGAGTTCTCCATCAAGGTCTATAGTAACGCCAAGAGCTTGTCATTGTATCAGAATGGAAAGCTCGTGACAAAAAAGACTGGTTCTGGTGAAGATACCGGAGTCATCTGGACTTTCCCGGGGATCCGTATGAAGACCGATTCTGACGCTTTCAGGGTGGTGGCCAACAATGGTGCCAAGGACGAAGTCACCTGGTCTCGGCGGTGATATTGCTCTTCACCGGAAGCAAAGCGATAAGATAACCTATGAGGGCGACTCCAGCTATCGTCAGCAGGATGTCGCTCCATTTCACTATGACCGGGTAGGCGCTCACAAGGAAATTCCCGGGCATTTTGATGAAGCCGAATCTCTGCTGGAGGAGAGCGAAACCCGTCCCGATGACTAGACCTGCCGCGAGTCCAAGCAGGGATATAAGCCAGCCTTCCAGGGTGAAGGTTTTCTTGAGTGTCCTGTCAGTGGCGCCCAGGCTCCGGAATGTCTCAATGTCATCCTTTTTCTCGATAATCAGCATCGTCAGGCTTCCGAAAATATTGAAAGCGATGATGATGATAATGAATATCAGGATAAGGAATATCGCCGCTTTCTCGTAGCGCATCATCTTGTATAGGGAGGTGTTCTGCCTGAAACGGTCAAGCACTTTAAAACCGGGTCCCATGATGCTCTTTATCTCTCCTATGGTCTTCCTGAGTTCCTTTTGTGAGACCTCCTCGTCCATCCTGATCTCGATTCCCGAGACCTCCTCCTCATACCCGAGAAGCTGCCTCATCTGCTCCAGCGGGAGAATCATCAACTCCTCGTCAATCTGCTGATTGACAGTGAATATTCCCGCAGGTCTCATGCTTACGGACTCTATTGACGCGGCCGGGTTCGCCAATGAGAAATTCCTGTCCCTTGCCGGGAAATAGATGATGGCCGATGAAAGGAAGGCCGGATTCATGCCCATTTTGTATGCGAGTCCCGCTCCAGCGACCATTTGTGGTATCTCGCCTTTGTGGAGCGAGAATTCCCCGGTTGTCATGTGACCGATGAGAGGAGAGTTTTTCTCATATTCCTCATCGACGCCTTTTGCCTTCGCCACTCCCTGATGCTCATCATAGTCCACGAAGACGTTTTCCTCCAGGGTTTTATGACAGTGTCTCACTCCGGGAAGCGAGGCCACTTGAGCTATCATTCCATCGTCTGGAATAAACACTTTACCCTTGGCGGGAGTGATCATTATGTCGGGCTCCACATTGCTGAGAGTTGATTTGACCAGCTCGTCGAAGCCGTTGTAGACCGAGAGGATAATGATGAGAGCGGCCGTGCCGATAGCCATACCGATGGCGCTGATCGCGGAGATGATGTTGATCACGTTGTGTGACTTCTTCGCGAACAGGTACCTTCCGGCTATGAAAAGCGGCAGGTTCATCCGGGCAACTTATTCTGGTTTGTAAGAGTCCTTGAGAGCAGTGGTCTTGTTGAACACGGCTTTCTCAGGGGTGCTGTCAGAATCCTTGAAATAGTAGCCTGTACGCTCGAATTGGACTGCTATTCCGGAATTATCATCCAAAAGCGCCGGCTCGGCGTAACCTGTCAGGACCTTGAGTGACTCGGGATTGAGGAAGTCCTTGTAATCCTTGTCCTCGGGGATCGAGTTCATGTCCTCTTTAGTGAACAGGCGGTCATAATCACGGATCTCAATCTCCTTGGCGTACTCGGTAGGAACCCAGTGTATGGTGCCTTTGACTGAGCGCCAAACCTCACCTCCAGGCCTTGTGGTAGGGTCGTATGTGCATTTGAGCTCCACGATGTTGCCCTCAGAGTCCTTAACAATCTCCTCACACTTGATTATGTAGGTGTATTTAAGGCGGACCTCACCTTCCGGTTTGAGCCTGAAGAACTTCTTCGGGGCATCCTCCATGAAGTCGTCTCTCTCGATGAATAGCTCGCCTGTGAAAGGAACTTTCCTTGTCGCTCCTTCCGGCTCAGCAGGGTTAAGCGGGCAGTCGAACCATTCGACTTTTCCGGGTTCCCAATTGGTGATGGTGACTTTCAACGGATTCTGGACGACCATGTAGCGGTTGGCCCTGGCGTTGAGATCCTGGCGTACACACCATTCCAGAAGCTGGATATCCATCATCTGATCGCGCTTTGAGACTCCGATCTTCTCGCAGAACATCTTGAGAGCCTCAGGTGTATAGCCTCTGCGTCTCACTCCGCACAGCGTGGGCATCCTGGGGTCATCCCATCCGGCCACGAGACCTTTCTGGACAAGTTCCAGGAGCTTACGCTTGCTCATAAGGGTATAAGTGAGGTTGAGTCTCGCGAACTCATACTGGTGGCTCGGGTAGATGTGCAGCGCCTGGATGAACCAGTCATACAACGGGCGATGGACATCAAACTCGAGTGTGCAGATGGAATGGGTTATATGCTCGATAGAGTCGCACTGCCCATGTGTGAAATCGTACATCGGATAGATGCACCATTTGTCGCCGGTGCGGTGGTGAGAGGCGTGCTTGATGCGGTAAAGAAGCGGATCCCTGAACATCATGTTAGGGGAGGCCATGTCTATCTTGGCTCTCAGAACCTTCTCACCGTCAGCGTATTTCCCGTCTTTCATCTCCCGGAAAAGCTTGAGGTTCTCCTCGACGCTCCTGTTCCTGTAAGGGCTCTCCTTCCCAGGGGTATCGACAGTGCCGCGACCCTTGCTGATCTCCTCCTGGGTCTGGTCGTCGACATAGGCGAGACCTTCCTTGATGAGCTGCTCCGCCCATTCGTAGAGCTGATCGAAGTAGTCCGAAGCGTAGAGCTCCTTGTCCCACTTGAAGCCCATCCAGCTGATATCCTCCTTTATGGCGTCGACATATTCCGTGTCCTCTTTCGTGGGGTTGGTGTCGTCGTAACGGAGGTTGGTCTTGCCACCATACTTCTCGGCGAGGCCGAAGTTGATGCAAAGGCTTTTGGCATGGCCAAGATGGAGGTAGCCGTTGGGCTCCGGAGGGAACCTTGTCATTACGCTTTCCACCTTGCCCGACTTCAGATCATCCTCAATTATCTCTTCAAGGAAATTCAGTTTCTTGGTCTCTTCCATTTTGTCCATTCTTTGAATAATCTCACAAAAATACTTAATATTTGGATATATTTGAACAGAATCCAGCCAAAAGCGTCAAAGTGGAATTTCCTAAAGACCACCAGTCCGGTTGCTGGCCATCGTGGGCATGGAGAAGCTTTATCCTTCCAGTATCTGGTTCGCGGCGTTCTTTGTGTCCACCTTCTCAATGACACGTTCCAGGATGCCGTTCTCGTCGAATATGAAGGTGCGTCGGAGTGTTCCCATCGTTGTTTTACCGTACATCTTCTTTTCACCCCAGGCTCCAAAGTCCTGTAGCATCCGTGTGGATGTGTCAGCGAGGAGACGGAATGGAAGCTCATATTTTGCCCTGAATCCCGTATGGGATTTGGAACTGTCCTTACTGACTCCAACCACATTGTATCCCGCCGCGGTGAGCTCAGCGTAGTTATCCCTGAATGAGCAAGCCTCGGCAGTGCAGCCGGATGTGTTGTCCTTGGGATAGAAATAGATTATGGTCTTGCGACCTTTCCCGATGAAGTCTTCTGATCTCACGGTATTCCCGTCCTGGTCCAGGACCTCAAAGGACGGCATCTTGTCTCCAATCTTAAGCATGGGTCGGTTATTATTGTTATCTTGTTTTCTCTTTCACAAATATACTTAAAACGGATTATCTTTGTAATGGTAAAGCGTAATCAGATGAAAAAGATTTTTCTTTCCGTTCTGGTCTGCCTGATGTGTGGGCTGACGGCATTCTCACAAGAGTTCCAAATTCCCGAACGAGTGAAAGAACCTGGAGTGATTCAGGTCCTGTGCATCGGCAACTCGTTCACTTATGTCCATGATTCCGACATGATACTCAGGGAAATAGCTCGTAGTCAGGGACTTGATATCCGTATTGGGAAGTACCTGGCGGGAGGCTACACTTTCGGCCGTCATCTTGAAAATGCCGATTCCAGGGCCGTTGTTGATTTCGGTGGCTATGATTTCGCCTTCCTTCAGGATCAAAGCGCCAATCCGGCCAGATATTCCAGGGATAAGGACAAGCAGGTACTGAAGAATCTCATAACGCTTAAGAAGAATGTTTTGGCTCATTCTCCCAGATGCGAGGTGATTCTTGAGAGGACTTGGTCTTACAGCGGTTTTGAGGCTGGAGGCTTCGGTACGGCGGAAAGTCTTGACTATCACCTCGGCAGGGGAGCGGCGAAGATGGCGCGGAAGGCTCGGACAGGGCTTTCTCCGATAGGTGACGCGTTTAATCTCGCTGAGGAGATATGGCCTGACGCTAGACTGTTGGGTCCCGACAACCATCATCAATCGCTGGAGGGAGCTTATTTAAAGGCTTGTGTCAATTACCTGACGATCACAGGGAAGCCTTTCTCTGGCTCACCGGCCAGCTGTGGAGTTGATCCCGAGGTCGCCGCTTTCCTCAGGGCTATCGCTCAGCGGACCGTTTTAAGCAAAAACAAGTAGCTCCGTTTTTTCTCGGAATATCCGCGCTAATTCGCTATTTTTGTATGATAACAATGATCTGGATATGATTAAGTCAATGACAGGCTACGGCAAGGCGGAAGCCATCCTGGAGACGGGAAAACTCACCATCGAGATAAAGACGCTCAACGGGAAGAACTCTGATGCGAACATAAAGACCCAGCTCCTTCCCAAGGACAAGGAACTGGTTGTGCGCCAGATGATCGCCGAGTTGCTGGTGAGAGGGTCCATTGATTTCTTCATGACTTGGGAGCCAGGGGCCGGAGCCGCCAAGCAAGTCAATCCGGTTCTCGTCAAGGAGTATTTCGGCCAGATGAAGGAGATCCGTAACAATCTCACGAGCTATCGCGCGGCTAATTTCGGCGACCAGGCGAGGATGGACAACGAGCTTCTGACCTCTATCATGCGTTTTCCGGACGTGATGGACAATTCAAGGCAGGACGTCGTTACAGAGGAGAACTGGCCAGTGGTCGAGAAGGCTGTCAAGGAGGCTATCCAGGCTGTTGACGACTACCGAGGCAAGGAGGGCGAGGCTCTATACAAGGATGTGACATCCAGGGTAAAGGGTATAATGGAGTTGGAGGATGAGGTAGAGAAGCTTGAGCCGGAGAGGGTGTTATCCGTCAGGGAGAAGCTTATGAGGAGTCTGGCCGACCTTGAGCAGAAGGTTGATCCTTCCAGGTTTGAGCAGGAGATGGTTTTCTATCTGGAGAAACTTGACATCAATGAGGAGAAAGTGCGTCTGCGTCAGCATTGCAGGTATTTCCTCGACACGATCGATTCTGAGCCGTATCCCGGGAAGAAACTCGGCTTCATCATCCAGGAGATGGGCCGGGAGATAAACACTACCGGATCAAAGGCCAATCATGCCGGCATCCAGAGGCTTGTGGTCAGGATGAAAGACGAGCTTGAGAAGGTCCGTGAGCAATCCATGAATATTCTTTAGTCAAATGGATAAAGACACCGTCATACTGATAATATTGGCCGTCGTGGCGATTCTGGCATTGGTCGGGATGTTCGTTGTGATGGCCCGGGGAGCCAAGGAACGGGCAAAACTGGCCAAGAGATACGAAGATGCGGAGGATGTTCTCCAGGACCGTATCACCAACCTCACCAGTGAGAAAGCCGCGGTGGAAAGCCTTCTGGCTGCCAGGGATGAGTATGAGGCCCGGCTCAAAGAGGAGCGTGACAGGGCTGCCCAGGCGCAAAGAGAGGCTCAGGAAAAGGCCCTTAAGATGCAGGAGGAGCGGCACCAGAAGGAGCTGGAAAGCATGAGGGACTCTTTCAAGGCTCTATCTGCTGAGAATAGCGCTGTTTTCAAGAGCCAGAGCGCCGAGTCAATCGCTGAACTCTTGAAACCGATAAAGGAAAAGTTTGAGGCTTTCGATAAAAGCGTGAGGGAGTCCAGGATGGAGAGCGCCGCGCAAAGCGCCGCCATGAAAGAGAATATCGAGAACGTCCTGAAGCGCTCGCAAGCTGTGGGAGAGGAAGCCAGGAACCTCGCGAACGCTCTGACAGGATACTCAAAGGTCCAGGGAGACTTCGGTGAGATGCTGCTGACCGATGTATTGAAGAACGCCGGGCTTGTCGAGGGCATTCATTTCTTCACTCAAGGGGTAATCACGGACAGGGACGGTCACGAGATCAAAAGTGACGAGGGAAGGACTTTGATTCCGGATGTCATGGTGTATTATCCTGACGACACGACCGTCATCATAGATTCAAAGGTCAGCCTTAACGCATACAAGGAATATATGGTCAGCGAGACTGTCGATGCCAGGCGGAAGTTGGCCAAAGCTCATGTGGATAGCGTGCGCAAACATGTGGACGAGCTGAAGACCAAGGATTACGCTTCTTATATTCCCCAGGGTAGGAGGAAGGTCAATTACAACCTGATGTTTATACCCGTTGAAGGAGCTTTCCGGCTTATGCTTGAGGAGGATCCTATGTTGTGGCAGGTGGCTAAGGATAATAATGTCTTGATTGTCAGTCAGATGACGTTGATTATTGTCCTTAATATGATCCAGATGGCTTGGAAGCAGGCCAATCAGGAGAAGAATATAGCCGAGGTTTACAAGACCGCTGAGGAGCTGATGAGTCAACTAGGAGGCTGGATGGGTAGCTATGTCAAGATAGGCGATGCTCTGGAGAAAGCCGCCGCGGCTTATGGTGACGCTTCTAAGAAGCTTTCAGACTCTAATCAGAGCGTCATAAAGAAAATCCAGAAGCTTGAGAAATTGGGCCTGTCTCCCAAAAGGTCGCAGGGAAAGATTAAGACAACAGGACGAGCAATGGGTCCTGAATCGATAATTCCGGCCGTCCTATCGCCTGGAGACGAGATGGAAGCCACAAATAATCAAGAGGATGAGAACTGATATTGATTTCGCCGCCATGGCGGCCCGCTACAGGTCGGAGCTGCTCTGCAATGTGCTACCCTTTTGGCTGGAGAAATCCCAGGACAAGGAGTATGGAGGGTATTTCACCTGCCTGGACCGGCAGGGAAATGTTTTTGACACTGACAAGTTCGTATGGCTTCAGGGAAGGGAAGTGTGGATGTTCTCCATGCTTTATAACTCCTACAAAAAGGATCCTGCATGGCTGGAATGCGCCAAGCAGGGAGCTGAGTTCCTGTTACGCCATGGATATACGGGTGACTATGACTTCTACTTCTCATTGACTAGGGAAGGCCGTCCGTTGATCCATCCCTACAATATTTTCTCTAACACTTTCGCCTGCATGGCCTTCGCGCAGCTAGCCAAGGCTACCGGAGACGAAAGGTATGCTTCCGTGGCGAAAGAGACTTTCCGAAGGATCCTGGAGAGACGTTCCAACCCCAAGGGCCCTTGGCTCAAAGCTGTGCCCGGCACCAGGCCAATGAAGGATTTCGCATTGCCGATGATTATCTGCAACATGGCTTTGGAAGTCGAGGAAATAATTGATGATCCGGATCTTATGGAGAAGACCATAGACGAGTGCCTCCATGAGGTATTGGATGTTTTCTATCAGCCGGATCTCGGAGTGATGGTGGAGAATCTGTCTTCTGTGGATGGAAGCCTCGTGGATTGCTTCGAGGGTCGTAGGATCAATCCGGGTCATGACCTGGAGGCTCTTTGGTTTATCGAGAACCTTGGTATCAGGAAAGGAGATGGAAAGCTGATAGAGAAGGCGGTTGATATCTCTTTGAGAGTCATCGAATACGGCTGGGACGAGAAATATGGAGGCATATTCTATTTCATGGACCGCAAAGGATATCCTCCCCAGGAGCTTGAGTGGGATCAGAAATTGTGGTGGGTCCATATCGAGGCTGCCATAGCGATGCTGAAAGGCTATCAGTTGACCAGCAACGAAAAATGCCTGGACTGGTTCCTCAAACTGGATGACTATCTCTGGAAGCATTTTAAAGACAAGGATTTCCCGGAGTGGTTCGGGTACTTGGACCGTCGCGGGGAAGTGTTGTTGCCTCTTAAGGGAGGAAAATGGAAAGGTTGTTTCCACGTTCCCAGGGGGCTGTATCAGATTGGTAATATACTTGAGGATCTGTCACGATGAGAAAGTCACTTGTCAGGCTTGCTTTAGCCGTTGTTTTTTGCCTTTGTGTCTCTTGCGGGCGTGAGGATGAAGACTGTTTCATGATTCCATATTCTCCGGTAGCGCCATCTTTGGACGGCCTTCTTACCTCGGCGGTCTGGGATGCCATTCCCCCTGTGGTTGGGTTTCATGCCCCTTGGGATGGACTCGATGATGAGACTGTCTTCAAATGCATGGTCACAGACGATCTTTTCTTGTTCAGGTTCGACATTCAAGACACCACATTGGCCCTGAAAGGTGATTTCACTAACGAGATGGATGTGTCGCCCGAGGACAGGGCGGAGATTTTCTTCTCCCATGCCGGTGAACTTGACAAATATATTGGCGCTGAGATGGATCCGGCCGGCCATGTCCTGGATTACACTTGCGAGTTATACCGGCAATTCGACTATGACTGGAATTTCAGCACCCTAGACTATTGCCATGAGATCCGTCCTGAAGGGTATTCCATCGCCGGCAGTGTCTCTTTGGAAGAGCTCGCGGAATTCGGTGTCGATGTTGGGAATGGTTTCCTGATGGGTGTTTTCAGGGCGGATTTCCGGCCAGATGGCAGTGTCAATTGGTACTCATTGAAACTGACTGATGACAAGAAAGCGGATTTCCACCAGCCTAGTGTATTCTTTAGGGCTAAAGCTGACAAGGAACCGTTTTTCAAGATGAGGGGAGCCGTCTTATCCGTTGAGGACCTTGAGTCGACATCCTGGCCTGAAATAGCCAAGCGAAACGGTATCAACACTATCGGGACTCATGTGACTCCCTCGCAAGTGTCGGATTTCATGCGTTTGGAGAAAGGCGGGGTTTTCTTACAGGAGTGTGAGAGGATGGGAATTTATGTTGAACACCAACTCCACGCTATGGGAGATTTGCTTCCCAGGGACTTGTTCGCCGAGGATTCCACCATGTTCAGGATGAATGGCGATGGAAAGAGAATGGCTGATTTCAACTGCTGCGCCCATTCCGAGAAGGCATTGGAGACAATTTCTTCAAGAGCCGCCCAGTTCGCCGCGGCTTTGCCCGCGACCAATCACCGGTATTATTTCTGGTTGGACGACAACTCTGAGCCTTGTTGTTGTCCGCTCTGCAGGGAATATTCGGCTAGTGAGCAGGCGTTGATGATTGAGAACAGGATGCTTGAATCCATCAGGAAGGTGGATCCGGAAGCCACACTGGCCCATCTCGCTTACCAGCGCACCATGGAGCCTCCCGTGAAAGTGAAGCCATCAGATGGAATATTCCTCGAATTCGCTCCTATCGAGAGGCAGTGGGACCGCCCTTTGTCTGACCTCGATGCCCCTGGACGGAAAGGCAGGATGTCCCATAGGAGAGTGATGGAGTTATTGGACGCCAATCTCAAGGTTTTCCCAGCCGAGACAGCTGTGGCCCTGGAGTATTGGCTGGATGTGTCTCTGGCAAGTGATTGGAAGAAGCCGGCTGTTCAGCTACCCTGGCATCCGGAGGTGTTCGCTCAAGATTTGGAGGTATACAAAAGCCGGGGAATAAGAAATGTCACTTCCTTCGCTGTCTACATGGACTCCACTTATTTCAACACTTATCCCGACCAGGAATGCCTGAGGGATTACGGGACAATTCTCGGTTTGTGCCGATAAGAGGATTTTTAATATATTTGTAAACTGAATATTATCGGTTTGAATGTTCAAGAGACTTAAAGAAAGGATAAGGGACACAAAGCTGTCGATGCGGACGAAGCTGACTCTCAGCCTCTCAGCGATAGCTGTGGCTCTTCTTGCCTCAAGCGTCATATCCATCATGGAGTATTCCAGGATGAGCCATTATGTCTCCGACTTGATGGCTGACAATATCAAAAGCGTCGGGGTGGCCCAGAAACTATCCGAGGTCAGCAGTCAGTACAACCTGGATATCCTGGCGGTGATCGGCGACGATGCAGTCTCCGCCCTGCCCGATTTCCATCAGGAAGAGTTCATGGCGCATTGTGATTCGCTAAGGAAGTCACTCGTTTCGGACAAGATGCTGCCCCTGACGGATTCCGTGGTATACGCATACACGGCGTATATGCTGACTTCCATGGAGTTGAGCGATGTCTTGCACTCGGACTTCATAGACACGAGGACTTGGTACTTTGAACGTCTTCAACCGCAATTCAAGAGACTTAACGCATATATTGACAATCTGGACGATGCCATATACGCTGAGTTGAAGAAGAACTCCGAGACATTCCAGAGGGGTTTTTACCGTAGCATCATTCCCGGAGCGGTGGCTGTCGGGGTAGGGCTGCTTCTTATTCTGATGTTGTTGTTCTTCCTTCTTGTGTATTACGTCAATCCTCTTTACCGTATGCTTGAGGGACTCAATAACTACAGGTCCTTCAACAAGAAATACTCATACTCCTTCGAGGGTGATGATCAGCTTCTGGAGCTTAACGATGGAATCACTGAACTTGTGAGTGAGAACCAACAGCTCCGTAAGCGAGTCACGGACATGAGAAACAAGATGGCCTCGAAGCCTGCAAACGAAATTCAGGAATGAATATCAAGGTGATATCAAGATATGTGGGCTCCGCGTTGTTGGTCAGCGCGTTGTTCATGTTCTTGTCCATACTGGTCTCTGTGGCTTATGGTAACGATAGCGCCTTGGCCGCTTTGCTTATCAGTTTCACCATCACCTTCACGGTCGGTATTTTCCCATTCATTTTCGTCAGGAGGGCTAGGGAAATCACCCTAAAGGACGGGTACATGATCATAGTCCTGTCCTGGCTTCTCTCATTTATTTTCGGCATGCTTCCGTATGCCCTGTGGGGAGGCCCTTTCACTGTGATAAACGCCTGGTTTGAAAGTGTTTCCGGATTCACGACAACAGGAGCTTCCATTCTGGAGGATATCGAGGCTCTGCCAAACAGCTTGCTTTTCTGGCGTTCCTCAACTCATTTCATCGGAGGCTTGGGAGTCGTGGTGTTCTTGCTTCTTGTGATACCGAGCTCGTCGCAGATGAAACTCCGTCTCACTAACCTTGAACTATCATCCCTGTCGAAGAGTGAGTACAGGGCGGGGACAAACAAGACGGTATATATATTCACAAGCGTCTATGTAGGCATGTTGGTCGCTTCTTTCGCCGCGTACCTGATCTGTGGTATGAGTCCCTTTGACGCGGTCAACCATGCGATGAGCGTCACGGCCACCGGAGGTTTCAGCACGAAGAATCTATCAATAGGCTCTTTTGACTCGGTGGCGGTCGATCTCGTCACGATGTTCTTCATGTTGTTATCCTCCATCCATTTCGGGATGGTCTACGTGGCGATCATAACAAAGAGCCTCAAGCCTTTCAGAAATGAGATTTTCAAATTCTATTTCTGGATTTTGATCGTCACAAGCGTGGTCGTGGCCATTTCCCTTAAGGCTAACGGGATCGAGGGCACATGGGGTAAGAGCTTCCTTTCCAGCTCCTTCCATGTGTTAAGCTACGCTTCCACCTCCGGATTCGGAATCTCTGACAATGGTGTTTGGCCGGCATTACCGTCGGCGATGCTGGTGTTCGTGAGCATCTGGTGCGGAATGGCTGGATCAACCACAGGTGGCATAAAGTCCGATAGGGCGCTACTGCTTTGCAAGGAGATACATTACCGTCTCAAGACCGTGCTCCACCCGGCTTCTGTCAGCGAGGTAAGGGTCAATCGTCGTGTCGTCAGGCAAGATGACATAGCACCTCATATCCTGTACATCGCTTTGTACATGATGTTGATTATTGTTTCCCTGGCGATAAACCTCGCTGTCAATCCAGATAACGCCAATGCTGTCGCCGCGACATTCACCTCTTTGAGCAATGTCGGCCCGGCCCTTGGCGATCTAGGAGTGATGGGTAATTTCAGCGCCGAGCCCACCGGAGCCAAACTGATGTACACAATCGACATGTTTCTGGGACGTGTCGAGATTTATCCTGTTCTCGCTGTCATGATGATGTTATTCGGCAAGAGTGCCAAGTGATGGACAGGAGAGGCTTTTTCTACAAGAGATTCAGGGAGCATTTCCCATATGACCTGACTTCTGACCAGGACAGGCTTTTCTCGAAGATAGCTGATTTCCTGGTTGGTGACGATCATGATATCCTGGTTGTGAACGGCTATGCCGGTACTGGAAAGACCACCGCTTTGGCGGCGGTCATCGAAGCCATGGACGATTTGCGACCTGTCAAAGATGATGTCCCGGAGGAAATCTGTATTCTTCTGGCGCCCACAGGCAGGGCGGCGAAGGTGTTATCGCAGTATGCCCACAAACCAGCAAGCACTATCCACAAATGTATATATCGCCAGAAATCAATTGGTTCTGATGGATTCGGCCAATTCTCCCTGGCTCCAAACAAGAGGTCACACAAGCTTTTCATTGTTGATGAGGTCTCTCTTATAGGGATCGAGGGTCAGGCTGGAAATGGAACAGCCATGTTTGGCTCAGGTGATCTTCTGAAGGATTTGGTGGACTTCGTGAGGTCAGCTAACGATTGCCGTATCATCATGATCGGGGACTCGGCCCAATTGCCGCCAGTTGGCCTGGACGCTTCTCCGGCACTATCCAGTGAGTATATGGACGGATTTGGGGGTGTGACATATTGCTCCTTGACAGAGGTTGTGCGTCAGCAGAAAGAGTCCGGGATTTTATGGAACGCGACACGGATCAGGGAGATGATAACATCGGATCCCTATGGCGACACTTCATACACTCCGGATGAGCTCGGGCTCAGGGCGGAGGGTTTCGATGATATAATCAGGATCGGTGGTGGAGAGTTGTTGGAATCCCTCAACCAGGTGTATTACACCGATTATTCGAAAGATGACGCCATCGTCCTATGTAGGTCGAACAAGAGGGCCAACAGGTATAACGCCGGGATAAGGGCTCAAGTCTTCTATGACGAGGAAAGGCTGGTCCGGGGTGAGAAACTGATGATAGTTAAGAACTGTTATCAATTCACAGGCGAGGCCAAGGGGATGGATTACATCGCCAACGGGGATATCGCCAAACTGGTGTCTATCAAGAACTTCGAGGAAAGATACGGCCTGACGTTCGCGGATGCCCGCCTATCTTTCCCGGATTACGATGACGCGGAGATAAAGGCCAAGGTTTGCCTTGACACCCTTGAGTCGGAGGCCGCTTCACTCACTTACGAGCAGCAGAACATGCTTTACAATGGAGTCAATGAGGATTATTCCCATCTCACCACAAAGAAAAAACGTTACGAGGCGGTCCGGGAAGATCCGTATTTCAATGCCCTACAGCTGAAATATGCTAACGCAATCACTTGCCACAAGAGTCAGGGAGGACAGTGGAGCTGTGTTTTCGTGGATAATCCCTTTTGGCAGGATGAACTCACAACCGACGATCTAAAATGGCTTTACACCGCTCTGACCAGGGCTGTGGAGAAAGTCTATCTCGTGAACTTCAAGGATGAATATTTTAATAGTTAAGTTATAGTCATGAAGAAACTCTTATTATCCTTATCCCTTTGCGTCGCCACAATTGCAGGCGCCCAGGAATTCAACCGGCTTCCCATGATGGGAGGATGGGTCGGTGACCATCAGGCGGCCTTCTATTACAATATAGGAGGATCTGTCTCTGAGGACGATTTCGTTGTTGATGCCGCTACGGGCAAGAGGACAAAGGGCGTAGCGCTTCCGTCAATGTCGAGGCCCGGCAGAGGATCTCTTCCGGTCAAAATCGACGGGGCTGAGAACCTCACGTACTCTCCTGATTCCACGAAGATGGCCTTCACTCGGGATAACGACCTGTGGGTGGTGGATATGGCCACAAAGAAAGAGACTCGTCTAACATCAGATGGCTCAGATGTCATCCTGAACGGCTACTCCTCATGGGTGTATTACGAGGAGATCCTCGGGCGATACACCAGGTATAAGGCTTTCTGGTGGTCTCCGGACTCTAAGAAAATCGGTTTCTACCGTTTCGACAACACCGAGGTGCCGTTCTTCCCGATTTATTCCGCTGTCGCTGTTGACGCTGACCGTTCCGGCCTCCAGCTTGGTTTCGGCCAGAATGCCGGAGGTGCCGTGGATCTGGAGGACATGTCTCCCACTGGAGGCTCTGTCAGGATGACCAGGTATCCTAAATGCGGGGATCCCAATCCCAAGGTTCGCATAGGTATAGTGGATCTCGAGAATGGCAAGACAGCATGGGCGGACTTCAACGAGGATGACGACCAGTATTTCGGGACCCCGTTCTGGGGCGCCGACAGCAAGGCTTTCTTCATCCAGCGGGAGCCCAGGATCCAGAATACATTGGACCTATACGCCGTGTCTCCCGAGAACGGTTCCAAGACCCACATCTATCACGAGACATATAAGACCTGGCTCGACTGGATCGAGGGTATGTACTTCGGCCGCGACGGCCTCTATATGGTCCGCTCGTTCGAGACAGGATGGGAGCAGATATATTATCTTTCTTATGACGGAAAGATTCTCAAGCGTCTGACCGACGGGGAAAACTGGAGGACGCAGATCTTCTCCGTCAAGGAGGGAAAGCCGGCGAGAGGTTTTGACGGTACCACCTCTGAGATCGTGTATTCAGCACAGCGGGATTCTCATGTCAGGACAGGTATTTATTTTGCCACAAAAGGCTCTGTCAGAACCATTTCCGATCCTGCTCTCAGTGCTTCTATGATATTGGTTTCCCCTGATAAGAAGTATGTCACGGCGATCATGAGCAACTCAAATACCCCGAATCAGCATTGGATTTATAACCTCGCGAAACCTTCCAAGTCATTTAAGGTAGCCGACCTGGCAGGCCCCGATTTCGATCCAGACGCCACGAAGCACCCGAAAATCATCACCATGACCACGAGCGACGGTCTTGAGCTGCCCGGTCTTATCGTGTATCCGAATGATTTCGATCCCTCGAAGAAGTATCCTGTCCATGTCGATATTTACGGTGGCCCCGACACCCCTCAGGTGTCGGACGTGTTCCGGCCATACAATCCATATCAATGGTATTCCGATAACGGGATCATAGAGTGTGTCCTTGACTGCCGGGCCTCAGGTTACAACGGCCGTAAAGGTCTTGACATGATCTACAAGCATCTTGACGAGATTGAGGTCAAGGACTTTGTCGAGTGGGCGGAGTATCTGAAGAAGCTTCCATATGTTAATGGTGACAAGATTGGAGTTGAGGGATTCTCTTTCGGAGGCACGATGACAGCTTTGCTCGTGATGAAGCATCCGGAAGCTTTCCATTACGGCATTGCCGGAGGCGGTGTTTATGAGTGGGCCCTGTACGACACCCATTACACAGAGCGATTCATGTCCACACCTCAGGACAATCCCGAGGGTTATGAGAGGACAAAGGTGACGAACGCCGCGAAGGAGTATCCTGTTACCGATGCCAACTATGACGGTTCCGTGATGCTGAAGCTCACTCACGGTACCGGAGACGACAACGTCCACTTCCAGAACACTTTGAAACTTGTGGACGCGCTCCAGGCCGGAGGCAAGAAGTTCGAGCTGATGATCTACCCTGACGGTATGCATGGTTACAGAGGTTATCAGGGCAAGCATTTCAGTGCCGCCAACAGGGCCTTCTGGTTGAAATATCTTAAAGGGGAGTAATGGATCTCAAGGCCACGTTCTGTGCGGTGCTGATTATGGCGCTGCCGTTTTCCGGGTCGGCCCAGAAAGTGACCCGGAGCCGGCAGGTGCCCGGCCTCAGAACCTATGATTCCGACCTTGCCGTGATGTCCAAAGAGGAGAAGGACTCGGTGAGGATGGTTACGGAATTGTGGAAGACCTATGTGGATTCATATTCTTCCGCTTCTGTGTCTGAGCAGGAGAGACGCTCAATGTGGGTGGACGGGATGCAGGATTATCTGGCGGAATTCGATGACGGTGTACTCCTTTATTCCTCCTTCCGGGAGAATAAGATCCTGGATGTGAGGAAGATCGCCCATGGGACCTATCAGCTGGCCGTGATGACCAGCAGCAAACTTCCCGGCGAGGATTTCTACGGGTGGAACGAGTGTGTGTACAGGGTGTGTGCGCTGGCAGTGGCCAGGTCTGGAGAAAAGGAGCTTCGCTACAACCCTTTCAGGCTTTGCAATTGGTTGGATGCTGTGATCCCGACTCTTTCCAAGACGGAGGTTGGATTATTGGACTATTTCTGTGCTCCGGGATGCAAAGTTCCACTGTCCAACGCGGCGAAAGTGGCCGGGTTCGTGGACGCTCTTTCCAATGAATATGGATTCGGCTTTGACTCCAGGATCCGCTATGTCGTGGCTCCAACTGTGGATCAGTGTGAACAGTTCTCCGGATTCCTGTTCAACGCATATTCGAACCCCATGATGGGTTCGGCCGTTCCCAAGGCTGCAGACTACACGTTTTATGGCCGTCCTTTCGGGATGTCCACTCTGGTCTCCAACTACTATGATGATCGTCACGACCTGGCGCTGTTGGTTGTCCGCTCTTGCAGGCCGGAAGCATTTCCGATGATTCAGGAAGGATTCGCCACCTTCCATGGCGGTTACATGAGCAATTCCTACGAATCCATGAAGGAATCGTTGAGGCTTTTCATAGAAAAGCATGAGGAGATTGATTTCTCCGACGAGGATCTGTTCTATGACCTCACCATGCCTGTCAAAGGAGTGGAATCAACTGTTGTGATTCCACTTGAAGGCTTGCTTGGAGCCCTGTTTGTGGAGCATGCGTGGAATAACGGAGGGCCCTCAAAAGTCAAGGAGCTTCTGTCGTGCCATGATTATCCGGAAGTCCTGAAGGTATTCCGGGTCAATCCGGAGGATGCGGAGTCCTTTATCAAGAAGATTCTCTGACATGGGAGATTTCGAGAGATTCGTTCTGGAGAATGAGGAAGCCGGGACCTCCCGGCTTCTTCTCTCACATGTCGACTGGCCGTCGCCTCCGGAAGATTGTGTTATTTCCGGTTTTGATGGGAAAGAATTGGCCGTCAATACAATAGAAGCCCGCCAGAAGCTTCGGGACAAAGTTCCGGAGTGGTATTCTAAGTCCTCTTTGGTCTATCCGTCCGCCCTTGGCGCCGAGCAGTGCAGTTCTTCAGTGACTGCAGGTTACAAGGCCGTTCTCGCCAAAAGGATTTTGGGTGGAGTCCCTGGCCGTATCGCTGATCTCACCGGTGGACTCGGGGTTGACTCATGGGCATTCTCATCCGTCGCATCGGAAGTTCTTTATAATGAGAGAAATAGCGCCTTGGTTGCTGCGGCAAGGCATAATTTTGACGAGCTTGGGGCAAGCAATATTCGGGTTGAGAATGTTGAGGTTGGGAAGGATTCTCTGGGTGCGCTCCTGGCGGTTTTCAAACCTGATATCGTGTTTCTCGATCCTGCCAGGAGAGACTCTTCGGGCAGCAAGGTATTTCTCTTGGAAGATTGCTCGCCAAACGTGTTAGGGCTCGTTCCGTATCTTTTCCTGCATTCGCCGAATATATTGTTGAAACTCTCTCCTATGGCCGACATCACTATGGTAGTTGAACGTCTCAACCGCTCTAATGAGTCTGCCCTTATGGAGAATGGCTCATCAGGGTGGAACGGTAATTGGGTGCGGGAAATCCATGTGGTCTCAAGCATGGGAGAGTGCAAGGAACTGCTTGTCTGGATGGACCGTGATTGGAAGGGCGAGTATTCTGTCATCTGCAGGGAAGATGGCGGCTCCATCACCATGTCATATTCTGAATTGGCGGGAGCGAAGCCCGTCTTGCCGGATTCCTCATTTGTGAGATTTATTTACGAGCCAGGGAAGTCCCTGGCAAAAGCAGGGGCTTTCAATGCTTTGTGCGAGAGGTTCTCCCTTGTCAAGTTGGCTCGTTTTACCCATCTCCTCACTTTTCCGGAGGCGGTCACCAAGGAAGAGGCGGTGTCGAAGCTGGGGGTATTGACGGGAATGGGGAAGTTGTTCGAGGTTGCCGAGGTGTTGAAGATGAATAAGGCATCCTTGCGTGAAGTGGGGAAGCGTTACCCGAGGTCTGAGGTGTCGGCAAGGAATATTCCCTTGACAAGCGCTGAGCTAAGGACAAGACTAGGGGTCAAATCAGGCGATGACGCACATGTTTTCGGTGTTAGGATCGAGACGCCTTTTCAGGCGGATAATTTCCTGTTGGTTTGCCACCGTATTTGAACTTTTTTCTGTAAATTTGAAAAATAACTTATTTCATTTATATGTCACAGGATTATAAGGCAGCGGCCCAAAAGTGGCTTGATGGGGATTTCGATCCCGAGACCAAGATGAAAGTCATCGAACTGAGGAACACTGATCCGACAGGTTTCGAGGACGCTTTTTACAAGAATCTCGAGTTTGGCACAGGAGGACTCCGCGGCATCATGGGAGTCGGAACCAACAGGATGAATAAATACACTGTCGGGATGGCCACCCAGGGACTCGCGAATTATATCCTGAAGCATGTGGAGGGGGATGATATCCGGGTTTGTATCTCTTACGACAGCCGTAATAACTCCAAGTTGTTCGCCAAGATTTCCTCCGATATTCTCAGTGCCAATGGCATCAATGTGTTTCTCTTTGACAATATCCGTCCTACTCCGGAGCTTAGTTACGCGATCCGGTACATGGGTGCTGTGGCCGGGATAATGGTCACGGCTTCCCATAATCCCAAAGAATACAACGGCTATAAGGTGTATTGGTCCGACGGCGCTCAGATAGTGCCTCCTGTTGACAAGGACATCATCGAGGAAGTTGGTAAGGTCTCTGAGCCGTCTCAAGTCAAGTTTGAGAGAGGGGAGCGCTGCGGTGAGGTCCAGCTGATGGGAAAGAAAGTGGATGAGGCCTACATGAACGACATCCTCTCCTTGACCTTGAGTCCTGAGTCTCGTGAACGTCACAATGACATAAAGATAGTCTATACTCCTCTTCACGGTTGCGGTGTCAGGATAGTTCCTGAGTGTTTGCGCCGGCTTGGATTCAAGAACGTGTTTAATGTCCCCGCCCAGGATGTGAGTGATGGTGACTTCCCCACAGTCGTGTCTCCCAACCCGGAAGAGCCGGCGGCCATGAAGATGGCTCTCGAGCGCGCTGATGAGGTTGGCGCGGACATTGTCATGGCCTCTGATCCCGACGCTGACCGACTTGGAATCGCAGTGCGTGACAATGAAGGCAAGATGGTACAGTTCAATGGCAACCAGACCGCCTCAATGCTCACTTACTATATCCTGACCCGTTGGAAGGAACTCGGTAAGCTTGATGGAACGAAGTATTGCGTGAAGACTATCGTGACGACCCAGCTGATCGCTGACATCTGCAAGAAGTTTGGTGTTGAGTGCTACGATGTGCTGACAGGTTTCAAGTGGATCGGTGAGGTCGTTCGTGAAAACGAGGGTAAGAAAGAGTTTATCTGTGGCGGTGAAGAAAGCTATGGCTTCAATATTGGTGAGTTCGTCCGTGACAAAGACGCTCCGATAGCCTGCGCTATGGTGGCTGAGTGCGCTACTTGGGCCGCAGACCAAGGGCTGACTCTATATCAGCTTATGGATAAGATTTACAGCGAGTTCGGTTACCGCAAGGAGAGCATGGTATATCTCGTCCGCAAAGGTAAATCCGGTGCGGAAGAGATCGCCAAGATAATGGAGGATATGCGTTCCAATCCGGCAGCCGAGTTATCTGGATCACCTGTTGTCAAGGTTGTGGATTATAATGAGCCGGAGAAGACCGGTCTTCCCAAGTCAAATGTCCTGCAATATTTTGACGCCGAGGGTGATGTTGTAACTGTACGTCCATCCGGAACCGAGCCTAAGATCAAGTTCTATTTTGGCGCCACTGCCGCTGATGCCCCCGCCGTTGAGGCTAAACTTGAGGCTTTCAAGAAGCAATTCTTAGGTTAATCAATAGACTCCGGATCCGAGCATCTCATCGTCATCGGAGTACCAAGCGGCGAACTGTCCTGAGGAGATTCCTCTTTGGGGTGTGTCAAACAAGATGAATAATCCCTCGGGACGCTTGACTATCCAGGCGTCCTGAAGGGGTTGGCGATATCTGATACGTACCCTGTAGCGGCGTATTTCCCCGTCTCCCATTATAAGGTCCTGGCGTATCCAGTGAATATCATCAATAGCGATACGCAGGCAACTTCTGGATAGACCCTTGTGGGAGTGACCCTCGCCGACGTAGATTGTGTTTGTCTCGATGTCCGTGGCGATCACGAATATCGAGTCCTTGTGACCTCCGATGTTGAGGCCTTTGCGTTGGCCTATAGTGTAGAACTGAGCGCCATCGTGCCGGCCAACGACCTTGCCCCAAGGGTTGTCCTTATAACGAGTCTTCTTGATGTGTTTCCTCCCGCTCCGGTAGACTTCGGTCTCAAACTTTATCGCCGAATAATCAATGGGTTCCGATAATCTCATCCAATCTTCACCGCTCATGGAGGCAAGTTTGGCCTCATCAAAGATATTGACTTTCGGGGTGGCTGGATCCTTCGCTTCGTTCAGGACGACGGAACGGTTGTTGAAATCGGCGCCACCGGAGTCCTCGGAGGCGAAGACCGCGGTCATTAGCGGTTCGCCAGGCTCTGCCAATAAAGAGGAAAGGGTGTCATGGACATAGGCGTAGTGAGCGTTATCAGAGTAGAAAGCGTCGTAAACTTCCACCACTTCACCATCTTTCGGTTCCAGCTGCTGTTTTAGGAAAGTCGGCAAATCGACTTTCCCGACAAAGCAAATCCCTTGCGAGTCCTTCTTGTCAGCGGAAGGCAGGTCAGCGATATGGGCTATCTGCCTGACTTCGGGCTTTGTCAGGTGACCGATAGGGAAGAGAGCCTTGCCTAGCTGCTCTTGAGTGAGTTGGCACAGGAAATAGCTCTGGTCCTTGTTCGGGTCTGTTCCTTCGAGGATTCTCCATTGCGGCTGACCGTCAATCAAAACCTGTTTCCCGTCGGAATCCAAGAGGGGAGCCCTTCTACAATAATGCCCTGTGGCGACCATGTCGGCTCCCATCTTTTGGGCGGCCTCAAGGAAAGCGTCGAACTTGATCTCACGGTTGCAAAGCACATCAGGATTGGGTGTCCGCCCGGCGGAATACTCCCTGAACATGTAGTCAACCACACGCTGGCGATATTGCTTGGAGAGATCGACAAAATAGAACGGGATGCCGATTTTCCTTGCCACAAGCTCCGCCACGAAACGATCCTCCTCCCATTCGCAGTCGCCATGAAGTGTGGCATCGGCATCGTGCCAGTTCTGCATGAACATAGCGAACACATCGTAGCCCTGCTGTTTGAGAAGCAAGGCGGCGACACTGGAGTCAACTCCACCTGAAAGACCGACGCAAACCTTCATAATCTCTGCAAAGATACTTAATCGCTGGATTTTGGACAATTATTGTTATCTTTGAGAACACCAGAACTTTAAGCCAGTCATGAAGACAATCAGCCTTGACATCAACTACCAGGAGTTCTCGTCAATCGATGAGATGGATCCCAAGGATCAGGATCTCATACGTGAGGCGATCGAGGCCCAGAAAGGATCATATGCCACGTATTCCGGATTCAATGTCGGAGCCGCTGTTCTCTTGGAGGATGGTACGGTGGTGAGGGGATCCAATCAGGAGAATGCCGCTTACCCATCCGGGCTTTGCGCCGAGAGGACCGCTATGTTCGCTGCTGGAGCCAACTATCCGGGAAAGGCGATGGTCAGTATCGCTATCGTTGGAGGCTTTGACCACAAACTCTCTGAGGATCCCTGCTCTCCTTGCGGGGCTTGCCGCCAAGTCATGGCGGAGTACCAGACCCTCAGCGGGAAGCCGCTCAGTGTCATTATGTTCGGGACAAAGAAGACATGGAAGTTCGCGAAGGTAGATGACATCCTCCCCTTCATTTTTGACAGTTTCAATGAAAAGTAGTATATTCGCGGTTGGGGAAAGTCGTACGCGACCAGCTCCCTCTGAATCCCCCCAGGGCTGGAAGGCAGCAAGGGTAGGAGGTTGTAGCGGTGCGACGTGCGTAGCTTTCCCTTTTTTTCACCCCTCCTTATGAAACGTTTTATATTTATTTTGGCGCTTTCCCTTATTACCCTGTCCCTTAGCGCCAAAGGGTCACTTATCCTTGTCGCCGCGTCAAATTCCTCAGAGGAGGATAAAGCCGCCGCTGATCACGTTTGTGACGGCAAGTCTGACTGCGCGCTGCTCAATAGTCTTATTGATGGGCTCGCATCAGCTAAAGGAGGAAAAATAACGCTCCTTCCGGGGACTTATTATGTCAATTCCCTCACTGAAATCGAGCTGGGAGGGAAGACGTACAAGTACGGCCTGTTTTTCCCGCATAAGCCGGGACTTGTCACCCTGGAAGGTGTCGGTGGAGCCCGGAAGGCCACGAACCTGTCGTTCAACTCCAACCATGACGGGGCTGAGATCGTCGTCACAAAGGAACTCTATGACACTTTTACGGAGGACGACGACATCTCAATTATCGGCAGTGAGCCCTCATGGATATATTCCTTGGCCAATTACAACATATTCAATATCTCTTTCATCATTCCGGGATACACCAAACGTCTTGTCGTGATTGACGGGAAATATGCGTCTGAGATGAGTGTGGAGGGAATATTCATGGTGTCTGGGGGCAATTTCGACAGCAATGAAGGCCTCAACCCGCGTTGCGTCGGAATCAGGGCATGCAATGGAGGGAATAATGGCTTCAATTATTTCATATCGCATTGCAAACTGATTGGGCTAGGGACCGCTTTCCATCTCGCTGGAGAGCACCTGATCATGGAGCAGTGCACGGCTCAGCGTTGCCTTTACGGCTTCGCTTTCGGGGAGATAGATGATCTGGACAGTATTGGGGAAGGTTCCAGGAACACGACCGGTATACATAACCTTACCCTTCTAAATTGTTGCGCCGAGCATGTCCGCAGGGCTCTCACCTTTGGCGGCGGACAGCTCAATACTGTCAGTATCATCGACTTCAATTGTGAGGAGGGGGATGAGGATGTCTGGTATTGCGATTGGATCGCCAAAGACATCGGTGGCGGACGCTTCAGGGGATATATCTCATATTACCTGATCGATTCCGTGACTTGGAGGACATATGAAGGCAATATTTGGGGAGACTTGAGTGAGGGTGCCGGGGAGTGGTTCCGTTCCGAGAATCTGATAGCGCCCAAGACAGGTCCCACGAAGTCCAGACCGACACATCTTGTTGACCTCGGGTACCCTTATTTCGATACTGATCTCGGACGTATGGTTTACCGTACGAGAGATGGGTGGAGCGAGTAGACTAGCCCATCGCAACATCAAGTACCATCATCAAGGCGAATCCTATAGCGAATCCGATTGTGCTCATGTTGGAGTGCTCTCCTTGCGACGCTTCCGGAACCAATTCTTCTATAACGACATAGAGCATAGCTCCCGCCGCGAATGGCAAGAGATATGGCATTGCCGAGGTTGCCACCGATGCGAGTAAAAGCACCAAGGCCCCACCTAATGGCTCGACAATTCCGCTTAGCGTGCCGATGAGGAAAGATTTCCATCTGCTGTTGCCAGCGGCTTTCAAGGGCATGGATATGATAGCACCCTCGGGGATGTTCTGGATGGCTATTCCAAGGGATAGGGCGATGGCGCCGGCCATGCTGAAGTCTGATGACAGGGCTCCTGCCACGGCGACTCCCACCGCCATTCCTTCCGGGAAATTGTGGATTGTGACAGCCAGGGCCAGCATGGTGGTTCGGGAGAGTCTGCTCTTCGGGCCTTCAGGACCTCCGACCGGGTGGATGTGAGGGGTTACTTGGTCTATCAAGAGGAGAAACGCGAAACCAGCTAGAAGCCCTACCGTGACCGGGATCACAGACGTTTTTCCGGAGCCCATCTCAAGGGCGGGGATGATCAGTGACCATACGGAGGCAGCCACCATGACTCCGGAGGCGAACCCCAGAAGGGTTTTCTGAAGCCGTTCCGGCATGTCCTTCCTCATGAAGAAAACGAAAGCGGATCCTAAGGCGGTGCCAAGGAACGGGATAAACAGGGCTGTCAGAACGGCATTCATATTCCTTTAGTCATCATCCGGATCGAGATACTCTTCCATCTCATCCATGTAGTCGAAATACCCTGAATCGAAGGAGTTGTCGTAGTTGCGGATGTTGTCGACCTTGAGTTCTCCATTCTCCTTGACCAATTCGAATCTCATGGTCTGGGGTTTGGAGCCTGGCCAGTTGACGAAGCGGACGAATACCGTAGCCTCATCATCTTCCACCTCTTCCACCTCGATCTTCACAACCTTGATGTCAGGGGAGGGATCCTGGCTGAATGTCCAGTAGTCGTGGTCGAAGAATCCGATCCCGTCTTCCTTCTCATCCTTCAGCATGACTTTTCTCACCGTCTTCAGCCAGCGCTCGCTTGTGTACTCCCTTTCAAATTCCTCGGGTGTGGGATTGCCCACTCCTCCCTCGTTCCTGCGGGCGAGATCCTTGAATAATTGGTCGACGCGGTCGATTATGGCTTGCTCAGCCTCGATCTCATCCTGTCCTCGGCCATCTCCTCCAAGACCATCAGGGTTATTGAATGCTTCCATGGCTTTACGGAAGGCTATAATACCCTCCACCAGCTGGCGGTTATAACGCTCGATGACGGACGGATTGGGCTTATTTAGTTTATCTTCAACTAGTTCTATAAGGGATATGGTCTCATAGTCGGAGAGGATGTCGTTGTTTAGAAGCATGCTTCCCGCCAATTCGGACAAGGGCTGCTCCTCAGCGAAATCTTGTTGACCCAGGCAGTTTTTGAGGTTATCCGGTGTCAACACAAGGATTTCCACGAGTCCGTCAAATATCCCGCTGACAGCCAAGAAATTCATCCCTTGCTGGCGGACGTATTGCACTGTATTGCCGAAACCGGATCCTTCGAAAGGCGGGTCGTCCGCTTGTGCGCTGGGCTGGAGAGTGTAAACGCCAGCCTTGTCAGGGACTTTCTCAAGGGTCAGCTCAAGGTAGTCCCCGTCGGAATTCTCTCCAGTCATGTAAACTATTCTCCCCATCCGGACTTCCTGTACGGTGTAGAGAGCCTCTCCATTGAAGAACTTATTCCCTTTTTGGATGGTTTGGGCTCCAGAGGGAATCGCCAAGGCAAGAAGTGCGATAATGGGCACTAGCCTTTTCATACGCAGGTGGATTATTGGTTAATTAACATATTCCATATCAATCACTATCCTTTCGGCTTTCACCTTCGCCGGGCATTCGAATGACACTTCACCAGAAGGCTCCACCTTTACAGGAACGGGTATCGCCTCTCCCTTAGAGCCTATGACCGTGGACATGCCGTATTGGTCGGTGGAAGGAGAATATGCCTTTGGCAGAGTGGCCACAACGACTTTCCCTTTCGAAGGGGATGTGATGTCAGCGTCAATCACAAGTTTGTTGCCTTCGCTGGCCGGGGTGGAGAAACTGGTGTTGTCTCCCATGATACCGAAAGCGCGGCGGAATTCTATTCCTGAAGCCGCTGTCAGGTTGAATTTGCCCACATTACCACTTATTCCGGGATTGAAGAAACAGTGGGATATCTGGATGTGGTGGTTTTCCTCATTGCTGATCCTGACGTCCAGTCCACCCGTGTTGAAGCTGGTACCCTCAAGAGAGATCGTTGCCCGCTGTGTCAACTCGGGTCTTGTGAAGTTGAATATCACAGGAGGATTGGGGCTGTCGTAGCAGCGGGGATTGTTGAAGTAGTAGCAACCGATGAGCCTTAACACTGAGGGACCATCGATGACATAACCTTTCTCCGCGGTGTCGCAATATGACTGCTCGAGGTGGGCGAGACCGTCCACCAGATGTAAGAATACGCTACCTTCCACGTTCTTGGACAGCCATGAGTGTATCTTGTCGTAAAAATTGATACTGCACGACTGGAATATCGCGGTGTGGGCGTTGATGATGACAATATTGTCGAAATGGCAGTCGCCTGTATCCATGTAAATTCCATAGCTCTCAGGACCTGTTGTGCAATGGATGTGAGAGTTGGTGACGAATACCTCGTAACCTTTCACAACACTGAAAGCCTTCAGGTTGCAGTTGCGAACCATAAGGGAGTTGAAAGATATCTTGCTGGCACGGGGACAATACACTCCTCCGCTCATCGAATTGCAGTCCAGGACAAGATTGTAAACCGTGCTGCTATGACCGATCTTGTCAGGAATATCATAATTGTCGAGGTCGATGATATGCTCCATGGGTTTGATGGCCATGATGACCGCACCTCCAAAATCAATCTGTATATCATTGGCGGTGTGTGCCATGATTGTCTTTGAGACGGCATAAGTCTTTCCCTTATGTGCGATCAGCTGCCGATTGTTCGTGAGGCAGAAATCGAAAGCTTTCTGAAGAGCCTCAGTGTCGTCTGTGACGCCGTCACCGACGCATCCGAACAGTTCAGGGGTGATGATTTCGGCATCTTTTAGAGGATCGTTGTCGATCGCCGCGATGGCGTTGATACCGAAGGTGAATAAAATGGCTAGAGCTAGGAAATGCTTCATAATCGTGGTTATTATTTGTGGTTCTATAAAAATACGAAAAAAACGATAAAGGACAAACTTGTTCTTATCCTAAAGCCGGCACTTCGCTGGGTCGAAACCTGGTGTCGGATGGAATTCAATCTCAAATCCGTCTTTTGTCAGACTGACTGTGTTGAATCCTGGTTGGCCGTGACCGATTCCGTTGCACACCGGATTCGCCGCGACAAGCCTGATTCCCTCAAACACGATGTCATAATCCTTGTGGGTGTGGCCTGCAAGCACAGCGTCCACCCCATATCCCTTGAGCAAATCGATATATTTCCGGCGGCTTTCCATCGGGAAATTCTCATAGTCTTCCGGCTCATCTATATCTTTCTTGAAAATGGGGCAGTGGAGGAAGAGGAAAGTGAATTTAGCCTTCCGGGCCTTTCTCAGTTCCCCTTCGAGCCAATCCCATTGCTCATTCTCCGCCTCAGTAGCTTTGGCTTTTATGCAATTTGAGTCTATTCCGATGAATGCGCAGCCATTCTTGATGAACGAGAACCTGTCATATCCCCTTTGTGTCACGTAGTCATTCTTGATCTTAGCGGTCCAGTCATTGCGGTAGTCATGGTTGCCAGGAAGAAGAAAGCACGGAATGTCAAATCTCGCGATCCCTTTACGGAATAGCTCGTCCTGGAGAGGGTCGTCCACATCATTGACCAGGTCACCAGTCACTACCGTGAATTCCGGTTTAAGTGAGTTGATCGCGTCAACCGCCGCGTTGAGCAGTGAGTCTGAGTGGACGAATCCTTCGGATTTGTCGCCGAATCCGATCTGGGTGTCGGTGCAGTGAACGAAAGTGAAAGGGGTGAACTTCCCGGAGCAGGAAGCGAACAATATCGCTGTTAAAGCGAAGATGGCCAGGGTACGAAAGCGGAACATATTGCTTATCATTATAATTCGTTTTGGTTAATAGCTTTGGCGGCGGATTCCCCGGCCAGAAGACCGGTCGAGAATGCGCACTGAAGATTATACCCGCCGGTGTCACAGTCCATATCGAGAATCTCACCGCAGAAATACAGTCCTTCACGAAGCTTGGACTCCATCGTTTTGGCTACGATCTCGTCGGTGGAGACTCCTCCCGCGGTGATCACGCATCTTTCGTAGCCGACGAATCCAATGATATCGAACTTCCAGTTTTTCAATGTCTTGGCCAGAAGCTCAAGGTTGACATCGTAAACTCGTCTCTGAGGAGCGTTCCTACGGGAACGGAATTCATTCTTCTTCACAGAAGTCTCCAGAATGTCCGGGTTCCAAGTCTGGAAACCAGGTATCAGGTCCCATGGCATAAGTTTTCCAAGCAGGATCCTGTACATCTCCTTGCCATTTATGCCTCTCCCGTCCTTTGCTTGACGAGTCCTTGGGTCGTTCTTAATGTCGTTCCAGAGGGCTTTGACCCTCTCGGTGAGCTCCTCAATCGGCACTCCGGGCTTCAGATCCAGGGAAAAGGCCACTTTACCTCCGTTCATCAGGGTCTTGACACATTTGCGGCTCACCTGGAAGCCGATGGGGCCCTCTATTCCTCCGTCCGTGAAGTCTATGTCGCCGAATTCGGTTTCGGTGACGTTCCCGTCATATGATACGGTCAGGCTGATGTTCTTGAGCTTGGCGCCTTTGAGAACTTCTCCGGCACCTGTCATGGGAATTTCCCGATTGATATGCCCCTTCATCTGGGGCTCGCTGCCACCGGAGATTTTATATCCTCTCGGAACCATGGCCGTAAGTGACGGGAAGCAGGGTATGAGCTTATGCCCGAAGAACTCAGCCCATCTGTATCCGTCTCCGGTTGAACCTGTCATAGGGTAGGAGAGGCCTCCTGTGGCGATAATAAGTTTGGATGCCTTGAAAGTCTCACCATTCGAGCAGCGTACCTCAAACCCGGGCCTTATTTCTTCCACCTCACACTCGGTAAGGAGGGTAACCCCTTGTCTCAAAACTGTTTCCACAATGGTGTCCAAGACATCGGACGCTCTGTGGGAATATGGGAAAGCCCTGTCACCTCTTTCAACTATGGTCTCCAGTCCGCTCCTTTCGAGGAAGTCGATCATGTTGTCCGGTGTGAAGTTGAAAAATGCCGGCTTTACAAAGTTCGGATTGGTACGGATGTGCTTGGAGAACTCGTTCCATGGCTTAGTGTTGGTGAAGTTGCACCGTCCTTTCCCTGTGAACAGGATCTTACGCCCAGGCCGGGGCATCTTCTCCAGGATAGTGATTCTGGCATCAGGAAGGGTCTTTGCCGCTCCATAAGCCGCCATCAGACCTGCGGCTCCTCCACCTATTATCAGAATATCGGATATCATATTTTTCTGATGCTTTCGCGAATTTAGACTTATCTTCAGAAAAAATCATTATATTTGCAGTCCATTTCCATGAGAAATGTAGCCAAGCCACTTTAGCTCAGCGGTAGAGCAGCGCATTCGTAACGCGCAGGTCGGGAGTTCAAATCTGCCAAGTGGCTCACAATTCTTTAATTATATCCCTTAGCAATACGTTGAAGTTGATGGTGTTGTCCGGCTTTGGAGAATAGCCGAGCAACGCCACTACAAGTCCCTTGGATGGAATTATGTAAATCTCTTGGCCGTCATGGCCATTGCAGGAGAACATGTCTTCGGGAACATCGCTAAGGGATTTGTTTCTATTGAGCCAGAAGAAAGATCCGTAGCCTCCTTCGCTCGCGGATGCCGGGGTCACCGTATATTCCACCCATCCTTCAGGAAGTACCCTTTTCCCATCCACCACACCATCGTCGAGATACATTTGCCCAAAACGGGAGAATTCCCTCGCCGTGATGTATAGATAGGACGACCCGACGGGAGTTCCGCTCATGTCTTGCTCGAAGTAGCCGTTCCTGATCCCTAGGGGATTGAACAGCCGTTCCCGGATGTATGCGTGGAAATCGCTGTCAGACAAGAATTTGCCTCTGAGATAACGCATTACGATATTAGTGCTGCCGCTTGAATAATACCAGAAGGTTCCCGGATCGTGAGCCAAAGGTTTGGAAAGCGCGTAAAGCCCCATGTCCTTCTCCTGGTGGAGCATAATGTTCACATCAGACCGGTTGCCATAGTCCTCATTCCATTCAAGACCACTTTGCATCTGCATCAAGTCGTTGAGTGTGATGGATTTCCTTTCATCATCCTGCCATTGTGGAATATCCATCGGGGCATGAATATCGACAAGGGAATCACCGGCCATAACTCCAGCCAGGGCGTTCGTGAAGCTCTTTGCCATGCTCCAGCTTAGGAGTGGCATCTCTGCGGTTATGCCTTCCTTATAACGTTCCGCTACCACCTCTCCATCATGAAGGACTATGAAAGCGAAAGGGGTTCCACCATACGACTTGTCATCCACCAAGGCTTTGGCGATAGGTTCCAGTCTCGAGATAAGCTCTTTGTCGCTGGATACTGTCGTGTCAGGAATCTCGGCCTCCACTGGAAGGGGAAACTTATCTGCTTTGAGCTCGTCCACTTTTTCCCCACGGAGCAGTGTCACTCCGCAACCCTCACGGAACACGGCTGTGGATTTCCCCCAGAGGAAACGGCTGGTCACGGTCTTCCCCTCGTAATCGACCTTGTTGTCAACTAAGGTTATAAACGAGAAATCCAGATCCAGGTCCTCCACCTCGGAAGCGTCTCTTCCAGAGACGAACACCGCTGAGGCCAGGTTTTTGGCGGCATAACCGGTGATGATAGGCATCAATCTTTCCAGATAGACACAACCGAAGATCAGGCCGATCACAAGGATTCCCAGAACGGCTCTTAAGGCTTTTTTTATTGCAGTATTCATAACTATTTGGCTTTCTCAAATGTGTCCAGAAACTGATTGGCCAGTTTGGCGTTATCCTTACTCGGACGAAGCATGCGCCATGCGCCGTAGATGCCGATAATGGCGAAAACAAGAGCGATCCATCCGATACCTTCGGAGATGAACCATCCTAGCATGGACCAAATGATCACCAGCGAGCAGGCGACATAAATGCCCACATTGGTGTTCTTGTTGCCTTCTTTAATAGAGGCGGCATAGTGGTGGATAGCCTCTCCGTCAGGTGTGGCCCCGACAATCCCGGCATCTTCCAAAGAGCAGGATATATATTTAGCCTTAAACCTTGTGGACCTGTCCAGGAAAAGGTCGCATCCGGAGCAGGCCTCCGGGAGTTCCGAATCGATAATCTCATTGGGCTTGAGCACCTTCCCGTATTTTGCCATCTCGGTTTTGATTCCGCCTAGCACTGTGCCGAATGGCTTCTCGGTATCGAATAGCCTCATTCCGGCGTCCATCATCTGGGTTGTCTTGTCTATCATCGCTATAAGATCAGGTTATAAAATTACATAAAAAGTTGGAATTGACGAGGAGTCATACCAGTCGCTTTTAAGAAGTATCTCCCGAAATAAGAAGCGTTTGGAAATCCCATAAGGTTGCTGACCTGCTGGACATTATAATCCCCACCGCTTAGAAGGAGTCTCGCGCCGGCGATCACATATTCACGGATGATCTCTGTGGCTACTCTGCCGGATTGTTCACTGACTATCCTTGACAGGTATTTCGGGGTGACGCACAACTCTTTCGCATAGAACTCCAAGTCCCGGTGCCGGTCACAGTTTTTCTGCACGGAGGTTATGAACTGGCGGAGGATGGTTGGCCTCCTGCCTGAAGGTCTCCTGCTGCCGCTTCTCTCCATAATAATCCTCGCGATACCTCCAGCTATGACTTTGGCGAAACCCTCCACGATGTCTTCTTTAAATGAATAGTCAGGACCTCCCTCGGCTACATGTTGGACTACTCTGAGAAGTTGGAGATGCCTGTCCATACGTCCCGGATCCACGGGCAGCAGAAGGGGAGCATAAGTGGCAGCCCTGATAATCCTGGAGGGACGTGAGGTGGCAGGGAGGATGCTTCCGGCGTCACTGTATGCTATTATTAAAAAGCGGGTCCCGGCTTGATAGCTGAGAGAGTCCAATACTATACCGGAGGCGGCGAGGAAGATGGAACAGCCCTCGATCCGGTACTCTTTAAGGTTGATGATGAGATCGACCCTTCCAGATTCCACGAATAGGATCGTGTTGAACGCCACCCTGTAGGGGAACTTCATTCCATCGGGCTTTAGAGTTCTGGTGGGCTGCCTTTTCCGTAGCTTGGCTGAGATTCCTTCCGGAACCATTAAATCCAGATTGTCCGAGATGACAACCTCGTCCTTGAGCGAAAGGGTTCTCGCCATGGCTGGCACCATGTCAAGTCTCAATGTGCTCACTTTCTCTTTCATGATGCTAATTTGGGAAAAAAGAACAAAATTTCCCTATAATAGCGACAAAAATGTTCATTTTTCCCACAATACGCCCCCATTTTCCTCGTTTTTTTCCGTCAATAACTGAAATCACTTACCTTCGCCGCCAGTATATAAAACAGACTATGATAGAGAAATATTTGGAGAAAACCGCTTTTTGCGGCATGGAGGATTTCAGGAATAATTTCCGTCTCAATGTCCCCGGGAGATTTAATTTCGCTTATGATGTGATGGACGCCTGGGCTGCCGAGGCACCTGAAAAACTAGCGCTGTTATGGACAAATGACCAAGGAGAGTGCCGTAGGTTCTCTTTCAAGGATATGAAGGACCTGTCTGACAAAGCAGCGTCTTATTACCAATCTTTGGGGATAGGGAAGGGCGACATGGTCATGCTGGTTCTTGGCCGCAGATATGAATTTTGGATCACTATGCTTGCATTGCTCAAAATCGGGGCGGTAGCTATACCCGCGACTCATCTTCTGACGGATCTGGACATAGTATATAGGATTGAGAAAGCCGGGATCAAGGCTATCGTGTGCGCTGGGGATCAGTATATCCTTGGAAATGTTTCGAGAGCGGTTCGGAAGTGCGGTCCCAAGTGCTCCGTAAAGGCTCTTGTGTGCGTTGGCCAGGAGGTTCCTGAAGGCTTCCATGATTTCCATAAGGAGTGGGATGAAGCACCTGCTTTTGTCCGTCCCCAGGAAGACTGGAGTAACGATGATATAATGCTATTGTACTTCACCAGTGGTACTTCCGGTGAGCCGAAGATGGTCGCCCATGACATGACATATGCTCTAGGGCATCTGGCGACAGGGGCATTCTGGCATAATCTTGGACCAAACAGCCTCCATCTGACTATCGCGGACACCGGCTGGGGGAAAGCCGCATGGGGCAAACTATATGGCCAGTGGCTGGCCGGAGCGGCTTTATTCGTTTACGACCATACGCGTTTTAATGCTGAGGATATACTTGAGTTAATTGGTAAGTACAGGATCACCTCGCTTTGCGCACCTCCAACCATACTTCGATTCCTTATCCAGGAAGACCTCGGGAAGTACGATCTTTCCTCACTTGAATACCTCTGTACGGCTGGAGAAGCTCTCAATTCCGTAGTCTATGACACCATGCTCGAGAAGACCGGGCTGAAAATCCATGAGGGATATGGACAGACAGAGTCCACCCTCCTGCTTGGGACTTTCCCATGGATGGAACCCAAACCTGGAAGCATGGGAGTGCCTTCTCCTCAGTATGACATCGCCTTGTTGAGGCCGGATGGAACTCCTGTCCAGGGGCGTGAGATCGGTGAGATATGCGTCAATGTCAGTCAAGGGAAGCCTTGTGGCTTATTCAAGGGATACCTTGGGGATCCTGACAGGACCGCCAAGGTTTGGCATGACGGGTGGTATCATACAAGTGACATGGCTTGGAGAGATGAGGATGGCTATTACTGGTTCATCGGCAGGAATGACGATATAATCAAGACTTCCGGTTACAGGGTGAGTCCCTTCGAGGTGGAAAGTGTCCTCATGATGCACCCCGCTGTCGTGGAGTGCGCGGTCACAGGTGTTCCTGACCCTCTGAGAGGGTTTGTCGTGAAAGCGACAGTGATTCTGTTAAATAAATACCGCACCCAGGCTGGTCCGGAATTGGTGAAAGATATACAGACCTTCGTCAAAAGGACTACGGCACCATACAAGTATCCCCGTATCGTGGAGTTTGTGGATGAACTTCCCAAGACGATCAGCGGGAAGATCCGACGAGTCGAGCTCAGACAATCATAGGTTCTTTTTAAAGAACTCCAGGACGGCGTCGCATGTGTCCATGTCTTTGTCCGACCAGCTATGGTTTCCTCCGACCACTTTATAGACCAGAACATCTGCCGCGCCTCCTTGGAAATGATGGAGTATCACTTGATTACGTCCTTCTTTCTGGGGCAGGTTGGTAGTCGTCTCGCTGACGCATCCGTTTGTCGCGATAATATGGCTTAAGGCTGCCGGTACAGCCATATACGCCCCCCAACCTCCTTCGTTCGCTGGGTCTCCTGTCCATTCGGAGACTCTGTCTTCTGTTCCGTGGACTTCCATGAACGGAATCGGCTTTTTATACCGGAGTGGCATCATGTCAGTCAGGGTCAAGCCAGCGATCGAGGCGATAGCCTTGAAGGCCTTAGGCCTTTTCTGGGCTGTAAGGTAGCACATTTCGCCTCCGTTTGACATTCCGGTTAAGAAAGCCACGTTGTAACCGTGTTCTTTCTTTAGGTGGCGGGCAAGTTTCGCTATGAAGTCCACATCATCGGTTCGCATTCCCTTTTGGAAAGGATAACCGACATTCCAGCTTTTTTTGCCCTTAGGATCAAGGCTTCCATCTGGATAACATATCGCGAAGCCATGTCTGTCCGCGGCATCCATAAGCTCGGCTTTTCCGTTTGCGGCTGATCCACCATATCCGTGTAGGCAAAGCACTAGCGGAGCTCCTTCTGTCAATCCGGCGGGGGTGTAAAGATAATACTCCCTGACCATGCCTTGATGCTTGAATGTCCCTAGGACGCATCTTTGCTGGATGGCGGTCTGGCCGCTGACGGAAATTATTGCCGTTGGCAGGGCCAAGAGGATGGCGATGGCTGTTATTATTGCTTTTCTCATGATTGAGGTGTTAGAGTCATGTCTTGAAAGTGACTTCCAGCCCGTCATAGGCTGCTTTCAGAGGAGAGGGGAGCGTGGCGTCCAGCTCTGTCTGCGTTCCGTGAAGTGTGCGGGCCAGATGAGTTAGGTAGACAGGCTGCCCTTCTTGAGGAAGGTAACGCTTTTCACGCAGGAGCATGTGGACGGTTCGTTCGACAGTCTTGACGCTTGAATGTGTGAATATCCTGAAATCCTCGTCTCCATCCATTCCCATCGTGGCCTCCATGACAAGACCTGTTATGGCCTTTCCTTTGGCGTGAGGATCGATGCCTATAAGCCTTGCCGCTATCGCGGGGATGCCTCCAGTGTCAGTTGCGTAAAGAACCCTGACATCTTGTTTCTCGATCAGGTACATGAGTGTCTGCTCCTTGAGGTCTCCTGTGGCGTGGTTCGCCGGGAGAGCCGTCAGGGTCATCCCGCATATCGTCACTTTATCTCCGGGGGAGAGCGGAACTATCTCAGGGACTTTGATGCCGGTTTCTTTGGACGCCTTCCCAAAATCGGCCTTGGCTCGCTCAACCCAGGAAGATCCAAGGTGTATGCGTTTGAGACCGAGCCTCAGGGCTGCCACCGGGTTGTAATGGTCACCGTGGGAATGTGTGTAGAATATCACCTCGGGTTTTATGCCTTCAGGAATCATATCCCCGTCAGAGGGTGTGAAGTCTATCAGTACTTTCTCGTCCAATAGAACACTGGAGAGCCTTCTCAACTCACCGCGGTCATCCCTGCCATTCCAATCGGCTGCCCCTGTGCCAAGGAAGCGCATTCTTAATGGGGATACACCTTCCTCACCATCTTTGAGGTGGATGGGAGTGCTATTATTCACGCTAACAGCTGCCGCCGCGCATCCTGGCAACACTCCGGCGATTCCGGTCGCCATGGCGGCTCCGGCGCCTATATTCAAGAATTCTCTTCTGTCCATGGTCGTTTACAAATATAAGAAAGCGCATGGGAAAAACCATGCGCTTTCTAAAAGGTGTCAATTATCTGGTAGTTCCTGATCGGGACTAACTGAAGTTGTCATAGAGGATGCTCTCAGGCGGGACACCGAGGCTGTCAAGCAGGTTGTTGACGGCGCCGACCATCATAGGCGGACCGCACATGAAGTACTTGATGTCCTCTGGAGTCTCGTGATCCTTGAGATAGGTCTCGTACATCACGTTGTGGACGAAGCCGGCGGTGTATTTCACACCAGCGGCATCCGCCGCGGGATCCGGACGGTCGAGGGCGAGATAGAACTTGAAGTTCGGGAACTCTTTCTCTATCTCGGCGAAGTCCTCAAGATAGAAGGCCTCGACAAGGGCGCGGGCTCCGTAGAAGAAGCTGACCTTGCGGCCGGTCTTCAAAGTCTTGAAGAGGTGCATGATGTGGCTCCTCAGAGGGGCCATACCGGCACCACCGCCAACGAAGATATATTCCTGCTCCACGGGATCGTCCTTCGGGAGAAGGAACTCTCCGAACGGTCCGCTGATCCACACCTTGTCGCCCGGCTTGCGGGTGAACACGTAGGATGAGGCGACTCCCGGAGGAACGGGCAGCATCTTGAACACGCCCCTAGGCTGGCTCCTGTCGAAAGGAGGAGTGGCGATACGGACGTTGAGTTTGATGACGTTCTTCTCGGCGGGATACGAGGCCATTGAATAAGCCCTGATCGTAGGGACAGTGTTCTTGTGCTTAATGCCGAAGAACCCGTACTTCTCCCAGTCACCCCTGTACTCGGGCGCCACGTCGATGTCGGCGAAGTCGATGTCGTATTCGGGGATGTCGATCTGGATGTACTCTCCTGACTTGAACTCGATGTTCTCGCCTTCGGGCAGCTTGACCGTGAATTCCTTGATGAAGGTGGCCACGTTGTCGTTGCTGATCACCTCGCACTCAAGCTTCTTGACGCTCAAGGTAGAGTCGGGAACCTGGATCTTGATATTATCCTTGATCTTGACCTGGCAGGCCAGGCGGTAGCCGTCCTTGATCTGCTTGCGGTTGAAGAAACCCTTCTCGGTGGGGAGGATAGTTCCACCGCCCTCAAGTACCTGCACTTTGCACTGGCCGCAGTTGGCCTTGCCGCCGCAGGCGGAGGGGAGGAATATCCCCTGGTCTGAGAGGGTGTGCATCAAGTCGCCTCCAAGGGGAACCTCCATTGTCCTTTTGCCATCGTTAATGTTGATGGCGACAGAACCGGAGGGGGTGAGCTTTGCCTTGATGATAAGGAGGAGAGCCACTAAGATAAGCGTGACGACAACTATTGTCGCGATCGCTCCGATGATTGTGTTTAACATAGCTGTACCTCCTTATTAAAGTGATATACCCATAAATGTCATCATCGCGATGGCCATAAGGCCGACGGTGATGAAAGTGATTCCAAGACCCTTGAGAGGGGCAGGCACCTTGCTGTAAGCCATCTTCTCACGGATAGCCGCGAGGGAGACTATGGCGAGGAACCAACCGATCCCGGAGCCGAGAGCGTAGACGAGCGACTCACCGACGTTCACGAAATCTTTCTGCTGCATAAACAGCGAGCCTCCGAGAATCGCGCAGTTGACAGCGATCAGGGGGAGGAATATTCCGAGAGCGGAGTAGAGAGACGGACTGAACTTCTCGACGACCATCTCGACAATTTGGACGATCGCGGCGATGACGGCGATGAAGATGATGAAGCTGAGGAAACTCAGGTCAACACCTTTGATCAGAGCATCGGGAGCGAGGACATATTTGTTGAGAAGGTAGTTGATAGGAAGAGTCACGAGCAGGACGAAGATGACAGCGACACCAAGGCCAGCGGCAGTCTTCACATTCTTCGATACAGCCAGGTATGAGCACATACCCAGGAAGTATGCGAAGATCATGTTGTCAACGAAGATTGACTTTACGAATAAGCTGATGTATTCCATAACCTTGATGTTTAATTATTTCTCCTGCAAGTCTTTCTGGATGCTCCTCTGCACCCACACGATGCATCCCAAGAGGATGAGGGCGAAAGGCGGGAGGATGACCAGGTTGTTAGGCACATATCCGAGCCAATTGAGGATGTCGACCCCGAAGAGGGTGCCGCTTCCGAGAAGCTCGCGGAAGAATGCCACGATAATGAGGATCAAGCCGTAGCCGGCGCCATTTGCCACACCGTCAAGGAACGAAGGCCAAGGCTTATTACCGAGGGCGAAAGCCTCGATGCGGCCCATGACGATACAGTTCGTGATGATAAGGCCGATGTAGACAGACAACTGCTTGTCGATGGCATAGGTGGCCTCAAAGGACTTGAGCACCTGGTCCACAAGGATAACCATCATGGCGACGACCACTAACTGGACGATGATACGCACACGGCTGGGAATGGTGTTACGCAGCAGCGAGAGAATCAAGCTGGAGACTCCGCAAACCACTATGACCGAGAGGGCCATGACAAGCGCACCTTTCAGGGTGACAGTGACTGCCAGCGAAGAGCATATACCGAGGACAAGGACGGTGATGGGGTTGCCCTTGAAAATCGGATTCAGAATTGTTTCTTTCAATTTAGCGTCCATGATTATTCCTCCTCGGTTTTAGGGTTGACGGCTCCTTTAAAGTAAGCGGAATAGGCGCCGAGCCAAGTGTCGATGGCGGCGTCGAGACCGTTGGAAGTCATCGTGGCTCCGGTGATAGCGTCAATCATATTGTCGGTCACGGATTTGCCGTCAGGATTCTTGGGGGCTCCACCCTTCACGATGTCAAAAACATTGGCGGTGGTGAAGTCGGCTTTCTCGCCTTCGAACTCAGCCTGGAAGGCCGGATCGTCTTTGATCTTGGCGCCGAGACCCGCGGTCTCGCTCTCGTGATCGAAGTAGGCACCCTTGATTGTGGTTGAGCCAGGCTCAAACGCTATGTAGCCCCAAACAGGACCCCATAGGCCAGCTCCATAGACAGGAACCACGGTAGTGCCGTTCTTGAATATGAACACGGGGATCTCAGCGTCACTACCGTCTTTGATCTTGTAGTTCTGCTTCTTGAGGTCCTTGGGAGAAAAGACCTTGCCGCGCTCGAGGTCTGCGATCTTCTTTCCGTCGGTGCCGACGGTGAAAGCCTGCTCGATCTGCTCGTCGTACTTAGCCAGAACGGCGGTATTGCCGCTCTTCTGGAGCTCGGCCTTGGTCGCGAACTTGGCGGCGGTCAACATCTGGGAGATGGTGTCAGCCTTCTCATTGGCTTCCTGCTTGGCTTTCAAGCCTTGGGAAACGAAAGCCAGGATCGCGGCGACCAAAGTGACTATGATGGTCGTGTAAATGACCGTATATGTGTTACTGTTGGTATTCATATCCTTATACAATTAAGCGATCGAGACTTTCTTCGCCCTTCTCTTGGTGGCGCTGGATGTGACGCAATGGTCAATCAGCGGGGCGAAGGTGTTCATAAGAAGAATGGCCAGCATCATTCCCTCGGCGTAACCGGGGTTGAAGAGCCTGACAGTGATGCAGAGGGCTCCTACAAGGAATCCATAGATCCATTTTCCACACTCAGTCTGGGCTGATGTGACAGGATCAGTGGCCATGAAGACTGTACCGAAAGCGAAGCCACCCATGACAAGTTGCACATAGGCAGGAACATCAGTGGCGCCGAAAGCTGTTCCGAGCCAGCCCACGAATAGGGCACCGGCGACGGAGGAGACCATGATCTTCCAGCTGGCGACTCCGGTCCATATGAGGATGAAGGCACCGATCAGGATGGCGATCACGGAAGTCTCACCGACAGATCCGGGAACTGTTCCGGCGAACATATTCCAGAAACTGTAACCGGCGTTGGAGATGGAATCCATACCCTCAGACATATAAGAGAGGGGGGTCGCGCCCGTGATGGCGTCAGCGCCGCAGCGGTGGGCGATCCAGACCTGTGATCCGGACATCGAGCTCGGATAGGAGAAGAAGAGGAATGCCCTGCTCAAGAGAGCCGGGTTGAGGAAATTCATTCCGGTTCCTCCAAAGACCTCCTTGCCGAAAATGACCGCGAAAGCCACAGCGAGGGCAAGCATCCAGAGGGGAACGTCGACAGGGACGATGAGCGGAATGAGGAAACCTGACACGAGATAACCCTCGTTGACTTCCTCGCCCTTGATCTGAGCGCTGGTGAACTCTATGCCGAGACCGACGATGTAAGATACTATGTATAAAGGAAGCACCTTCCAAAGGCCCCAGAAGAACTGGTTCCAGAAACCGGGAAGGTCATGAGCATAGATGTCGTGCTGATAACCGACGTTCCACATGCCGAACAAAGCGGCGGGGACAAGGGCGATCACCACGAGGATCATCACTCGTTTGATGTCGATGGAATCCCTCACGTGCGATCCCTTGGCGGTTACGGTCGCGGGAACACGAAGGAAGGTGTCAAAGGCATCCCATGTGGAATGCAGCCACCCTAATTTGCCGCCTTTCTCGAAAAGGCCGGGTTTTACTGTATTTTCTTCCATAGTCATTGCCTTATTATGCCATTTCCTTGATCATGAGGTTGATGCCGTCCTGGATGATGGCCTGGATGTCGTTCTTGGAAGGATCCACGAACTCGCATAGGGCCAGATCCTCAGGAAGGACCTCGTAGATTCCGAACTGCTCCATCTTGTCGATGTCGCCTGCTAGGCAAGCCTTGACAAGATAGACAGGGAAGATGTCCATAGGAAGCACTTTGCCATAGACATCAGAACACACAAATGCCCTGACACCGCCGTGGGTGTTGGTGTCCATGTTGTACTTCTTCTTGGGAAGCAACCAGGAGAAATAAGCCATGGAGGAGCTGAATTGGTTGAATCTCAGGGGATTCGCCCAGCCGAGCAATTCTCTTTCACGACCTTCCTTGATGAGGGTCACCTGATTGTCGAAGAAACCGAGATAGCCATCTTTCCCGATGCTCTCACCGGAGAGGACGTCACCGCTGATGAACCTGGTCTCGACCTCGGGGTCGAAGCAACCGTCCAGAGCGCTGACTGGAGTGCCGGGAAGAGCGTTGACGTAACCGGTCTTCAGAGCGGCGGGACCAGTGACGGCGACTTTGCGGCACAGGTCGATCTTCCCATTTAGGAAGAGCTTTCCGATAGCGGCCAGTGAGAGGAGGCTCAATGTCCATACAGTCTCGCCCTTCTTTATGGGGGAGATATGGCTGATCTGGACTCCCACGTTTCCGGCGGGATGCTTCTTCGCGACCACGGTGTGGACGGTGGCGTCTTGGAGAGAGGCGAATGCTGAGCTTTCGCTGTTGACGCAGACATGAACCTTTGCGATCTTGGAGATGGCTGTCACACCGGCCTGGATGGCCGCGAGGTCATCCTTAAAGACGAACTCCGCATCGGCGGCCAGGGGAGCAGTGGAGAAAGAGGAGACGAAAATGGCCTTGGGGGTAAGCGTCGGATTGGCGACAATACCGTAAGGCCTCTGGATGATACTTGGCCACAAACCGCTTTTGAGAAGGTTCTCCTTAACGTCCTCGGCTTTAAGAGTCGTGGGATCCTTGGCACCGAAATCAACGGCCTCGTCTCCCTCGGCCTTGATCAGGACCGCCAGAAGCTTCCTCTTCTCACCCCTGACAATAGACTGCACATTTCCACTTACCGGAGATGTGAGCAGGATGTCGGGGTTTTGTTTGTCTGCCAAAACAGGGGATCCCGCGAGCACCTTGTCGCCTTCTTTCACCAGAAGTCTAGGGGAGAATCCCTTGAAGTCGGTGGGTTTAACAGCCACAACGTCAGGCGCGATCGTTCTCATTGTCTCAAGGGCCGATTCTCCGCTGATAGGGATGTTTAGCCCTTTTTTCAACACGATGTTGTTTGACATTATTTTTAATTGATATTAAGTTGATAGTATTTTCAGCTTACAATGTGCAAATGTACTCATTTTTTCCCGAAAAAATGAGTATTTTCGTACCATTATGGAAAACATTGGAAACGCTGTATTTGAGGGGCTGAACGCGGAGCAGAGAAAGGCGGTCAGCGCGATTGACGGTCCGGTTTTGATAGTAGCCGGAGCCGGTTCTGGAAAGACCAGGGTGCTGACCAGCAGGATAGCGTATATCCTTGCCATGGGGGGGGATCCTTCCCGGGTCCTCGCCTTGACTTTCACGAAGAAAGCCGCCACCGAGATGAAAGAGAGGATCGCTGGAATGGTGGGGAGTCGGATGGCTTGGAGACTCTGTATGGGGACCTTCCATTCGGTGTTCGTCAGGTTTTTGAGGGAATATGCCGGTTTCCTTGGTTATCCATCTTCTTTCACCATCTACGACCAGAGCGATTCCATAAGCGCTATTAAGGTTTGCGTCAAAGAGTTAGGGCTTGACGATAAGGTTTATAAACCTAGGGATGTGCTTTCCAGGATCTCTCTCGCTAAAAATAACCTGGTCACCGCCTCAGCATATAGAAACAACCGTCAGGCGGTTGAGAGGGATATGGCTTCACGCAAGCCGAGGATATGCGACATTTATTCCCTATATTCGGAGAAATGCCACAGGAGCGGGGTCATGGATTTCGATGATATCCTGTTGAATATGAATATCCTGCTGCGGGACTGCCCCGAGGCTCTTCAGGACATATCCTCGAGATTTGACTATATCCTTGTGGATGAGTATCAGGATACCAATTTCGCCCAGTACGTCATCCTGAGGAAATTGAGCGGAGAGAGGCGGAATATCTGTGTGGTCGGGGATGATTCCCAGTCTATTTACACCTTCAGGGGCGCCAAGATTGAGAATATCCTGAATTTCAAGAAAGACTATCCTGGTTGCAAGTTGTTCCGGCTTGAAAATAATTACCGTTCTACCGCCAACATAGTTGAGGCTGCTAATTCCTTGATAGCTAAGAACGAGGGACGTATTCCAAAGAAATGTGTCTCTGTGGCTGGGGATGGGGAGAAGATCCGCCTGATACACAGTTTCTCGGAGCAGGAAGAGGCCCTTATGATATGTTCTGAGATAATATCCAGGACCCGTTCCGACCATGCCAAGTATCAGGATTTCGCCATACTTTACCGCACAAATTCCCAGTCCAGGGCCCTGGAAGAGGCTCTCCGTAAGAGGAATCTGCCCTATGTTATTTATTCGGGAAACTCATTCTTCGACAGGGCTGAGGTGAAGGATTTGATGGCGTATTTCAAACTGTCGGTCAATGTCAACGATGACGAGTCTTTCAGGAGATCCGTCAATATGCCATCCAGGGGCATAGGGGACACTTCTGTGGGAGCATTGGCTGCCATGGCCCGGGATAAGGGAATCTCCATGTTCAAGGCGGCATACTCCACTGACTTCGCTGAATATGGTTTGAAAGCTCCGGCGGTGGCGAGGATAAGGACATTCTGCGACATGATCAACGTCTTTGCGGCCAAGGCACCCTCGACAGACGCGCTTGTCCTGGCGAAAGAAATCGCTGACACCAGCGGCCTTTACGCTCATTTCAAGGCTGATACCTCGATTGAGGGCCAGTCCAGGGCCTCGAATGTCGAGGAGTTGATCAACAGCGCCGCCCGATTTGTGGAGGAGCGTCACGATGATTATCTCCAGGAACTTCTGGCTGACAGCGACGTTGAGGAAGAATCGCAGGTGGATTATCCTGTTGTCACCCTCGGGGACTTCCTTGAGAATATATCCCTCCTCTCCAATGTGGATATTGAGGAAGGTGATGATTCCGCCAATAAGATCGCCTTGATGACAGCCCATTCCGCCAAAGGTCTTGAGTTCCCTTATGTGATAGTGGCTGGCCTCGAGGAGAATTTGTTTCCCTCTGGCGGTATGCTTTCCTCTCTTCCTGAGATCGAGGAGGAGAGGAGGCTTATGTACGTGGCTATGACAAGGGCGAAGAAGGCTCTTTATCTGTCTTTCGCGAGTGAGAGGATGAGGAACGGAAAGCGTGAGTCCAATTCCCCAAGTCGTTTCATCAGGGAGATTGATTCAGAGTATATTTCAAACCCCCTACGGGAGGATTCAGGCCGCTCTGATGATGAGGATGATGATTTCGGATTCGGTTTCAGACGCTCTTTCCGTGGTTTCGGATCCGGTGGCGCCCGTCCTGCCAAAACGAGATACGGTATGTCTGACGGAGGGGTAAGGTATATTCCCGGTTCGCGAGCGGTTCTTTCAAGCTCTGTTTCAAAGGAGGCTTTGAGGAACAGACCGTTGCCGCCAAAGATTCCGGACTCGGAGTTCACCCCTGTACCAATGACGGAACTCAAAGTCGGGCAGAGAATAGAACACAACCGTTTTGGTTTCGGGAAAATCCTTGAGATTACCGGGAGCGTGCCTGATTTAAAGGCTAAAATCGTTTTTGACGACTACGGCGAGAAGATTTTGTTGCTTAAATATGCGAAAATCCGCTTCGAATAATTGCATTATTGTGGAAATTCATTATCTTGCGGACGAAATGAAATCATTTGCCTCTTATTTCCACCATCATCACCTGGCTATATAGTCTGGTGAGTGATGGTGTGACCATTTTATAAGTGTAACATCGGCTTGCCAGTTTTTTGGCAAGCTTTTTTATTTAAGATATGATAAGATTGGCCATTCAGTCTAAAGGAAGACTAAACGAAGAAAGCCTCAGGCTTTTGAAAGATTCAGGGATTGACGTCGATGACACTAAACGTAAGTTCATCGGCAAGGCTTCAGATTTCCCCCTTGAGCTGCTCTATCTCAGGGATGATGATATTCCTGGGGTTGTGGCTGATGGAGCCGCTGACCTGGGTATCGTTGGCTTTAATGAGGTCTCTGAGACAGGGGCGGATGTCAAGGTGATCCGCAGACTCGGTTTCGGAAGATGCCGTCTTTCCCTCGCGGTTCCCAAGATCGTCGAATACAATGGGTTGGATTGGTTCCAAGGCCGTTCAATCGCCACTTCATATCCTTCAATCCTAAAGAGGTTCCTGTCTGAGAAAGGGATCTCAGCTGAGATCCGTGAGATAAAAGGGTCTGTGGAGATCGCTCCCGCGGCAGGAATAGCTGATGCTATATTTGATATAGTCTCTTCTGGTGGCACTTTAGTCTCAAACGGATTGAAAGAAGTTGAGTCTGTTCTTGAGAGCGAGGCTGTCCTAGTCTGCGGGAATGATGTGACAGCGGAGAAACAAGGGATCATCGACTCTGTCCTGTTCCGGTTTGATGCGGTACAGGAGAGTCGTGGCAAGAAGTATATATTGATGAATATACCCTCAGATAGGGTGGACGAGGCGATGCTTCTTCTTCCGTCGATGCGCAGCCCCACTGTCATGCCTTTGGCGCTAGAAGGCTGGAGCTCAATTCATTCCGTCGTGGATGACGATGAATTGTGGCGGACAGTGGAAAGTCTGAAGCGTATTGGGGCGGAAGGAATATTGATTCTTAATTTAGATAAAGTAATAGATTGACCCATGAGAAAGTATGTTGAGCCTCACAGACAGCAGTGGGACTCTCTCACGAGGAGAGTCGGACGCGATGACGCCATGCTGGAATGGCGGGTGGCTGGTATCCTTGAGCAAATCCGGAAAGGAGGGGATTCTGCCTTGAGGCAAGTCTCGGAAGCGATAGAGGGATTCACTCTGAGAGATTATAAAGTGACCAAGGAGGAGATAGAGGCTGCTTGTGACCGTGTCCCCGAGGATCTGAAAGCCGCTATCACGGAGGCTGCGTCGAGGATCAGGACATTCCACGAGTTGGAGAAGCCCACCGATATTGAGTGGAATGATGGCGCCGGCACGATATGCCGTCGCAAGTATCTCCCTATCAGGAGGGTGGGTTTGTATATACCAGGTGGCACAGCTCCTCTTTTTTCCACAGTGCTTATGCTGGGTGTGCCTTCCTTGATCGCGGGATGCCGTGAAAGGATCATGTTCACCCCTCCTTCCAAAGACGGGTCAGTGGCTCCGGCTATCCTGTTCGCGGCTTCGTTGTGTGGTATAGATGAAATATATAAGATAGGAGGTTCCCAGGCCGTCGCGGCAATGGCGTATGGTACCGAGTCTATCGCTAAGGTTGACAAGATTTTCGGACCTGGCAACCGCTATGTCATGAAAGCGAAGCAATTGGTAGGCAAGGAAGGTGTGGCGACAGATATGCCTGCCGGTCCCTCTGAGGTTCTGGTCATCGCTGATGAGAGCGCTAATGTGTCCTTTGTCGCCGCGGATCTATTGTCTCAGGCGGAACATGGCCCTGACAGTCAAGTGGTTCTATTGTCAAATAATGTGACCACCGCCAGGAGCGTCCTCCGTGAGATAGATATCCAGAAAGAATCTCTGTCAAGAAAAGGAATCGTTGACGCGGCATTGACTGAGAGCCGCATCATAGTGATGAAAGATCTAGACGAATGTGTTGATTTCGCTAACCTCTATGCCCCGGAGCATCTTATTCTGGCGGTAAAGGATCCGGAGGCTTTAGCTTTGAAAGTAGAGGCGGCGGGAAGCGTTTTCCTTGGGCACTATTCTCCCGAGAGTGCGGGCGACTATGCCAGCGGCACAAATCATATCCTTCCTACCGGTGGAACCGCTGTGGCCTGGAATGGTTTAGGAGTGGAGAGTTTCATGCACGCCGTGACATTCCAGTCATTGAGCGATGCGGGACTTCAGTCGCTGGGTGGGACTATTGCCACCATGGCTGATGCTGAGATGCTTGAGGCTCACGCGAATGCCGTCAGAGTGAGGGTTGGTGGTGGAATTGAAAACAAGTAGGTGATGAGAAGAGATGAGTTGACATGCCTGATGCGGGATAATATCAGGAATCTTGTCCCTTATTCAACCGCGAGGGATGAGTATCAAGGTGAGTTGGGAATATTCCTTGACGCCAATGAGAGCCCTTATGGACGGGAGGGGCTAAACCGCTACCCTTCACGGAATTTGCGGGAGACCTTGCTTTGCCGCTTGGCTGAATACAAGGGTGTTCCCAGGGAAATGTTGTTTCTCGGGAATGGAAGTGATGAGTCTATTGACTTATGCTACAGGGTGTTTTGTGAGCCGGGAGTCAATAATGCGGTCATGATCTCCCCTAGTTACGGGATGTATTCCGTGTGTGCAGACATTAATGGTGTACAACGCAGGCAGGTTCAGCTTAATGAGGATTTCTCGTTGCCGGTGGATTCTTTGCTTGAAGCATGTGACGATTCCACCAGATTGTTGTTTATATGCTCCCCGAATAACCCGACAGGAAACGCTTTCCCCGAGAACGACATACGGAGAGTATTGGATTCTTTCTCCGGGATAGTTGTGCTTGATGAGGCGTATGTTGATTTTTCCTCCGAAGGCTCAATGCGTAGGCTTTTGGCGGAATATCCCAAGTTGGTCATTCTGCAGACACTCTCCAAGGCGTGTGGTCTCGCCGGGCTTAGAATCGGGATGACCATTGCCCATCCGGAGATCATCTCGGTTTTTGATAAGGTACGTTATCCCTATAATGTTGGGACAGATACCTTGGGACTTGCGTTGGAAAGACTTGATCCAGAGCGCATCAGTATTCAAACAAAGGAGATTGTCAACCAGCGCTCCATCCTGGGCTCCCGCCTGGAGACTTTTGATTGTGTTGAGAAAGTGTTCCCAAGCGAAGCTAATTTTCTTCTGGTGCGTGTGAAGGATCCGTCAGGTTTGTACGACCATCTCATCAAGGACGGTATCATCGTGAGGAACCGCTCGACTGTCCGTGGATGCGAGGGTACCCTGCGGCTCACAGTCGGGACGCCTCAGGAGAATGATCGCTTACTCAAATCGATAAACGAATATGAGAATCCTGGACAGTCGGATGTTCAGGCTTGCGTTCCTGTACGGCGAGCCAGCCGGGAGCGTGTGACAAGGGAGACCAAGATAATTGTGGAGGTTGATCTGGACGGGTCAGGCGAATCGGAGATAAGTACCGGGTTGAACTTCTTCGACCATATGCTTGAGCAGATACCCCACCATGGCGGGATATCATTGAGAATCAAGGCGGAAGGTGATCTGAATGTGGACGAACATCACACGATGGAGGATGTGGCCATAACCCTTGGAGAGGTCCTGCTGGAGGCTTTAGGTGACCGGAAGGGCATAGAGAGGTACGGTTTCGCTCTACCTATGGATGAGTCGGAGGCCATGGTGCTGATGGATCTTGGAGGCAGGGTGGATTTCAAATGGGATGTGGAATTCTCAAGGGAATATGTTGGAGATACTCCTACGGAGATGTTCAAACACTTCTTCCAGTCTCTCTGCACAGCCATGAAGTGCAATCTCCATATTTCGGCTAAAGGCGAAAATAACCATCATATAGCCGAGGCTGTATTTAAAGCTTTCGCCAGGGCCTTTAAGGCAGCTGTCCGAAGGGATCCTTTCAGTTATTCGGTTCCAAGCAGCAAGGGAGTCCTATGATCGCTATAGTGAAATACGACGCCGGCAATGTCTTATCGGTGATCAACGCCCTCCGTCGCTTGGGAGTGACGGAGTGGGAGTTGACGTCGGAGCCATCGAGACTTTTGAATGCGGACAAGGTGCTGCTTCCAGGGGTTGGCGACGCATCTGTGGCATTGGGATGCCTCCGTTCCCTTGGTTTGGATTCTGTGATACTATCCCTCCAGAGACCGGTCCTGGGTATATGTGTCGGAATGCAGATCCTTTGCCGGCATAGCGAGGAGGGTGATACGGACTGCCTTGGCGTTTTTGACACTGATGTGCGTCGCTTTGTACCGGGCGAGCAAGGTCTGAAGGTCCCTCATATGGGCTGGAACCAGGTGGAAGGCTTGAATTCGGAATTGTTTGACGGTATCAATGAGGGAGCATATATGTATTATGTGCACTCTTTTTATGCGGGAATATGCCAGGACACGATAGCCAAAACTGTCCATGGTGTACCATTTAGTGCGGCGCTTTGCCGGGGGAACTTTTTCGGGACTCAGTTCCATCCTGAGAAAAGCGGCTCCAACGGAGCCAGGGTGCTTAAGAATTTCCTGGAGTTATGATTAAGGTTGTTCCGGCTATTGACATAATTGGCGGACGATGTGTTCGCCTGTCTCAAGGTGATTACAACAGATCCACTTTCTATTCCGCAGAGCCATCGGAAATGGCTGTCCGTTTCTTAGGAGCCGGCCTATCCCGTATCCATGCCGTCGATTTGGAAGGTGCCAAATCAGGGCATCCTGTCAACTTGGATTCTTTGAGAAAACTTTCTTCCATCTCCGGAGCTGAGATCGAGTGGGGTGGGGGAATCAAGACCCGCGAAGATGTTGATGCCGCTTTTGAGGCGGGTGCCTCAAGAGTGGTTATGGGAACGACAGCGGTCAAGGATCCAGGATTATTCAAGTCATTATTATTGGAATACGGATCCGACAGGATAGTGCTCGGTGCGGATGTTCGAGGAACTAAAGTGGCTGTCAGTGGCTGGACGGAGACATCCGCCATGGATATCTCCACTCTTCTGGAGCCCTTCTTCCCGGATCTTCTGGAAGTCATTGTAACAGACATTTCTAAAGACGGGATGTTCTCTGGTCCTGATCCTGTTTTTTACAAGGACCTGATGAATAGATTCCCTTCTTTGGTCATCACGGCAAGCGGTGGTGTAGGGAGTATCGATGATATAAAGTCACTTGGGCAGGCAGGAGTACCTGCGGTCATTGTGGGTAAGGCCTTGTACGAGGGAAGGATTAGATTGGAGGAACTTGGTCATGGTTGCTAAGAGGATAATACCATGTCTCGACGTCAAGGACGGAAAGACAGTTAAAGGCATTAATTTCCAGAATCTTAAGGAGGTGGGAGATGCCGTTGACCTTGGGGCCTTTTATGCATCCGAGGGAGCTGATGAGTTGGTCTATCTTGACATCTCAGCCACCCGTGAGGGTCGGAAGACTTTCACGGGACTCGTCCGGTCTATCGCTGAGAGGATTGATATACCTTTCACTGTCGGTGGGGGAATATCCTCGTTGGAGGATGCCGCCAGAATGCTTGAGGCTGGCGCTGACAAAGTCACAGTCAATAGCGCCGCGGTTCGGAATCCGGATCTTATTGGAGAGATAGCCCATCATTTCGGCAGTCAATTTATCGTGGTCGCCATTGATGCCAAGTTAATAGATGGAAAACGGACCGTCTTCACATCCGGTGGCACAATTCCTTCGGAGAAAGAGCTTTTTTCTTGGGCTTGGGAAGCACAGGAACGTGGGGCGGGTGAAATTCTGTTCACCTCGATGGATCATGACGGAACTAAAAGCGGGTATCCATGCGAGGTGTTCTCCCGTTTGTGCGGGAGTCTGTCTATCCCGGTGATAGCCTCTGGAGGTGCCGGGAGCATGGATGACATCGCCGAGGTTTTGACAAAAGGGCAGGCTGACGCGGCTCTTGCCGCCAGTCTATTCCATTACGGAGAAATCGCGATCAAGGATTTGAAGGAGTATCTTAGGAATAGAGGGGTACCCGTTCGATTATGATAATGATAACACTGAATACGATATGGAAAAAATGAGATTGGATTTCAGCAAGAATCCTGACGGGCTTGTGCCCGCCATTATTCAGGACGCCTCATCCAAGAAGGTGCTTATGCTTGGGTACATGAATGAGGAGGCATACGACAAGACGATCCAGAGCGGTCTCGCCACATTCTGGAGCCGCTCGAGAAAACAGTTGTGGACAAAGGGGGAGACAAGTGGGAACTATATGCACGTCAAGGAGATACTCGTTGATTGTGATGCGGACACCCTCCTAGTCTCAGTGGAACCTGATGGTCCGGCTTGCCATCGGGGAACGGTGTCTTGTTTCGATATCTCTCCCGAGCAGGGCTTCCTTGGAGAACTTGAGAGGGTTGTTAGAAGTCGCCATGAGTCCATGCCGGAAGGTCATTATACTACCAGGCTGTTCAATGAGGGCGTCGCCAAGATATCCCAAAAGGTTGGGGAAGAGGCGGTGGAGACTATTTTAGAGGCCGTGAAAGGTGATGTGGGGAGGTATATCTATGAGGCTTCAGATCTTCTTTATCATCTTATTGTTCTGAATGAGCAGATGGGAATAGGGTTGAATGACCTCGAGAAAGAACTGCTTTCGAGGCACAAATGATATTAGTTTTAATCCAAAAGCAAAAAAACACATCAAATAATTGTTAATAATAAAAGAATTTGTATATTTGAAGTGAAGTTTTTCATAGTTTAAGTTTAGGTTAAGTAGCGGAGCGATCGCAGTGACTGCGATTGCTCCGTGTTTTTTGCCCTTTCCGCATTTCAAAAACGGAAATATTCCTTTTTTATAATTGATTTTTCTGTTTCTTTCTGTTTTTTCCGTTTAGTCTCCATAGTTTCGCGTCAGATTCGCCGGTTGGCGGATGGAATTAAAATGCGACTGAACTATGAAGACTTTAACTCGTTTGACCACGCGTTCCATTTCAGCGGTTCTCATTACGCTCGGAGCGCTCGCTTCATCATGTAACAAGATGCCCTCTGACACCGGTCAGGGATCCTTGTCCTGGAGTTTCTCTCCTGAGATCACTACCAGGGCAATGGATTTCCCTGACACGGATACTTTTAAGCTGAAGGTCGTCAATTCGGCCGGTGAGATTCTTTATGAGGGAGATTATGGGAATTCGCCTGAGACGATGCTCGTGAATCCCGGATCCTACACGATCACCGCTGTTTCCAGGGAATTTAAGAAACCCGAGTTTGAGGCCCCTCAATTCGGAGATGAACAGGTGGTGGTCGTCAATGCCGGAGCCGTGACAAAGGTCTTGTTGGACTGCTCCCAGCTCAATTGTGGCTTGCGCCTGAGGATTGACCCGGAATTCGCTGAGACTTACCCGGGTGGATGTCTGGAAGTCACTTCCGGGGGAGAAAGCCTCCGTTATGACCCGACTGAAAGCAGGACTGGATTCTTCAAACCTGGCCAGCTGTCCGTGTCTCTTAAGGAAAAAGATAAGTCCACTCCACTGATCACAAGACGATTGGAGGCTAGGGAGATCCTCACGATCGGGGTATCATGTCCCTCAAAACCTGGCCAATCCTCAGCCCAAGGAGGTGAGGTGTCTATCAAGGTGGACACTCTCCGGATATGGGGTAATGAGGATTACGAGATAGGGTCGAATGATGTGGCAGGAGCCGGTGCTGACAAGTCCAGGGCCTTTGGCGCCGCCCAAGTGAAGGAGCATGCTGGAGAAAAAGGAGTGTGGGTCTGCGGATATATTGTTGGGGGAGACCTTTCATCCAGCAAGAACGGGATCAAGTTCGAGGGTCCATTCGAGTCTTATACCAACATAGCGATAGCTCCTCGTTCTTCTGTCACAGAGAAGTCTTCTTGCGTATCGGTCCAGCTGGCGAAGGGTCCGATGCGGGACGCTCTCAATCTCGTCGACCATCCCTCATTTATTGGGAAGAAAGTCTATCTGAGGGGCGATATAGAGAGTGCTTATTATGGTATACCTGGAATCAAGAATCTCACAGAGTACTCATTTGATTGACAATCATTATCAAAACACTTAAATGATGAAAAACAATCTGATTCCGATGGCTTTGGCCATCATCCTGTTATGCCCGCTCAGGACATATTCCCAAAACAACTCCCATTCGGTGGAGATAGGTATAGGAGGATCCGCTATCAATCACACCAGGACAATGGTGACGGATTTCCACCAGACTCAAGGGGGAGACTATGTGTTCACCTTGGAGGAAAAACAACTTTACGGTGGAGCAAGCTTGTATTCCGCAATTGAGATCAAGAAATGGCTTTATGCTGATGTCCAAGGCACTCTTGGTCTCGCGAGGTACTATGACTCCGGGAAACTGAAGAATGGTTTATCAGTCCTGGCGGGTCCTGGGATCCAGTTCCGTCCTTTTGTCAGGAGCGAATGGGTTCAACCATATCTGCGTTTTGGGGTAAGCTATTATCTTAAGAACTTTCCCACGTTCTATTTCGGTCGCTTTGACGGCGATGTCACAAAAGAGGCGATATGGAAAGCTGAGGATGCTTGGAATAAGGGTATGACCTTTGACACGGAGTCATATATTCCTGTCACGGCCGGGATTGGTTTGGTAGGTTGGCTTGGAGATAAGGTTGGAGTCAGGATAGGTGGAGATTACATGCGTTCACTAGGTTCCAAGGGCGCCAATTTCGCCATGGGTACAGCAGGGTTGGTGTTCCGACTCGGTGGCAAGAGCAAGAAGCCTCAAGAGATCCAGCCTTTAGAAAGGATTGTTGAGAAGATAGTGGAGAAAGAGGTTGTCAAAGAGGTTCCCGTGGAGACCATAAAGGAGGTCTATAAAGAGGTTCCGTTCGAGAAGACCCTCGCCGAACTAATGGATAATGTCACATTTGATTTCGATAAGGCTGACATCACCAAGGAGAGCGAGACTGTTCTTGATGAGGTTGCGAATGTTCTTAAGAAATTCACGGACAGGAAGTTCATGATATGTGGATACACTGATGCCAAAGGGAGTGACTCTTACAACGACAAGCTTTCCGAGGCCAGGGCAAATGCGGTCTATGAGGCGTTGGTTAAGAGGGGAGTCCCGTCCTCGATGCTATCTCACAAGGGTTTTGGGAAGAGAATGGCCTTGGTTCCTGCCGGAGCGGATGAGAATACCCGTCGAGGGGACCGAAAGGTGGTCATTGAGCAAGTAACTTGGGAGCCTCTTTGGAATTACTTGAAACACAACAATTAAAAACATAAACTAATGAAAAACAGTATCAGTATTCTAGCTGCCGCGCTTATGGGAGCAGCGTTATTGTCCTGCACAAGACTTGAGGTAACCCTGCCTAAGGGCCCTCAAGGTGAGCAGGGCGTCCAGGGAGTCTCAGGACGTGACGGGCTCACTTCTTATGAGGTCTGGTCAAAGGCGGTGGTTGAAGGAACAATTCCGGGTTGGGACAAGACCAAGACGGCTGTCACAGATTATTTCATCTACCTTAAAGGAGAGAAAGGTGACCGTGGAGACAAAGGTGAGTCTGCTTACGAGCTGTGGAAGGAATACATCGCTTCAGGAGATGCGGATAATCCTCAAGGGGAAGGTAAATGGGAGCCTGGGAATAACTCGGAGAAAGACTTCTTCAAATATTTGACGGGTCCCAAAGGCGATGATGGCCTAATCCCTTATATAGGTGACAACGGCAACTGGTTCATAGGTGATGAGGACACAGGCATTCCTGCAACTGGCCCTGCCGGTGCTGATGGTTTGTCCGCTTACCGGATTTGGGTTGATTTCATTAAAGGGGAAGGTGATCCAAAGTGGTCTTCATCCGACACCACGATGTACTTCTTTTTCTTATATCTTAAAGGTGAAAAAGGAGATAAAGGAGATAAGGGCGAAGGCGGTGTCAGCGGGGAGACACCTTATGTGGGCGATGACGGCAATTGGCATGTGGGAGGCATCGACACAGGTGTGCCTGCCACTGGGCCATCCGGAGAAGATGGGTTGTCCGCATACGAGCTCTGGAAGAAAGAAGTTCTTTCAGATGGCGGCTTGGAGAATCCCGGGAATGGCGTTTATGACCTATCTGAGTATCCCATTTGGCCCAAGGATGCGATTGACCTCGAGGATTTCTTCCTGTATCTCGGTGGTGAGGACGGTGATGATGGGTTGTCCGCCTATGAGCTATGGAAAGAATATATATCGACGGGGAATGTGGATGACCCCAAGAACCCCGGAGAGAAATGGGACAAGACAAAGAACACCGAGGCTGATTTCTATTATTATTTGACAGGCGCTGACGGTGCGGATGGCCTCTCTGCATACGAGCTTTGGAAGCGAGATGTCTTGTCAGATTCAGGACTCGCTAATCCTGATAATGGGGTTTTCGATCCCCTGGAATATCCTTTATGGCCTGACTCGGCTGTGGAACTCGCTGATTTCTGGAGATATCTCAAGGGCAAGGACGGGGTTGATGGACAAGGCTCCGGAAATGGTCTGGCTCTAGCTGACACCGCTTATCTGGACAGGGTTGACTCCAAGATGTACAATGTAGCTTCAGTGATAGCTTTGAGCAAGACTTCAGGAGGCAAGACGGAATACGAGTATGTCAATCCGCTTTCCGGGGGAGCCGCATTCATCGTCACTGGCCCTGGTCCTGTTATAATCCCGAACTGCGAGGTGACATTCACCGATATGTCCGGGACAAAGACTTATACCAAGACCTCCGACTCCCAAGGATATGTCTATCTTACCCGGGATGAGCTTCCTCAGTGGACAGATGGACTTCCGAGCGCCAAGGATGATCCGGACAATCTTAACTCCGGAGTGAAACCGGTATCGTTCAGTTATGGAACCATGACTGTCACAGATCAGTCCAAGATAGCGGCCACTTGTAAGGTGCCGTACCAGGTGGGACTAAATGTTGTCACTAAGTCAGGGGCTTTGCGCTATTATGACGCTCACGCTGATTTCTTGGTCTATAGAACTGTTGAGGGAGTGACAGAGACCGTTCCCTTCATAAACACCTTGGACAGACTGTCCTCACCGGTCAACATGTCATATTCTCAAGGTAATCTCGGATTCTGGCCAAGGGTGAATAGTTCCGTTTTCTCCTACTATCGCAACAAAGGAGTGGATATCCTTCTCTCCAGGGTGACATCAAGTCTGACTGCTGGTGGGGACATATCCTCTTTGGAGGGCGAAGCCGTGGCGGATTGGTTCTCGAATCTTAATCACCTTTGCGGGGAGAGGGGTTATGAATATACCATGCATAGGGCGAGAGTCTCTAGCGGTCGCGTGAAAAACGGGACGGAGAGTTGGTTCCGTGTCAGCTATGGAGATGGGGCGTCTCCTTCCAAAGTAGGAGTCTACGACTTGATGCTTCAGTATTCAGGCGGTACTGTGTATTCCGGCGCTGGTTCAGTGATACCTGATTATGGTTTGAAATTAACTGATTCTGACAGGGAGATCATGTCACCTCCATATTTCGCCATGCCCCAGGATGTGACGGGATCTTTCGTGTGGGACTCCGGTCACACTACTCTGAAACTGTCTTTCAGTAATGAGGCGCTCAATACTCTGAAAGAGACCACCGTGTACGCACCTGTGGGGGAGTGGAGCAAGAACGGGCAACGTTACTCTTTCAACGCCACAAAACTCGGGGCCAGGTACAAATCCCCTTCCACCTCGTTTTCCGTGAGCGGCAAGTACAATGGGTCAAATGTCAACAGCACAGTCGCTTTCAAACTATATGACTCCTTGAATCTCACCGATGTGTATGATGGTTTCAAGATGACTGTGTCTGACTTTGTAGATGGGGCGATAATGGTCGGTGGATTCTCCGGTAAGTTCAATTATAATCGTGGTGACGAATACGCATACGCTTTTGGTTGCGCGATAGAGGCGACAGAGAGGAATGTCACAGATGGTTCCGGGACCGGAACAGAGTGACATAATTGAGGGAAAATGCTTATATTGGCGCCATGAAACGGACGATTGCTCTTTTCATGGCGCTATTCGCCGCCCTTTTGATTCCCAGGCTCACATGTGCCCAGGATTATATCACGACTGCCAAGGATAAAGCCTTGGCGGAAAGGTTGCTCGTCGATCTTCAAAGGGAGTATAAAGCCTCTCTTGACGGCGGGAATCCTTTGGGAACATCTGATTTGATGGTGATAGCCGCCAGGAAACTCATCGGTACTCCTTATGTCGCCGGAACCCTTGATGAGGATCCCTTGGCAGAGAAGTTGAGGATATATCTCACCAAAACAGACTGTATAATATTCGTGGAGACTTGCCTGAATCTGGCGAGGACCGCTATAGAGGCTGGAGAGGGGAGCCCTTCTTTTAATCAATTCGCTGCCAACATTGCCGGTACCCGTTATCGGAAAGATCCGCCTTATTCATATTCGGACCGGATTCATTACACCACCGAGTGGATAAGGAGGCAGGAGGAACGCCTGAAGGATTTGACAATTGAGCTGGGTGGTGAGGTTTATGATCATCCAATTTCCTTCATGTCCATGCACCCCAAGAGTTATAAGCAATTGGAGGACGCCAATAGCATTCCCAGAGCCGCATTGGATCTCAAGACCATAGAGGAGACAGAAAAGGAATTGAATAAGACACCTATGACTCAGATTCCGAAGGCGAAGATATCATCTGCCGGACATGGGATAAAAACCGGTGATATAATCTGTTTCGTCTCCGCTGTCGAGGGATTGGATGTGGCGCATGTTGCGATCGCTTATGTTGAGAATGGCCGGGTCGGGTTCATTCACGCGTCACAAAACGACGGAAAGGTTGAAATCGACGAGCGTACCATTGAGGAGTACGTGTCCCGGCGTTCCAACCTTTCCGGCATAAAGGTCATAAGACCTTTGTAGATAATTACTTCTTCTTGAACAAGCCTCCGAGGATGCTTCCGAAGAGTCCACCGCCACCGATCTTGCCACCAAGAGCGATGATCACATCGTTGATGTCGACTTTGCCGTCGCCATTCTGATCCTTGAAGAGTTTGGTTACACCGCCAAGGACTGTGGGAATCAATGCGATAAGTGAAGCGTTAGCCGCCTTGCCGAGATTGAGGTTCTTTAAGACGCTGTTTGTGAAGATGCTGCCAGCGAGTGATGTGACAGGGCTCTTCGCGGCAGAGGTCTTTCCTGTGAGAAGGTCGGTGATGATGTTCACGCCGCCCCTGCTGGCCGCTGTCTTGGTAAGGCTGCCGAGAATCGAGTCGGATAGTCCTCCGAGGACCTGGTTCTGGAGATTAGCGGGAATCTGGATTCCACCCGCAGCGGAAGAAACCTGCTGCTTGATGATGTCTGCAATTGAGAATGCCATTTTTTTAGCTTTTAAATTGTTGAAAAGTATTGAGTTATAAATAGAGGTCAAAATAATCGGTGACTTTGTCCATCAGGTGTATTCTCCATCTCCCGAATACATTATGCTCGGAGCGTGGATAAGGGAAGTAGTCAAGTTGAGTACCATTCTCTATGCACTTCTGGACAAAACTAAGGCTATGTTCCCATACCACAGTGTTGTCAATGGCGCCCTGGCAGATGAGCAGCTTTCCCTTGAGATTCGCCGCATTTTCAATGAGGCTTGTCTCCTTGAATCCTTCCGGGTTGGTCTCCTCTGTCTCCATATAACGCTCTCCGTACATGATCTCGTACCATTTCCAATCGATGACAGGGCCTCCTGCCACTCCAACCTTGAATGTCTCAGGATAGTGAGTCATGAGGGAAATGGTCATGAAACCTCCATAGCTCCAACCATGGACACCTATCCTCTCTGAGTCGACGAAGGGGAGGGATTTTAGCATGTTGATCCCGACCATCTGGTCAGCCATCTCGTTCTGCCCGCAGTGGCGGTGTATGGCCTTCTCGAACTCAGCACCCCTGTTGGAAGTGCCACGGTTGTCTTGGACATATACCACATAACCTTTTTGCGCCATGAGGGTCTCCCACATCCTGACACCACCAAGCCAACTGTCATTTACCATCTGTGAGTGTGGACCGCCATATACATATAGTATTACCGGATATTTTTTGGAAGAGTCGAAATCGGCAGGCAAGTATAGCCTATACCAATTGTCGAACCTACCGTCCGCGCTCTTCACGGTTCCGAGCATGATGTCACCTGTCTTGAAGGCCTTCAGAGGATCCTCAGCTCGACCCAACTCACGGATCAGCTTGCCGTCCGTTGTCCTTATCTGGGTCACGGATGGTACATTGAAGCTGCTGTATGTGTCGATGAACATATTGTGGTCACCGCTTAAGGTCACATTATGCCATCCCTCGTCGGGGGTGAGCCTGACAGCCTTCCCGAATTTGGCTTTGGTCACTGACTCGATTCCCTTACGGGACTTGAGCCCCGAGACCTGGATCTTGAAAAGATGATTCTCGACAGGAGATACCTCCGCTGATGTGTAGAATACATTGGAGCCATCATTGTCCACATAAGCCACATCGGCGTTGACCGTGGTAAGCCGCCTGATGGTGCCAAGTGTGTCACAAAGATAGAGGTTGCGGTAACCATCCCTCACATCAGTCCTGTAAAGGAACGTGTAAGTCCCTTTCATGAAATACAACGGGTCGGAAGGTTCGACGAATCTGGGGTCATCGTCTGTGAGTATGGTCCTGACAAAAGATCCGTCAGAAGATTTGTACATGTTGAGCTTGACATGTTTCTGGGATCTGTCCAACACCTGGATGAAAACATGCTTGGAGTCAGGGCCCCAGCTAATGTTCGTGAGATAGCGGTCATACCCGAAGTCAGTGACATCACACCAGACAGTCTCTTTTGTGGCGAGGTCATATATGCCTAAGGACACCTCTTCGCTCTGCATGCCGTTCATCGGATACTTGATGCTCATGAGCGTACCTGTCCTGGTGCTGATGTCAAGAAGCGGGAAATCCGTCACCCGGCTCTCATCCTTGCGGTAAAACGCCAACTTCGACCCGTCTGGAGACCAGAAAATCCCCCCGTTGATCCCGAACTCGTTACGGCTGACACTTTCCCCGTATGTTATCTGGTCGCTCTCGCTGCCGGCCACGAGGATATCACCTCCGCCGTCATTGATATAAAGGCTACGCCCCTTAGAGTATGCTTGGATGCCAGTGGAACTTGATACGGCTCCGCGAACCCCGCGCCTGCCTCCCTGTCCGGTCCTGAAGGCGGAGTCTCCGGCTCCTTCCTTGACATTCCCGGTAATGGCATCGTAGGCGGTAATCTTACCGTCATTCATGCAGGCGTAAGTACTGTTGTCCAACCAGGTGGCCCATGTGGATGCGACCCTGGTCCCGGTGCCCATCACGGCCTCCTCCATAGACATCATCCTGCCGTCTGGATTAGCCGGGTGGACAGCCACGACTCCGCTTTGGCTCCACGCCGCCACTGGCAACAGCAACCCTATAATCAAGGCGAATTTTCTCATAATCATTCAGGTGATGATACGGAAATAATCTTGTCTACCACATGCCTTTGCATCCCTCTCCATGGAAGCGCCCCAAGATATTGCTTGTAATGAAGCTCTACTGTCTTGCCGCTGCATCTCATCAGCTCGTTGGCTATTTCTTCATTATCGACGGAGAAATCGAATATATAGGATTGGATCGTGGCTGTACCACCTGTTTTGGGAACGCTGCCCTTGAATCCGGCCTGGATCAACCTGCCCTCGTAGGTCTTCCAAACATATCCTTTGTAGGTGAACTGGTTTAGCTCTCCGGCTTTCACGCCATCCCCGAAAACGAAATAGAACTTGAAATAGACGAATGCCGCTGTGGCCAGGATCAGCCCCACGATAATCCACGTCAGAACTTTCTTGAATGTAGTCATATTTATAATACCTTATTGTTTGTCATATCCCACCCCATGATTGTCGAAACCACGGGAATGACTGTATAAGCGATTTTCTTGTGACCGGATCCGTTCGGATGACCATCCGCTCCCATGTCCTCGACATGGTTATGGACAGAGTAGGAGAGGGGCAGGAAATGGATTCCGGGGAATCCGCTGGCCTCAATGGCCTTGCGTATGTATTCCTCCTGAAGGGGGTCGTGCTTGGGAGCCATGCAAAGGATGGGGTGATCCTCACCGTAATTGTCCTTTATCTCCTTCAGCAATTGTATATAATTCTTGACGAAAACTCTCTGGGCAGGTTGCATGCCAGTCGAGAAGTCATTGGTACCCAGATAAATGACACTTAGGTCTGGCTTTACGGTAGATTTGGCCGCATCCCATAACGGTTCAGCCTCTGAGTCAAATACACGGAGGTAATGGCTCACCATGTTGTCGTCGGTGTATTTGCCGTTGTAGTTCCTCGCTATGCCCATCCCGGAGTGGGCCAGGACAATCTGCTCAGCTCCGAAAAACCTTGCTGTCATGCAGGCATATGTGAGATTCTGGTTCTCTGTCTCAGGAGAGAAACGCTCCTTGTTGGAGGCCTCGGTCCCGTAACCGCATGTATATGAGTCACCAATGAACTCTATTATTCTTTCCGCCGGCTTGTCCGCCTGGAGGAAAACCCCGTCAGTCGAGAAACCTTTGATACATGTACGTCCTTGGGCTCCTTCAGTGCGTTTCTGGAGAATCACCTGATGAGGCGCTCTCATCGCTTTCTTGTCTTTACCGAAACGGGTCCTCATCTCTTCCTGACTGATAATGACAATGGTGGAGTCATTCCCGTGGGTAGTCACCACTTTGTCCGGTTCAGAGGACATATCCCTGTCGATCCAAACGTTGAAATAGTTCCTATGGGTATCTGAGATGTTGAAACTCAGTGAATTGCCCTGGAATCTGACCTTGACGTACACCCCGGTCCAATCGAATGAGACCGCTCCGTCACTCTCCAACGTCCTTCCGATGTATGTTATCCTTCCATCCGCACCGTTGACGCTCTCGCTCCATCCCGGGATTTGAAAAACCAGGATGACGGCCAGCAGGGACAATAACCTTTTTAACATAATCTTCAGAAAGAAAGCATATAAAGTTAAACAAGTTTTTTGTTAATCCCAAAAGACAAATCACTAAAGGAAACTTAGCCATCTCAGGGCCACTCGCTTGAGGGAGTTTCTGACCCTGAATATATTCAGCCCCAGCCTTGAAGGGGCATAAAGCTCGGCGTAGTTTCTTGTCAGGCGAAGGCAGTCCGAATGGAATATCTCCTTCCGTTTGCTGATCACGGATCTGTACCTTCCACCGGTAAAACCGTCGAGAGCATCCAGCATCTGGATCATTCTCAGGTGATTCTTTATCCTGGCCTTCCTGTCGTGGCGCTTGGTCCAAGATCCCTCGGTCGCGATGCGGTAGGCGGACATGCTGTCGTGAAGATATAGCATCCCACCCCTGAGTGAGCATTGGATCGCCATCACATAGTCAATCACCACCACATCCCTCATGGGAGTCCATTCGAGATAGGCCTCTCTCCGGCACATCAGTGACGATGTGGCGCAGAACCAGCCCCCGCCTCCAATGATCACATCCTCCACTGGGACGATCCCGCCACGGAACTTTGGAGCGATCCATCCGTTGAATTTCCCGTCCTTGATTCTCAATGTCCGGTGCGAACATATGTCCGATTCCGGGTGGGCGTCCAGGGCATCAGCCTGTCGTTGCAGCTTGCGGGAGTCTGTCCAATAGTCATCTCCTTCGCAAAAGGCGATGTAATCCCCTCGTAATAAAGGGAATATGAATTCCTTGTTGATGAGGACGCCCTTGGAGTACTGGTTTTCCTTCTGGAATATGGGTTTGATTAAATCAGGGTACTTGGCCTGATACTCCCGGATGATCTCGCCCGTGCCGTCTGTGGAGGCGTCGTCATGGACGATGACTTCGAAAGGGAAGTCTGTCTCCTGCGTCACGAAGCCATCCAGGGTGTCCCGGATATACTTGGCGTGATTGTATGCCAGGCAAATGACGCTAACCTTGATCCAGTCCATCGTTTCTGTCAATCAAAACATAGTCGTCCAGCATTTTCTGGAGAGTCTCGTGAGAGTTGAACATGATCGCGTCCAGGATCGAGAGACGCTCAACGAACGGATTCTCGAATTGGGGATATTCCGGAAGACCGGACTTCAGGAACTTGAGAGTGATTCCATGGCTCTTGAACCCGGCTGTGTCATACAATTTCATGCCACCAATAGCGTTGATGTATGTGTCCGCTCCCATCCTGTGGCAAGCGTCATAAATGCGTTCCTCCCTCTTGAACAGGGCATTCCCTAACAGCTCAGAGGACCGTTTCAGCGGGGTGGTTATATTCAGGAAAGAACAGACTTCCTTTATTGAATTCTCAAGGAAATCAGCAAGGTTGGTCTCCGGATAACGTAAAATACGCTCCGCCAAGGCGATTCCATTATCGAAATAAGGAGCCTTGTGGTAAGCGAACTCAAGGGTCTTAAGCTTCTTTCCTACCTTGACAGGGAGGATCTCCATGTTTTTTATAAGCTTGTAACTGCTTCTCTTCTTGACCTCGATCCTGAAGAATAGGGGCCTTCCTTCCACCAGAATACGATTACGGCAGATCCAACCACCTCTGATAAAGTTGTAGTCATCGCTGATCAAGAACAAATCGGACGCCTTGATGAGCTGCCACCATGCGAGGTAAGGCAGGAAATATGGTTGGTTGCCAGCGAGGATCATAAGACGTCGCAATAATCAAGGATACCTGGATCATCCGTTAGAAGAGGACACGCCTTGCGGTCGTCCCCGACATTGGTGACTGGAAGGCTTGAGGCCCTGAACATCCCGGAGCCGAAATACCGGTCATTGACGCATAGCATCATGCCACAGAGATAGTCGTCAAAGGTCTGGCCTTCCCATTCTGTCCTGTATGTCCTCTGGCTGATGAATGGCTGGATCACCATTCCTTCCGGGTTGATCTCTCGCCATTCTTCTTCACTCGCCAATAACCCGGCTTTGAGTCCCTCGCTCTTTCCGAGCCGGTATGGTTTCAGAATGTATCGGTTCTTGTTGGCCATCGCATCTTTCATAATGTCAGCGGCTTCCGGAGTGGAGCAATCCCATGTGGGGATGGCGTGCATGCGTAAGAATACAGTCTCTTCCGGACTAAGGCAACGGCTTGTGAAACAGTCTTCAAACCAAAGCCGCATGAAGCGTTTGTCGTGGATAAGGAATATATTCCTGAAGTCACTGTACATTCCCCGGTCCGCCATGGCCTTGATTGTATCCATGCTGAAAGATAGGATATCCTCCTGGTTCAGCGCGCTGATGAGGAATGTCCCATCGGCTGACCATTCACTCCGGTGGTCCTCAACCTCTTCGGCTTCCAGGATAGTCATCTTATGTCCGAGTCTCTCATAGAACTCCTTATAGAGGCGGATCTCGTTTGTCTTGTCTGAGCTTTTAAGGACGAATATGTCCTTCCGACCATTGACTATTGAGGCCATGTAGTCCATCAAGGCGGGATACTCTGAATCCCTGGACGCTCCGGGAAAGCGTGTCATGAAACGGTCGGCGGCCTCCTCAGCGAATCTGGAGATGAATATACCATGAGCAAAAAACCGGGACGTGATCTCACATATTCGTAAAGACCCGTTCTCCCCGATTATGTAATCTGGCCTCCAAGTCCCTGCCTTGAAGGGAAATTGATCTTGATACTCAAGTATTTCCTGTTCCTTATCTCCAAGAGGCAACCATTTCCGCAGATAGTCTTTGTAATTCAAGGCAAGATGCTCTGAACACTTATTTAATATCGCATGGAGCCGCTCAAGCTCATTTCGGCGTTCCGTGGTTATGGCTACCGGCCTCTTATGATACCAGCGGAGATAGTAATCTGAGAGGTTTGTGATCATCCTCCGAACAATCTAGTCTGATAGCCCAGGCATTGGAAGCCGTTCCGGTTTGTCAAAGGAATCAAATCATCGCTTATCCCGAGTTGCTTTCGTACCCAGTAACAGATAGATACGCTCATCCCGATGGAGTCGGTGTACTCCATCATTCTCCGGATATTCTCCATGCTGACTTTCCGGTCCGGAGCTGTCCTTCCTCTTTGCTTGCGGTGGTCGGCGTTGGAAGGCATGATGTACGCTTCGAATAGTTGCCGCTCCATATCTTTGTCGAACGCTCCTAGATATGGCCCGAGCATGGCGAGATTCTCCATACAAACGGTCAGGAACTCCGGCTTGTAGTTGACTATCCCTTCGGCGTGGAGGGTGTCAAAGAAACCTTTGATGCCCTCATCAGTAAGGCAAGGAGTGAAAATGGGTTGGACTAAAGCCGAGTTGGCGGGGATTCCTCGCTCTTGGCAAAGCCTCACGGCACGCATCCTTTCCTCAAGCGGGGCGGCGAAGGGTTCAATGATGTCTCTGAAAGGAGCCGGCATGATAGAGACACTCGTGTTGAACTGCATCCTGTCTTTCATCCGGGCGAACAAGTCCAGCACATTCTCGCCATCATGCTCTATCAGAAGATGTTCCGCTCCAGCCTTGGAGGCGATGAATAGCCTGGCTTTCGATTCAGGACATCTCTCATAGTGGGCTATGAATTCCCGTAATATCCTGTGGGCTACGCCGGTCAGGAGCGTTGCCTCCTGGAACGCCTCTGTCTTGGGAGAGAAATAATAATAGTGGTTCTTGTTATCAGAACCGGGGCCGTTCATTTCTTCCAGCAATATCCTGACATAGAGCGGATAGTTCAGGTCCACGGAGAGTTCTTGTTCATGGACCCCGTCAGTCACGAGGCAGTATTGGCATCCCACTCCACAACCTTTGACAGGGTTGATCTCGTATGTGAGGGTGGGGCAGCGGCCGGTGTAGTTGTGGATTTCCGTATGGATGGTCTCAGGATTCCCCTCAAAGGTCTCGAATCTGGGTCTGGGAATCAGGATCCTGTTCTCGAACCGGTATTTGAATATGTCGCTACCACGCTTGAGTCCCGAGAGGGTTTCCGGATCGGGATCCACCTTCACCCCCAGTTCTTTCAGATATGCTTTATCCACAACTGGAGGGGCGAACCTCTCCAGGTTGTAGACATTTGTGCCATGTGAATATATAGGTGTATAGCTTATCATTACGCTATACTACCACTTAATTTGCCATTAATTGTGGCAGGAAGGTACTGAACACCAGCACTATTAGGCCGATGACAAGTACGGCGATGGTCTTCTTGGACACACCCTTCCATTCCTTGAGGATGATACCCCAAACATTGGAGAAGGTGACGTTGAGCGCCATGAGGATGCACCAGCTGAAGGTGATGAGCACAGGGTAGTTCGTGAGGAATCCCTTTCCGAGGCTGAGGCCGAAGAACTGGCTGTACCAAAGCAAGCCGGCGAGGCAGCAGAAAAGGAGGTTGTTCGCCCAGAGTTTGCCTTTGCCATAATCTGCCCAAGTCTTGTTCTTATTGTTCTGGAAGAAACAGTAGGCAGCATTTGTCAGGAAACCGCCGAAGGTCACGAGCATCGTGGCCGGTAGGGTTTGGAATATGGGCTTGGTGCCGGGCAGAAAGAGATCCTTACCGAAGCTGAGTCCGATGTTGAAGCAGGCGCTCATGAATCCGGCAAGCAGGGCGACAAATATTCCCTTGCCGAAGTTGAAGTCCTTGACGGCCTTCTTTTTCTCCTCCTCGGGCAGAGCGGCTGATTTCATGGCACCGGCGACTCCGATGATGGCTATACCGATGAGGGTAACGACCACACCGACTATCACGGCGGTTGTGAGGTCACTGGCATGTCCGGTGAAAACGGGTCCAAGAATCGCTCCAAGCCCGGAGCATGTGCCCAACGCGATGGATTGGCCGAGGGCGACTCCGAGATAACGCATCGAAAGGCCGAAGGTCAAGCCACCGACTCCCCATAGAACTCCGAAGAGAATGGTCAGCCATGCGGCTTTGGGCTGGGAATTGATCATGGAGAGCAAGTCCCCGAATGATCCGCTTGTCCCGGAGACTGAAAGGAGTGATCCTATCAGCGGGAACAGAAGCCAGGCGAAAATGCCCTGGATGATCCAGTAACTTTCCCAGCTCCAATCCTTTATCTTATTGATTGGCACATAACTCGACGATTGGCAGAACGCCCCGATTGCGATGATCAGAAGACCGATTACTAGTTCCATAATTCTTCTCGACTTTAGAATATCTTCGCTATAATAGCGAAATTTGACGAGAAAACCTATAAAAAAGAAAAAGGTGCCTTCTGGCACCTTTGGTACTGGGTAGGAGAATCGAACTCCTATTGCAAGATTGAGAATCTTGAGTACTAACCGTTATACGAACCCAGCGTTGTTTGGGACTGCAAAGATAGACAAAAAACTTAATGTTCCAAAAAAAAGTCGCGCCAAGGCGCGACTTTTTGTCCTTTTGTTCCGCAGAAGACTATTTCTTGCGGTCCTTGTATCTCTGGTAGAATTTGTCGACGCTACCGGCGGTGTCAACGAGCTTGACCTTGCCAGTGTAGAAGGGGTGAGAGGTGTTGGAGATCTCAACCT